>DAORUI010000208.1:0-1964 GCA_035433085.1 Propionicimonas sp. | reverse complement strand
AACGGTCCCTGAGGAGGCTTGCGAGGAACGAGCAAGCCGTCACGAAGGGCCGCCGCCACCCCTAACTGTTGGTCTTCGGTCCGGAGTCGCTATCAAGAGGGCCTGCGGGGCTCTCGGACTGCGGCACTGGGGACTCCACAGCCGGGACCGGAGTCTCCAGGACGGGCGGTGCCGGCGTGTCCACAACCGGGGCGGCGACGGTGACCGGCACCGACACGGTGCTCACCGAGGCGTAACCAACCAGCCCGGCGGTTACCCGCACCGAGACAACGCGTCCGACAAGCTCAGTCGTGAGAGCCAGGGTCGCTCCGGTGGCACCGGCCAGCGGGCTACCGTCCACGAGCCACTGCAGGCTCAGTGAACTGGGTGCGGGCGACCACGCGCCGGTGTTGGCTGTCAGCGTCTGACCGGCGACCGGCGTCCCCTCGATGGTCGGCACCGGAGCGGACGCGAATGCCGGCGCGACCTTGGCGGCGGCCGAGGTGGCAATGAGCGCGTAGTAGCCGGTGCGGCTGGCGGTGACGCGTACCGAGAGGTTCTTCTTCAGGTCGGCTGCGCTGACGGTGTAGGCGGCCCCGGTCGCGCCCGTGATCGCCTTGCCGTTGCGGAGCCAGCGGTAGGTGACCTTGGTCGGTGCCGGCGTCCAGGAGCTGAGGTCGGCCTGGACGCTCTGGCCTGGCGCGATCGTGCCAACGATGGCTGGGACGGCATTGGAGAAGCGTCCGCGGTAGACCTCAGCGAGTTCGTCCGAGGTCTTGGTGACCACGCCCGTGGCCGAGGTGGCGGTCACCACGACCCGGATCTCCTTGCCCACGTCGGCGGTCGTGACGACGTAGGTCGGTTGGTTGGCGCCGGCGATCGGCGACTTGTCGGCCGTCCACTGGAAAGTTAGAGCGGCGTCCGCTGGCACCCAGGTGCCGGGAACGACGGTCAGCGTGCGGCCGACCTGCGGACTGCCGCCGATCCCGGGTTTGATCCAGGGGTAGGGCATGAAGGTGGCCGGCACGACCGTGGCCTGGTACGGCCAGACTGCGCTCGTCCGGGCGATCGTGGGCAGGCAGGCCCGCGCACCGTTGACCCCGCACTTGGAGTTGATCGGGTCGGTGATCGCGACGCCGGTCCACCAGGAGGTCTGCTTCATCGCGCCGTCCCAGGACAGCGAGATGTGCACGTGGTTCTTGTGGTTGGCGGTGTAGGAACCGCGACTGGGCATCTTCCGCCAGCCCAGTTCGGGGTAGTAGATCGACCAGATCTGCTGGTTCCAGATGATGTACATCACGCCCAGGCGGTAGGCGACTTCGCCGTTGTTGGCGGTCAGCCACTTCAGCGCCTGGTCGACGCGGGTGCGTTGTGATTTGGACTTCATGTCCATCCGCCAGTCGAGGGCGCGTCCCTCCTTGTGTTCGGAGGTACCGCCCACGCTGCACCCGCGGTAGATGCCGGACGACTTGCCTCCCCAGGTCTTGATCAGCAGCTTGAGCAGCGCGGTCGTCCCTGGCTTGGGGGACGGCGAGCAGGTCGACTGGGCGAGGTAGCCGAGATGGGCATCGATGGCGTTGGTGGCCAGACTCGCCGGGGCAGCGGGGCGCTTGGCCTCCGCCTGGGGCACCGGACCGCTCCACAGCAGCGAGAGTGAAAGCAGCGCCGCAACCGCGGGGACGAGTCTCGCGAACATGGGGTGCCTCTCGGGTTCGGCCTGCACCAGAACTCGGCCGGCGCAACTCGGAAGTGGGCATCACCCTAACCCGGCGCGCCGTTCACGAACCAGCCTGGTCAGAATCGGCGGAACCATCGCTGATCGAGCTCGTCTAGACCCTCCGTCCGTGGTGCGGGAAATCACACGCGGGTTAGTGACGGATTGGGCTCGCCTAATGTGCTGCTGATTCGCCATACTTTTCCCGTCGGGCAACCCCTCCCGGCCACCCACCCCAAGGGAACATAGTTATGCGCGCATTACGCCGCGG
>DAORUI010000207.1:0-2625 GCA_035433085.1 Propionicimonas sp. | reverse complement strand
CTCGGCGTGCCCGTGTCGTCACGACGCAGCCCCACAGCCACCAAAGACTCCGACCCGTCCGTCGTGGTGCGCCGCACCGGTGGCCCGTCCAAGGGTGTCGCCTCCGACAACCCGACCGTGACGATCGAAGCGTGGGCACCGACCACCACCGAATCGTTCCAGCTGTTGCAGTCGGCCCGCCTGGCGGTCATCGAAGCGGCCGAGCAGGGCCGCGCCGGGCTCCGTCGGTACGACGAGTTCGCGGGCCCCGCCGATCTCCCCGATCCATCCACCACCAACCCCCGACACACCCTCACGGCGTCCGTCGTGACCCGCATCGAATAGGAGCACACCATGGCATTGACCAGAGCAAACGTACGCGTGGCAGTCACCGGAGGCGTCTACCGTGGCGTCTCCGGCACGACCGTCCCCACCACCGTCGACGGCGTTCTCAACGTAGCCCTGAAGGATCAGGGCTACGTCGGCGAGGACGGCATCACGCAGTCCATCGACAAGGACACCACCGACATCACCGCGTGGCAGGGTTCCGACATCGTGCGCGAGGTGCAGACCTCCCACAAGCTGACGTACCAGCTGAAGCTGATCGAGGTGAACCCCGAGACACTGGAGACGGTGTACGGCAACCACACGACCGGCACCACCCTCATCACCGGGGCGACCTTGCCCGCCTCCGCGTGGGTGTTCAACGTCGTGGACGGCGAGAACCTGATCCGCCTGGTGATCCCCGACGGCCAGGTCCACGAGATCGGTGATGTGGTCTATGCGGCCGGTGAAGAGGTCGGCCACGAGATCACCATCACCTGCTACCCGGACGCCAGCGGCGTCAAGGCGTACCTGTACAACGGGACGGCCGCCTGATGTCGCTGGACCTCGATGCCATCCAGGCCGAAGCCGAGAACGACCCCGGCTTTAAGGGGTTCCCGCCGTTCGAGTTCACATTCGACGGCGTGCTGTACACGGTCAATGACTCGGTGGCGAACCTGAAGGTTCTCGTCCGCATCACCGGCGATGACGTGGCGGGGGCGCTCAAAGCGATGCTGGGCGCACGTCAGTACGCGCGCCTCGATGAATCCCCCAAGCCATTCACCCCACCCCAGATGGGCGCCCTGGTCGAGGCGTGGCAGAAGCACTACGGCCTGGACGTTGACGCGGGAAAACCCGAGGGCTAGTCGAGCTCATCCGCGAGCACGGCGAAGCCATCGAGGCAGACTTCCAGCGGTACTACCATCTCCCACTTGTGTCCGTCGGCTCCCCCGCGCTGACGTGGCGTCGGTTTGGCGTGCTCGTCTCCCACCTGCCATCGGACAGCTGGACCGTCCGCGCGCTCAACGACGGGTCGCCACTCCCGCACCTTGAGCACCGGCTATTGGCGCTGGCGATCAACCAGCTCATGGCGGCCAACTGGCAGCGCGGTGGCGGCAAGGGGCGCAAACCTCAGCCGCTCCGCCTGCCCGGTGACCCGACCGACGATCGCACCCAGAGGATCGGCAAGGCCCGTCCGATAGCCGAGATGCGCCAGATCCTCGACAACTGGGGATCGACCGTGAAGCCGAAGGGAGGTGTCAACCGTGTCCGTTGAGCTGGCAACCGCCTACGTCAATATCCAGGCCAGCACCAAGGGCCTCGGCAAGGACATCACCTCCACCATGGGCGGCGCCGGAACCGACGGCGGGCAGGTTGCCGCCAAGGGGTTCCGTCAGAAGTTCACCGGCGGACTCAAAGGGATCGGCAAGGTAGCCGGTCCACTGCTCGGCCTCGGCCTCGGCGTGAAAGCGTTCGATTGGATCAAGCAGGGCACTCTCGACGCGCAGGCCATGAACAGCACGCTGGCGAACATGACCCAGCAGCTGAAGACGACCGGCGGCGCATCCGGCAAGACCGTGGCAGGTCTCAAGTCGGCGGCCGACGCGATGGAGATGAAGATCGGCGTCGACGCCCAGGAGATCGTCGAGGCCCAATCGGTGCTCTTGACGTTCACGAAAGTGTCCGGCAAGGAGTTCGACAAGGCCACCGGGCTGGCGTTCGACATGGCCGCCGTGCTTGGCGGGGACGCCAAGAGCGCCAGCATGCAGCTCGGCAAGGCCCTCAACGACCCCGTGAAGGGCATGACCTCGCTGTCGAGGGCGGGCGTCCAGTTCACCGCCCAGCAGAAGGAGCAGGCCAAGGCGATGATCGCCTCGGGCGACGTGACCGGCGCCCAGGGCATCATCCTCAAGGAGCTGGAAACCCAGTTCGGTGGGACCGCTGAGAAGTCGGCAGACTCCACCGCCAAGATCGGCCTCATGTTCGACAACATGAAGGAAGAGGTCGGCGCTGCAGTGAGCGGCCTGGTCGACAAGGCGATGCCGCATTTGCAGAAGTTCGGCGAACAGGCGATCCCCAAGATCGGCCAGGCGGTCGAGTGGGTCGGCAAGACGGCCACCCCGATCATCAAGAACATCGCCGAGACGTTCATGCGTAACTGGCCGCAGATCAAAGAGACAGCGATGTCGGTGATGGCCGGTGTGACTGGTGCGGTCCGCACGGCCACCGGAGTCGTGAAGGTCATCGGTAAGGTCGCACTGCCAATCCTCAAGGGGCTGGTGGGCGCCTTCAATGGCCTGCCGGGTCCGGCCAAGTCGGCCG
>DAORUI010000206.1:0-2672 GCA_035433085.1 Propionicimonas sp. | reverse complement strand
GCATGTTCACCGCCAACTCGATGAACTGCCTGACCGAGGCGCTCGGCCTTTCGCTACCCGGCAACGGCTCGACCCTGGCGACTGCAGCGGCCCGGAAGGAACTGTTCCTTGAAGCCGGGCGCCTGGTGGTCCGACTGGCCAGCCGCTACTACGGCCAGGACGATGAGTCGGTGCTGCCGCGATCGATCGCGACCAAAGCGGCGTTCGCCAACGCGATGCGGCTCGACATCGCCATGGGCGGTTCGACCAACACGGTGCTGCATATCCTCGCCGCGGCACGGGAGGCCGGCGTCGACTTCACGATGGCCGACATCGACGCGCTGTCCCGGGTGACCCCATGCCTAAGCAAGGTCGCACCGAATACTACGAAGTACTACATGGAGGACGTGCACCGAGCCGGCGGCATGCCGGCGATCCTTGGCGAATTGCGCCGGGGCGGGCTGCTGGACGAGAACGTGCACGCCGTCCACTCCGACTCGCTGGCCGAGTGGCTGGACACCTGGGACATCCGCAGCGGCGCATCCGCAGCCCCGCCGAACGACCTCTGGTTCGCGGCGCCGGGCGGCGTCCGCACCACGCAGGCCTTCAGCTCGACCAATCGCTGGACCGATCTCGACACCGACGCCGCCGACGGCTGTATCCGCTCGGTCGAACACGCCTACACCGCCGACGGCGGGCTGGCGGTGCTGAAGGGCAACCTCGCCGAGGACGGTTGCATCGTGAAGACCGCCGGCGTCCCCGAAGACCAATGGACCTTCCGCGGACCGGCGATCGTCGCCGAATCGCAGGAGGCTGCGGTCGAGGCGATCCTGAGCAAGCGCGTCCAGGCCGGTGACGTGGTGGTCGTCCGCTACGAAGGCCCGAAGGGCGGCCCCGGGATGCAGGAGATGCTGTACCCCACGTCCTACCTGAAGGGGCTCGGCCTCGGTCCGAAGTGCGCTTTGATCACCGACGGTCGCTTCTCCGGCGGCTCGTCCGGCCTGTCGATCGGCCACGTCTCGCCCGAGGCTGCGGCCGGCGGCCTGATCGGTCTGGTCGAGGACGGCGACATCATCGAGATCTCGATCCCCGACCGCAGCGTCAACGTGCTGGTTGACGATGCCACCCTCGCCGAGCGCCGCGCCCGCCAGGACGCTGCCGGGTGGAAGCCGAAGGACCGCGTCCGCGAGGTTTCGACGGCGCTGAAGGTGTACGCCTCCCTGGCGCTCAGCGCAGACAAGGGTGCGGCGCGCTCGATCGACTGACAACCGGCTCGATCCAGTACCCGCACGCGGTAAGGACGAGTCCGAAAGGCGATGTGATGATCCGTGCGTTGTTGATGGACGCCGACGGAGTGGTGCAGTACCCGCGCTCGGGCTGGCTGACGGAGTTCGCCCGGCTGGGTGGTCCGGGGTTCGCCGAGGAGGCGTTCCGCCGCGAGATGACCACGCTGACCGGCGAGGTCGACCTGCGCGAGGTGCTCACCGAGATCCTCGAACGACGAGGGCGCGAGTGCACGGCTGACGACCTGATCGAGTTGTGGTGCCGGATCGATGTGGACGACTTCATGCTGCGGCTGGTCGACCGGGTGCGCGCCGCCGGCGTGGTGACCGCCCTGGCCACGAACCAGCAGAGCTATCGGGGCGCGCACATCAAGGCGAACCTGCCCTACGACTCGCACTTCGACCACCAGTTCTTCTCCTACGAGGTGGGGCTGGCAAAGCCCGACCCGGCGTTCTTCCGCCACATCATCGAAACCCTCGGCATCCAGCCGCACGAGGCGGTGTTCGTCGACGACATGGAAGTCAACGTTCGAGGCGCGCAGGAGGCCGGGCTGACCGGCGTCTATTTCTCCAACGGCGACACCTACGGTCACCTGCGTTCCCGGCTCAAGGATCTGGGCGTCCCTGGTCTGTGAGTCGAGTGCTCGGCCTGTCCTGGGCGTGCTCAGGTCTGCGGTCGGCTACCCTCTTCGCGTGCTTGAGTACAGCCTCACCGAAGCCGACCTGGCAGCGTTCGCCGCGTTCCGCGCGCAGCAGTCCGGGGAGGAGGCGCAACGGATCGAGCGCATCCGGCTGATCGCGCCGTGGGTCTCGGGGACGATCGCGTACCTGGTGGTTTCCCTGGTAATCGTGATCCCGCTGGTCCTGGGCCGCGAGTTCGCGTGGGCCGGAATGGGCGAACTGCTGGCAATCGGGACGCTAGCCGCGGTAGGCATCTGGCAATCGCGCCACCTCGCGCCGGTGATCGCACGGTTCCTGCCGCGCCCCTACCTGGCCAAGGCGCGGCAGGCCCTGGCCCAGACCGGAGCCGAGCGCAAGCTCTGGCTCGACGCCGACGGTCTGCACGTCGCCGTCGATCATCGAGCTGAGGTGATCCCGTTGAGCGCCGTGGAGAAGGTCATCACCACTGACCAGCACGTGTTCATCTTCACCGGTCCCACCACCGCCCACGTGGTTCCCCGGCGCCTTGGCGCCCCCCTGGAAGCATTGGTAGCCCAACTCGAAACTCCCCTCCCTCCCGACTTGTCAGAATCTCACGGCGCTATAACGCCGTGAGATTCTGACAAGTCGGGAGGGGAGCGGTGGGTTTCCTCTAGGGGGCTAGGCGCTCCTTCAGCCAGGTGCCGTCCGCCAAGCGGAATCGGACGCGATCGTGCAGGCGACTCTTGCGGCCCTGCCAGAACTCCCATA
>DAORUI010000205.1:0-2682 GCA_035433085.1 Propionicimonas sp. | reverse complement strand
CCCTGCTCTCGCTGCCCACCTACCGGGTCGGTCCGGTGCCGTTCCGGGTGGCGGCATTCGGGGACTGCGTCCGCGCCGTGCTGGAATCGGCCGCCGTCGTGGGCGGTGGCGCGTCGGGCCTGCCGGTCCACTTCGCCAACGCCTACACCATCGCCTTGGCTGACTCCGAGGTTCAATACGGTCAGTTGCTCGCCCGGCCGGGCTCGGTTGCGTTCACCGACGGCGTTCCCGTGGCGTGGGTCGGACGGCGCGGGTACCCGGCCGTCGCCAAGTCGTGGGACCGGGTCTACGGGCCGGACGTCATGGAGGCCGTGCTGCAGGGCTCCGGCCCCGACGGGCCGCGGCACTACCTGCTGGGCGGGTCACCAGAGACCCTCGCCGCGCTGCAGTCGGTGATCGCTGAGCGGTGGCCGTTGGCAGTCGTTGTCGGCGCTGAGAGCCCCCCGTTCCGGGCGTTGTCGGCCGAGGAGGTCGCCGCTCAGGACTACAGAATCCGGGACTCTGGGGCGACCATCGTGTGGGTCGGTCTGGGCACCCCCAAGCAGGACTGGGAGGTCGCCCGGCTGGCCGGGTCGGTTCCTGTCGTGGCCATGGCCGTGGGCGCCGCGTTCGACTTCCTCGCGGGAGTCAAGCCTCAAGCACCGCTGTGGATGCAGAAATCTGGCACCGAATGGGCATTCCGGTTGGCTTCAGAGCCCAAGCGGCTCGCAAAACGCTACCTGTGGGGCAACCCCAGATTCCTCCTTGCAGCCGCTCGCAAGCCCGGTCTGCGCAAGCGGGATACCCGATGGCGATAGCCACTTGCGCCATGGTCAGATGACGCAGCGCTCGCCCCAACTAGGCATACATGTTCGAGCGACACCCACCTGACTTTGTTCACCCGGCCAACGTCTGGAACTCTGCGGGGCTGTGACCTGCGGTGATGTCGCTGGGTTGCGGCGGTTTCACGCACTAAGCGTGTCGCCTACAGTCGCGTTGTGGCCTTCATCCGGCGGGTGCCGACAGCTTCAGGCGCGACCGCGGTGCAGATCGCGGAGTACGCAGCCGGACGTCAGCGGATCGTGGAGCATCTCGGCTCGGCGCACACGGAGGCTGAGCTAGGGGTGCTGCTGGCGCGGGCGCGTGAGCTCCTCGAGGATCCGGCCCAGGGGTCGCTGGATCTGGGGGTGGAACCGTCGGCGCCGGTCGCCTCTCTGCTCACTGCCCGCCCAGGCACGTCGCTGTTCGACCCTGCACCGGTGGCCGAGCCCGCACGTGCGGGCCCGGGGCAGGTGGTGGGCACGCACAGCCGGGTGCTTTTCGATGCCCTCGCGGGCGTGTACGCCGACCTGGGGTTCGACTCGCTCGGCGACGGCGTGTTCCGGGACCTGGTGATCGCCCGGGTTGTGGAGCCAACATCGTTGCTGGACGTCGGGCGGGTGCTGCGGGACCTGGGCCAGCGCCCTGCGAGCTACATGACGATGCGGCGCACGCTGGGGCGCGCCCAGCGCGGTGGGTACCGCGACCGTGTCGCCGCCGCGTGCTTCGAGCACGCCTCGACGGCAGGGGACCTGTCTTTGGTGCTCTATGACGTCACGACGTTGTACTTCGAGGCGGAGAAGGAAGACGCCCTGCGCAAGGTCGGCTTCTCCAAGGAGCGCCGGGTCGACCCTCAAGTGGTGGTCGGGCTGCTGGTGGACCGCAACGGGTTCCCGCTTCAGATTGGCTGTTTCGATGGCGCCAAGGCCGAGACCTTGACGATCATCCCGATCGTCAAGGCGTTCCAGGAACGCCACCAGATCGAGGGCATGGTCGTGGTCGCCGATGCCGGGATGCTGTCCGCGAAGAACCTGCGCGAGCTCGACGAGGCGAGGCTGCGGTTCATCGTCGGCTCCCGGGTGAGCAAGGCCCCCATCGACCTCGCATCGCACTTCCGCTGGCACGGTGACGCGTTCACCGACGGTCAGGTCATCGACACCCTCACCCCGCGCACGGGACGCAACAAGGACAACGACCCGGCGCTGCGCGCGGAACCGGTGTGGGAGTCCGGCGAGCACGTCGGGTCGTGGCGGGCGGTGTGGGCGTACTCCGCCAAGCGCGCCGCCAGGGACGCCAAGACGCTGACCCTGCAGGAGAACCGTGCCAAGGCCGTGGTCGCGGGAGACAAGGCCGCTCGCACCCCGAGGTTCGTCAAGACCAGCAACGGCGCCCGAACCCTGGACGAAGCGTCACTGGCCAGGGCCCGCAAACTCGAGGGTTTGAAGGGCCACGTCACCAACATCCCCACCGAGGTCATGCCCGCCGATGAGGTCATCGGCTCCTACCACGCGCTGTGGCAGGTCGAAGCGTCGTTCCGGATGTCCAAGACCGACCTTCGTGCCAGGCCGATGTTTGCCCACACCAAGGAGGCGATCGAGGCGCACCTGACCATCGTGTTCACCGCACTGGCACTGGCCCGCGAGGTCCAAGCCCGCACCGGGCTCGCGATCCGCAACGTCACCCGGCAACTGCGACCGCTGCGCTCAGCGACCATCGCGATCAACGGCACCCAGCAGACTTTCGGCCCGGCGATCCCCGACGACCAGCAAGCCATCCTCGACGCACTCGGGCACCGGAGGTTCACGCACTAACGAAATGAACAAAGTCAGGTCGTGCGTCGCCGCCAGCGGGTCGGTGCCCGGTGGAGGATCCTGAAACTTCGCC
>DAORUI010000204.1:0-2686 GCA_035433085.1 Propionicimonas sp. | reverse complement strand
TCCTCACGACCGAAACGTCACCTCGAACACAGCCTTGTTCAGCAGTCTCCTAGACCGTAACGACGAGCCGGCCCCCGTCGCCACGGTCCACCGCGCTCACATGCGGCCCATCCAGGCCGACCAGCAGGTCGCAACGCTCGCAGTAGCCGCCCAAGGCACGGCACCACGACGTAGGCTCGCTCATCGTCGAGGCCAGATGACCTCCTCGACCAGGTGGCGGGCCTGGGTGTCGAGAATCACCGCGTTCCGCATGTCGAGAATGCTCTAGTTCGCTGACGTGGCGGATCCGCCGTGGCAGGGTGCGCTATGGCGAATCGCGATCAGAAGGAGCGACATGCGTAAGGCCCTCACGTTCGGCGTGGCACTCGCAGCAGCGGCGGCATTCCTCGGTTCCTGCGGAACTGAAAGTGGGCCGTCGAAGCCCACCACGCGGCCCTCCGCCATGCTGGCCACTCCTTCGCCGACGGGCGCTCCTACGGAGGCGATCGCGCCGCAAGAGGAGCCTCTTTCGAACGACCAGGCCAGCGAAAGCGAGGAGGAGCCGCTGCCCGGCGCGACTCCGGATCAGGGCGAGTGGCCGCGTGGCTGCATCGTTCCTCCCGGCGATGTGCTCGCTCACGGGGGGACTGTCAACGAAGCGCTGGCCGATGGGGTGGGAGTCGACTGGTGGCAGGAGTGCAAGCGACGCGAGGCCACGAAGCTGTTCTCCGATGCCAAGTCGAAGGGAACCCTGGACGACGTCTGCTCCAACAAGCAGGTGTGGTGGCCAATTGTGAAGCCGCGCGAGGCGGTGACGGAGAAGCTTTGGACCGAGCAGGACTTCATGGATGTCGCCAACGAGTTCTGCTGACCCGCAACCCTGCTGGTCGCCCACCTACGGGGTGCCGCTGGTTCGATTTTCGCGAAGGGCGCTCGTGCACCACTCGGCGTCTGGGACTCCTGATCGGCGCCTAGCTCGGTGCCATCTGGGCCACCCGGATGGCCACCTGCACCCTGTACCGGGTGCTGGCCGTGCTGCTCGCCCTGATCGCGGTGGCGCTGGTGACGACCCGTCTCGGGCAGATTCAGCCGGCTGCCCTTGAGGGGCCAGTACAGGCCGTCGCCGGCGTGGTGGTCGGCGCCGCGATCGGGGCCGTCGCCGCCCTGATGGGCGTGGCCGGCGGCGAGCTACTGATCCCCACGATCGTGCTGCTCTACGGCGTCGACATCAAGATCGCCGGCAGCCTTTCGCTGATGGTTTCACTGCCCACCACGCTCGCGGCGTTCGCCCGCTACAGCGGCGACAGGTCTTTCACCGTCCTGACCGAGAGCAAGAACTTCGCCCTCGCGATGGCGGTCGCCTCCGTCCTCGGCACCGTGATCGGCGGCGCGCTCCTGGGCGTCGTGCCCTCCGCGCTGCTCGTCCCCCTCCTAGCGCTGCTGCGCTTGGTCTCCGCCCGAAAGGTGTGGCAGCACGGCTAAGCCAGCACATCCTCTTCTGCCGCGGATAGGGCGAGGGCTGCTGTCGGTGAGCGTTTGCCGTCGGCGCGGTGATCCCGGCGGGCGCGGAGGCCGGCGCGTTGCTAGGTTCTCCCGGTGCGTACCTTCCTGGCCCTGGCCGCTACTGCCGTGTCAGTCCTGGCCGTGGGGGCATGCTCGAGCCCGCCCACCCAGGAGGAGCAGCGGGCGGCAGGGATGGCCTTGGCGGCGGAGCGGATGACCGGGCAGTCGCTCGGTAGATGCCTGGCCGAGAAGGGCTACGAGGTCGATGCCGACACCGTTGCCAGTGATGTGCAGCGCGGCACGGACGTGGAGCTGAGGAGCGGGTCGCAGAAGGCGTACATCGTGACCGTGGGCGGCCCCGAGGACGTGAAGCTGCCGGTGCTGTACGACAAGGCGTGGGTCTTACCCAACACCGATAAGGACAAGGTGCTGCTCGAGCAGATGCACTGCGACCTGCCGTAGCGGCCGGAGGGTCATTGGCGTGTGCTGGAACCGCACGCTATGCCGCAGATGGTGCCTCTGCTTCGTGCCAGCGCATCAGGTCGGCAGGTCCGGATAGCCTCGGCGCATGGCGACCCGGGTTGAGCGTTACCTCGCGCATCTGGATCGGCTGAGCGGAGGAGTGGAGCCGCAGTTCTACCCGGTCGATCTCCCAGGCGGCGGACCGCACAAGATCACGAACATCGTCTATCGGGATCTGCCCGAGCCCGGCATGCTGACCGGCCTCACCTACGGCCTGTCTACAGCCGACAACGAACAGTGGCGGCTTGGCCGACCCGAGCTGTGCATCAGCATGGCTTCTGAGGACGAGCACTGGGCTCACGCGGTTGGGTACCTGGCCAGCAGCCTGATTCACGAGTGCTCCTTCGCGTACGGCGACACCATCGACTTCGGTGAGCGCATCGCGACGGACACCACCATGACCGCCTTCGTCGTGTTCGCCCCCGCTGTGATGGATCGAGCCGATTACCTCAACGTCCTCGGGGCGCCGGAAGGCGCGGACCCGCAGGACGTCATCAACATCGCCGGCATGTACCCCATCCACGACAGCGAGCGCCTCTTCATCAAAGCCGAGGGCCTCGAGAAGTTTTGGCAACTTGACTGGGATCCGATCGACCCAGCCCGCGTGGCCGTCGTCTGACTCATCCTCATTTGCCGCCTTCAGTGACAATCGCCGTATGTCAGAGCCCACTCGCAATCCCGT
>DAORUI010000203.1:0-2845 GCA_035433085.1 Propionicimonas sp. | reverse complement strand
ACATCCGGATTCGGGCCCTGCCGATCTAGAGCGGGCCGGGTGCACTGGCGGCGCTGAGACGCGGGTATTGCTTCAAGACATTCGCCCCGCTGCAGAACTGGCACCATAGTGTCGTGTCAAGCCAGCCAGCTCGTGCCCGGGCGAGGCGCAAGGCGGACGCACTCGTCATGCTGGCCACTCCCGCGGTCGACGTGTGGGTCGCCACTGCGTCGCCATCAAACGTTCCGCACCTGGTTCCCCTGTCCTTGGCCTGGATCGACGAGCGAGCGGTCATTGCCGTCGAGGGCGGCTCCGTCACCGCGCGGAACCTATCCGCGTCAGGACGGGCCCGGTTGGCAATCGGACCAACACGCGACGTGGTCATGATCGACGCCACGTTGGAGGCAACGCTCGCCGTGGAGGCTGACACTGCCTTGGCGGCCGCCTACGTCTCCCAAGCTGATTGGGACCCAAGGCTGAGCAGCGGTTACATGTTCCTCGTGCTGCGACCGGTGCGGGTCCAGGCATGGCGCGAAGCGAACGAGATCGCGGGGCGCACCATCATGCGGGACGGAGCCTGGCTGGTCTAGTGGCTGTGACGGGCCGCCCCCCGGCGCAGCAGGCGACCGGCCGCGCTCACTGTGGCGCGACGCCGGCTTCCAGATGATCATCTGGCCTACCAAGCATGCCATCAGCCATCGGATCGGCGGAACCCGGCAGGCGTGGTAGTGGATTGCGACGGCAGGCGGCCTTCAGACGCAGGTCTGTGCCCATGACGAAGCGTCAGACGTCCAAGACGCTCCACGCACGTTGGTTCGAGTCACCTGGCAGCCTCGTAAGCGTTGGCGAGCCAACCGCTGACCTGGTCATCGACCTCGCTGACGTCGCGGAGCTCGAGGTGGTGCATCCACACCCTGGGCGCCGGGTGGGCGATCTCCTTGAATCGATCGGACATCACCTCGTGAGGCAGCGAGATTGACAGCACGGCGGGGACCCCACTCGAGACGTACTGACCCGGGCGCCATACGAAGGCGAAGGCCTTACGGCGCCGGAAGGCGACCTGGCTCTTCGTCACCGTCACAGACACATGAGCAAAGGCGGACAGCACCTGCTGGACCCGGCGACAGATGGCAAGGCCGTCCGGGTACCCGTCGAACAGTTCCTCAGGGCCGCGTGGAGCGTCGTCGCTCATCTGCGCAGACTAGACGCGATGGGGTTTGACCCTGAACCGAGATGCCAGTGAACCGCGATCGTGGCCCGGGTAGTAGGGCGACCGCGTCACCCTGGGACGCCGACTGGCCACCTTCGGATGCCGTCTCGCGGCGCTGAGACGCACCTCGATGTTCGCCCACATGCCGATGAGGGCGCTGGCCGCTCAGTCGGGGCGGTTCGACTCGTACGTGTCCAGGTCGTCGTACGCGCTGCTGATGTAGTCGCGTTCCTCGCGGGTCATCCCACTGAATGACTGGTAGTAGCGGCGGGGATCGTAGTTCCCCGTCCACCAATAGGAGATGCCGCCCTCGTCGTCGTCCCGGTCACCGGATGGGGCGTCCTTGATCCGCTCCCTCAGGAACGTCTCCGCCTCAGCATTCAGCTTGATGCGCCACCGCCGACGTGAACGCAACGCGAACCACACGAACAACACGGTCAGAACCGCCAGCAGTGCGCACACCGGCGTCATGATGCGGTTCACCTGCTCAGGTGGAAGACCATCGACCGAGGCAACGGCGGCAATGAACCCGCCCCCGGCGACGAAGATGATCGCAGTGAAAACAACGATCCCTGGCTGCTCACGGAGGGTCGGTCCCCGGTTCCACCGCCTCGAGAACGTCTGGTACTGCTCGTAGTCGTCGGCCGACAGGAGCCTCTTGTCCACCGCCGGTGGACGCGCGGTCCTCGGCTTCGCCGTGGTCATGACTTCGACGGTATCTGCGTGCTACATGCTTGCGCAGCAGAATGCGCCGGCGGGGAAGCGGGGCGGGGCTGCCCGAGCACGGTCGCGGTCGTCATGGCTTGAACCGTGCCGGGACACCCCGGCATGGCATCAGCTCACGTGCCACCCTCCAACCGGGCAGTCTCGTGGCCTGTCATGCCGCGTTCCGCGCGAGGACTATCGGAGAGGTGGGGCAAGTCGCGCTTCGCCCCCGGTCGTGTTTGACTGCCGCCTGTGGACACACCGGAACTTGCCGCCCTCATTCCGGGACTCATGGCCCGGCATCCGGCGCACGGGTGGACGTTGACATCGGGAAGGATTCCGGGCGAGGACCTTGTGGTGACCCTGTCTCCCGTGGCCTCCCCCGAGCGGACAGCGACTGTCCGAGTTTTCGCGGGGGCGGAGGTCTTCTTTTTCGAGTTCGCGGGTCACGACAGCGTCGACTTCGCGTATGACGACGAAGAGCGCCCCGAGGCACTTCAGGAGCGAATCGACCTGGCCGCCGCAGCCACGCTCGGGCCCACTCGGGTGACCTTGGACCGCGCCGGTGACAGCGTCGTCCGATCCACTCTCGTGATCGACCCAGACGGACCGAGTCCTCGCGAGAACTATGGCGGCACCTGGCCTCTTCGTCGCCTCAAGGCCCGCCTCAGGGGCCGCCGGATAATCCGCCAGGTCATCGACCTTCCTGCGATTGGCAGCAAGTAGGGGCCGGCAACGCGATCGCACTCTCATGCCGCGGTTGGTGCGTATCAAGATCGGCGTGGGAAATGGCCGCGCCGTGAAGTGCCGCCAGTCGCTACCCTCCACTCGGCGGCCGTCCAGCCGGTAAGGCGATTCACGGGTCGTCCCGTATGGGTTCGAGAAGGGCTGGAAGTAGACCCCGGAGTCGCGCCGCCACCTTGGCCGAACTCGTCCTGTCATGCCGCGGAT
>DAORUI010000202.1:0-2853 GCA_035433085.1 Propionicimonas sp. | reverse complement strand
GCGGTGAACCAGGCCGCCATGTTCCCGCAGTCCCGCCGCAGGAAGGTCTCGGCGTTCGGGTTGGCGTAGAGGTCGACCAGCTGGGGCACGTCGATGATCACCAGTCGTGGATCGCCGCGGCCCACCCCGGTCACCAGGGTGTTGTACGGACTCAGGTCGCCGTGGACGACGCCGAGAGCCGCCATCGTCCAGAGCGCGTCCAGCAGTTGGTCGAACAACGATTCGAGCTCGACGCCCGACGGTCTGGTCTGGTGCAACCGCGGGGCGGCGGTCTCCCCATCGGCGATGTACTCCATCAGGATCTCGTTGCCGTCTATCTGAACCGGGTAGGGGACGCGGACGCCGGCCAGGTGCAGCCGGTTCAGGGCCATCCACTCGGCATTGGCCCACAGGCCGGCTTCGACGGCGCGGCCGTGGTCGGACTTGCGGGCCATCGCCCGGGTGTCGCGGCTGTTCCGAATCCGGCGTCCCTCGGTGTAGCCGCCATCACGATGGAAGAGCCGGTGACCGGAGGATCGGTAGCGCTTGGCTGCGAGCACGCAGCGGTCGCCCGGGTCGTCGGCGGACGCGCGTTCGAGCAGCGACACGTCGGCCTCCTTGCCGGTCTTGATCACGCCGAGGTCGGTATCGATCGCGGCGCGGGTGACCAGCCAGTCGGGCCACGGCTCGGGGCCACGGCAGAGTCGCTCGATGCTGTCCCAAGTGGACCAACGCTGGTTGTCGGCCAGGTTGTCGTCGTGCGCAGCGAAGATGAGCTCGTCCCAGTCGAAGGACGAATCAGGGTGTGACAAGGGTGTTTCTCCTGCGGGAGGAGGCACCCGTCCGGGCGATTGTCAGGCGGCGGGAGCCTCGAATGAATGGGCGGTCGGCAACAGCCCAAGGACCTTGGGTGACATCTCGACCTCCTTTCACGAAGCTCTCAGCGCGCTCGCGCCAATCCCGCACGCTACCACCCGGGGTCTGGCGTCACCACCCCTGCGACGCGCCGTTGCCTGCGTTACCCGAACGTGTTCGAGTGTCGGCTTGCCGGGCAACACGGCATGATTCCTCGCGCTCGGCGCGGCCGACCGCGACGGCGATGGCGAGACCGGTGCCTTCGGGTCTCGTCCTCGGGCAAGCCGTCGAGCGAGCTGTTGGCGCGCAGATCACCCTGCCCAACCGGGGAGGCAGTGTGTTTCTCAGTTCAGCGTCCCCTTGGCGAGCTCGACCGATCGCGCTACTCGGAGCATCATGCCGAGCTTGACCAGGGCAACCAGCAGTAGCGCACTGATCCCAACGGCAGCCACCATCGTCACCGCGACCGCCAACCAGGCCGGCTGTCCGGGATCGTAACCGGTGAACGGCGCGAGCACGCAGAGAATGCCGCCGACCACGGCGGACGCCGTGCCGAGCCGCCGCGCGAACTTGAAGTCGCTGGTGTGCAGGGCCAGCGACAGCGCGAGCAGCGTTGCCCCTACCAGCAGCGCGAACAGCGGCAGGAGCCACAGGTTGGCCGCCAGCCAGGTCACGAACTGGACGAGTCCTGCCGGGAGCTCCATTTCCAGCGCCGCCGCGACGTTACCCCAGATCAGATGCAGCGTGGCGGACGCGGTTGTGGCCAGGGTGGCCACCGCAGTGCTCAGGGCCAGGACGAACGGTCGGCCCTCAATGAGCGCGTGGCCCAGCCCCACGACGAACGCGAGCAGCGCGACGTCGACCAGAATCATCAGGCCGGCGACCAGCGTGACTGCGAACGCACTGGTGGCCTGCCCCTGGTTGATCTCCTCGATTGGTGCCAGCCCAATGCTGAACAGCAGAGCCGTACCCACAACGACGACCGCACCTGCGACGAACGAGACGATCGCGGCGAGGCGGTGGTCGGCGTCCCAGCGGGCGGCGAGTTCCTGATCGGTCATTGCCGAACCCCCTGCGGGAGGCCAAGTGGTGACCGGGAGCGGTGACCGGACCGGCTCCCGCAGCATCAATTGTAGTCCCGCCGGGGGGTTCTGACGGGTGCTCGCTGGGAGCCATTGCTCCGCTCTGATCGCCTTCTTCGCATCGGCTTCCATAAGTCGCGTCGGGTCTACGCTGAAGTTGTATCGACGTGTGGGGGTGATCGGAGTGCACCCGTTCTACGGTCCGAGCGGCCGGTTGCTTTCCGGCTCGGGGTCGCGCGTCACCGGGCTCATCTCGATGGCCGCCTACCTCGCCTTCTGGGCCGCCGCGCTCGTGGTGGCCAAACGGGAGCTGGACGCACGATGGCCGAAAGGGCAGCGTGCCGGCGCGAGCGACGACCCCGCGATGGCGGTGCTGCGCGAGCGCTTCGCGCGAGGGGAACTCGACGAGTCCCAGTTCCGGGCGATGTCACGGATCCTCGACGAGGGGCCGGACGTCGCATCATGAGCGCGCCGGTCGCCGTCCGCCCTGCCCGTCCGCGACTGAAAGCGGGGCTGGCGCTGGGGTGGTTCGGGCTGTCCACGCTCCTGTTCCGGAGACGGGGTCCGATTGTCGGCTCGCTGATCGTGACCGACCGGTGCAACCTCGCCTGCCGGCATTGCGCGGTGGCTAACCTGCGCCGGATCGACTATCGCTTCCCGATCCTGCAGCAGGACCTCCGCAGCCTGTACGCCCAGGGGGTGCGGATCCTCCTTCTCTACGGTGGGGAGCCGCTGCTGTGGCACGACGGGAAGCGGACGCTCCGCGATGTCATCGCCGAGGCCCGAGCCATCGGTTTCTACTGGGTCGGCATCGTCACCAATGGGACGCGCGGACTCGACGTGCCGGCGGCCGACCTGGTCCTGGTCAGCCTCGACGGAACACGGGAACACCACGACGCGATCCGTGGCCGCACCTACGACACGGTGTTGGCGAACA
>DAORUI010000201.1:0-2859 GCA_035433085.1 Propionicimonas sp. | reverse complement strand
CACAGGGGTTGGTTCGATTGTGCTTTAGCTATGGATTCACTATCCGCGGCAGATGAGGACGGATCGGGTGGCGGCCGGACGACAAGCGGATCAGCGCGCCGGGTCGGGCGTGCCTCGCGCCTGGTCGCGGCTGGCGACCACCAGGTATCCATCGCTCTCGGGGTCGAAGGTGGTGGACTGCACCTGGAGCCCGACGCTCCGCAACTGCGCCACGAGGTCCTCGTACCGGTAGGGCCAGATGGACAATCGCTCCGAGCATGCTCGCACTGCCCCATCTGGCTCGATCTGGGCGACCACGATCTCGAGGAAGTGCTCCTGCTCCCAGCGCTGCTCGATCTGCCAGTAGTAGCTGACGACCGCATCGAGGTCGTTGCGGCGGATGAGTCGATCGCGGACCTCTACCCGTGAGCCGGCGGAGCGTACGAGCTCCCAGTTGCGTGACGTAAGCACGAGGCGTCCGCCCGGGCGCAGCAGCCGCGACATCGCTTCCAGTGCGCTCAGGCGCCCGGCTGCGCCCTCGGCGTGCCCGAGCGAGTTGCCGACACAGAAAACCAGATCGAACGTGGAGTCCTCCAGGTGGTCGGGTAGCTCGTCCCAGCTCGCGCAGAGCGCTCGAAGCGAGACACCCTGCTCACTGGCGACCTTCTCGGTCCGGCGAACCATCCCATCGCTGGCGTCTGCGGCGACCACGTCAAGGCCGAGCCCCGCGAGACCGACGGCGAGCTGGCCGGTTCCACACGCGCAGTCGAGGACACGCGCGTTGGCCGGCAGAGAACCCACGACATCGCTGTAGTAGAACGCGGCTGCCTTGGCGGGGGTCAACTTGTCGTCCCCGATCAGCCACTCGTACACGTCGGAGAGCTCCCCATAACCACCCACCGCGATCACCTCCATCACTCGACGACACCGCGTTGGACCGCACCTGCGATTCGTACCTTGCGCTTCGCACTGTGCCGGGCCGTGTCAGCGAAGCATTGAACAGGACCCAACCACTTCCGGCCGCTCAGGCTCCACCGGATATCCAGTGGGAATCCACGGCACACCGCTCCGACGCAGCCCTCCACTCCACCACGCTCCAGCCTCGGGCCGGCGGTTCCCGGACTGCGGCAGTTGCGGGCGTCTTGGGCTATGCCGTCTCCTCATCGGAGGACCAGTGGCCCGTGGCAAAGAACTCGGCCGCCCTCGCCTTCCACTTGCCCCGGGCTTCGTCGCCCATCTCTGGGTCTGCTGGGGCTGGCAGGCTCCCTGCGAGGTATCCGCGAACCCAGTACTTCGTCGCCGGGGAAGCGTCATCGGAGATGTCACTGGCGCTCGCTCGGAAGTACACCTTCTTGGCCGGGCAGTACGCGCCCATCCGCCCAGGAAAGGTGTGCCAGGCCGCCGCGTACAGATAGTCACGCTCGCCGGGAACGTCGCTACATGGAAACCACAGGTCGGGGTCGACGTCGTCAGGCAGGTCGGTTTGCACGGGCCCATCATCACGTACGTGGGGCCGCAGCCAGACTGGATATCGGACCGCACTACGAGCGGCAATTGGGGACGCATCCTCCCAATCCGCCGCTGAGAGGCGTGGGCGCGAGCCTGTGCTCAATGCCCGGGTTCCCGCTGTCGACGCAGCCTGCGAACCTGGAACGGCGACATGTCTCCTCGGGCATGGGGCGGCATGGCCACACGGGGCCAGTAGAAGTAGGGGAGGATCAGGCCCGCCCAGAGGAAGACCTGTGACGCGAACAGAATCCAGATTTCCCCGTCGAAGCTCGTGTGAAACAGGCTGTCCCACAGCCCAAGCCCAAGGATCAGGAGGAAGCCGACGAAGATCGGCCATCCGACCGCTACCAACCCACGGGCGTATACCGGGGACGGATGGAACCTGCTTGTCGCCGACAGCCGTCCGGCCTGCTTGAGATAGGCCTCGCGGTCTCTGCGCCAGCGGATCGTCTTCACGAGCAAGAAACCGAGCACCAGAGCCACGAGACACAGCAGGGCGATCGCGTATCCAGGGTGGCGATTGAGAAACTGATCCTCCGGTCGCTCCATCACCTGCGAAGTATCGCAGCCGGCCTTTCACCCCTAGGGGAGAAAGTGCGGACATCTGCACGACCGCGCGGACCGCGACGTATCAGGGCGGTGCTCAACGCTCAGTGGCGGAGCGTTCTGAGCAGCTCGATGGTGCAGGTAGGGCCAGCCGCATGGGCGAGTCGTCGATCGCCGGTGAGCAGGGTTGCATCCAGCGCCTCGGCCAGGGCGACGTAGGACGCGTCATAGGTGGTCAGGTTGTCCCGAAGCTCCCAGCAGCGCGGCAGCAGCGCCAAGTGGGCCGCGCGGCGCATCGGTAGCGCCGCGAGGTCGGCCAGGGCCAGGTCCGCCCGGCGGTTGTCGAGCATCCCCGCGCGGTTCTGTCGGCGCAACACCGAGGCCACCTCCAGGTCGACCAGCTCCGGAGCGGCCAACGTTTCACCGCGCAACCTGGCCCGTGCGGCATCCCCGTCCGGGCCGTCGTCGGCCAACGCGACCGCGAGGACGCTGGCGTCAACGACGAGCACGATCCCCCTGCACGGTCTTGACCGCATCGGCGAGCGGCACCGACCCACCCGAGCGCCCGCCGGCCCGGTCGAGGACCTCCTCCACCGTGGGCTGGCTCGCCTCGGCGATCAGGCGGGAGCGCAGGTACTCCTGCAGCGACTGGTGAGCGGCGGCAGCCCGTTGCCGCAACACCGCGTGGGTGCTCTCCGGCACATCCTTGATCTGAACACTCGGCATGGAGCCATTGTGGCGCCACAAGCGCCGAACCACAACCGCCCGACCATCGGCATGTCCGGTAAGGACCGTGCCCCGCGCAGCTGCGGAGACGTCGACGTC
>DAORUI010000200.1:0-3015 GCA_035433085.1 Propionicimonas sp. | reverse complement strand
CCGCGACCCTCACCTTGGCAAGGTGATGCTCTACCAACTGAGCCACGTCCGCATGTGCGCCCGCACCGTTTCCGGCCCGAGTGCGAGAGCAACCATAACCCAGCCGCGGACGCGCCGCAAAACGAGCGCGGGCGGCGCCCGACGGGGCGTGATCATCCTCTGCGTCATGGCCTCCCGTCTGAGCCAGTGTGCGTGGCAGGATGCGTCCATGGCGACGACGGAAGACGGTTTCACGGCTGAGGAGAAGGCCGCGATCAAGCAGGCGGCAGCCGAGCGCAGACGCTCGAAGGCGGGCAAGAATGGCGAGGCGGACGTGCTCGCGGCGATCGCAGCTATGGACGAGGGGGACCGGCCGATCGCCGAGGGGTTGCACGCCCTGGTGGCCCGCGCCCTGCCCGAACTGACGTGCAAGACCTGGTACGGCTTCCCGGCCTACTGCAAGGAGGGCAAGACGGTGTTCTTCTACCAGTTCGCAGGCAAGTTCAAGTCGCGCTACGGCCACATCGCGTTCGAGGACACCGCGAACCTCGACGACGGTGACATGTGGCCAACTGCCTTCGCCATCCTGGAGTGGAACGAAGCGGTCGAAGCAAGGGTGGCCGAGCTGATCAAGCGTGCCGTCGGCCCGGCCTAAGACCGTCCGGATGCAGCGGTATGTGGCTCTGCTGCGCGGGATCGCTCCGAGCGGCACCAATATGGGCAACGACAAGTTACGCGGTGTGTTCGAGCGGCTCGGTTTCGACAAGGTGGGTTCGGTGCTGTCCAGCGGCAACATCTTGTTTCGCTGCGGCGAGACGGATGTCCCGGCCTTGGAGCAGCGGATCGAGGAAGCCCTCGCCGGAGACCTCGGCGTAGCGAGCCGAACCATCCTTCGCGAACTCACCGAATTGCGCAGACTGCTCGACGACGATCCCTTCGCCGGCCGGACGCACGCCCGCGGCACCTATCTGACCGCCACCTTCCTGAAGCACCGCCCAGCCTGGGACGCTGTCCCGGAGCTCTGCGGCACGCTCACGCAGGTGGTGGGTTACGACCGAGCGGCCCGCGCCGTGCTCGCGGTCACCGACAACAGCGATCCGGGCCGAACCCCCGACTTCATGACCTGGCTGGAGAAGTCCTACGGCAAGGACATCACCACCCGAACCTGGCTCACCGTGCAGCGCATCGTCGGCAAGCTGGAGAGCATTCCGCTCTGCGACTGAACGAGCGGGGGGAGTGGGGGCCGGAGAGAGCCGCCGGGCCAAGCGGGGCGAGGCGTCCTCGCCGCCGCTGGTACGCGATGAGCTGGCCACCTAGGACGCGATCGCCAGCAACGCGTCCGCCGTGGACTTGCTCGACGAGGACGTGCTCGCTGACATCGCGCGGCCACTGGTCACCATGATGCGAGCCGACGCGCGCACCGACTGGCCGTACGCGACGACGTCCGCGCATCGCTGCGCGCCAAGATCAAGCGACTGCTGCGCAAATACAAGTGCGCTGTGGACGACTGGATGCTTCGCTTCACCCCGAGACTGCGAACTGGAATCTCAGGTCGATGTCGGGGTCGATAGCAGTGACAATGCCGCCGTAGAAGGACTCCGTCTGGCTCTTAAGCAGCTGCAGATTCGACTGCACCAGCTTCTGCTTGTTCTCACCACTCAACACGCGCTCGGTCATCTTGGTTTGGTCGATCTCAGGAGTGGCCCAGCTCAGGACGCCGTTCTGCTCGACGGCCACGGAGGACTTGAAGTCGTCGAACCCGATCAGTTTGAAGGCCGGTACCGAAATCGTGAAGGTCTTGGGGTCGACATGCTTGATCCGCACTGCGCTGCCGTCGATGCCCAGCTTGGCGGTGAAGGAGTAATGCACGAACAACGCACGATCACTGCCGGGGATTTCGATCCCCCAGACCGTCTGAACGACCTTGGTGGTTTCGATGCCCTGCTGACTCAGCGCCACCAGCACCACCTCTTCGCGCCGCTCGACCGCGTGCGTCACCTCGGAGATGGTCGATTCCGACTCGGTTTCGACGGGGTCGCCGCCAAGAACCGAGCCGATCAACGAAGGCGCGGCCACGAGCACACCCACTGCGATCAGGCCGACGACCGCGAGAATGCTGGCGATCGCGATCAAGGTGGTCTTCAAGACGGCTCTCACGTGTTTCCCTACCCCCGCGCTCGGTCTTCTCGAAAGCGTATTGCTCGGCGTGGACGCCGCGGGATGGAACTGCCGATCCAGGTTGGCGGGCTTCGACGTCAGGTCCGTCCGGTCGCTGCTGCCGGCGGACCAGGCTTGGTCGCGGGCCGAGCTTGCCGGGAGTTGGGGCGAAGAGTACTGAGCCAGCTTCAAGTGGCGCCCTTCCTGGTTGGGATCAGGATGGACGCATGGACCTGACCACCTTCTACGCGTTGATGTCGGTCACCTGCTTCACGCTGGTGGGGCTTTGGTGGACGGTGGTCGAACGTCACCGCGAATGGCGCACGGACCCACGCCGCCGACGGGTCGCCGGCGGCATCTACCTCTCGTTCCTGTTGCCGGCACTGATGAGCATGTTCGCCCAGATCAATCCGGCCAACCCGCTGGTCTGGCGGACGTCGTTCGGTGTGTCCGCCCTGGTCGGGCTCGTCTCCTCGCTGCGGCTACTGACTGCCGACCCTGGCCGCACGTCCGGGATCTTCGGACGCCTCCGCTGGCTCGTGCCCGGTCTCTACGCCCTGGTGCTGGTGTTGGGCGTGCTCCCCGAACTGGCTAGAGTCCTGGGTGCCTCCCCGTTGCAGGTGGCCTCAGTTCTTCTGATCCTTCTGGTGATCGTGGCGCACGGCCTCACCTGGGAGTTCCTCATGGAACCCGACCCCGCAACGCCCGAAAGCCCGCCCGAGTAGCCGATCGCCGTCCCAACCGTCCGAGCAGCGACCCCCTAACACGGTCCCTGACAAGCCGGCCGCGAGGCACGAGCGCAGTCGCCCATCCGGTCCCTGCGGAGCCGGCCGCGAGGCACGAGCGCCACCCTCCAACCGGTCCCTGAGGAGCTGTCCG
>DAORUI010000199.1:0-3150 GCA_035433085.1 Propionicimonas sp. | reverse complement strand
CCCCGCCAACCCAGCCAGGGGGACACCCCGACCACCCGAGATAATCAGCGCATCCTTAGGGCACCGCTACGCGTGCGTCTGCCCATCACGGACAGGCCCAGGACGGTGGCCGCGCTGCAGGCGACGGTGAGGGCGGTGGGTTCGTCCTCGTCACCGCGATCCCCACCGAGCTCGAGCGCGAGGGCACCGCTCGCGACCCTGCGCGCCGTGCAGCAGGCGCGTCGCGACGCCGGGCTGGAGGTGTCGGACCGCCTCGCGCTCGAGGTGACGGGCGCCGAGTTCGTCTACCGGGCGGTGCTGAACCACCGTGGGACCTGATCACCGGTGAGACGCTCACCGAGCACCTGTCCGTGACCCTGACCTCGACGCGCTCGACCGGGATGCCGTGGACGTCACCGAGGTGACCGTGGGTGAGCGCTTCCCGGCCCGCGTGCGGATCATGAGGCGCTGACGCCCCTCGGTTGATCCTCGGGTCGCGCCTTCCGACAAGCTGTGCGCGTGTCTGCGCGCAGACAGGGCTACACGTGTCGCGGCTGTGGCCGGGAAATTACCACTTAGTGGTATGATACTGGCGTGAATCGGAGCGAGGTGTTGCAGCGTGGAATGAACTCCACGGGGATGAGTCAGGTGGAGCTTTCCCGGCTCACCGGGCTGCCCGCGAGCAAGATCAGCCGCTACGTTTCGGGCAAGCTGGAGCCTTCCGAGCCGACTCTCGAACTCCTGTTGTCGAGCTTGGGCCTTCGGGTCGACTTCGAGGTCTCGCCGGTTGCGATGGAACGGACCAAGCGGCGCAGTTGGCTGCTCCACCGCGAGATCTCACGCAAGCTGGGCAGCTCCGGTATCGAGGAGTCCGGCTGGGAACGGATGCAGCGCAACCTGCACCGGGTGCGCTCCAACACCCAAGGGGTTGTCCATGAGCGCAACCTGGACCGCTGGCAGCGCATCATCGACGAGCGAAGCCGGCGCGACCTGCAGCGCAGCCTCGTTGACACCTCCACCGACGGGATCGAGATGCGCGAGGTCTCACCGATGACCGGCTTCCTCACCGAGGACGAGCGGCTCGGGGTCTTGGCCGGGATCCAGCGATGAATCGGCAGCAGCTGTTCCACGCGATCCGAGCCGCGTGCGTGATCGCCGCAGTGGATCGGGTGATCGTGGTGGGCTCTCAGTCGATTCTCGGATCGTTCGACACCGACCAGCTCCCCCCGATCACCCACTTGTCGGCCGAGGTCGATCTGATGCCCGATGTCGAGGACTTCGATCTCATGGTGGAGTTGTCGGACCTGATCGAGGGAGTCGGTGGTGAACTGTCACCGTTCGAGGAACTGCACGGCTTCGCCCTGGACGGGGTCGACCTGACCACATCGGTGCTGCCGCTCGGATGGCGGGAGCGCCTGGTGGCGATCAGCAACGAGTTCACCAAAGATCCGGTCACCGGGAAGCAATACGCCGGGCTCTGCCTCGACCCGGCAGACCTGTGCGTGGCGAAACTGTGCGCCGGACGGGAAAAGGACCGCGCCTTCGTCGCTGCACTCTTCCAAGCCCATCTCGTCGACCGAGCCGTCGTGTGGGAACGCCTCCAGAACATGCCGCCCGAGCACGCCGAGGTCGCGGCTGCCGTACTGGCCGAACTGACCGGCCACACCCGCTGACCTACCCCGAAACGGTCGTGCATCTATTCGCGAGTCGAGCGGGTCAGGTCTGGATCGGCAGTCTTCGGATCTGGATGTTGTCGTTGGTGAACACGACGATCGCACGCGCGTCGAGATCCTCAACAGCCGGTGACCGTCGGGGAGCGTTTCCCGGCCCGACTGAGGATTGCCAGGAACTGACCATTCCTTGGTGGAACATTTACGGTTCGCACCCCGAACACCGACTGGTCCTGTGGCCAGTGTCGGCCGGGCCGTCCACAGCGGCACCCCCGATCGAGGAGCAGCCGATGAAGTCAGCCCTTGTCAGATCCCATCGCCTACCCGTCGCGGGGGCCCTGGCCGCCGCGGTCGTGCTGGCCGGAGCCGGGTTCTCGGCCGCCGCGCCGAAGGCACCCGAGGAGAAGGTCCAGGTCGTGCACGTCCTGGCCAAGAGCCAGGCGGACCGCACCAAGGTCAACGAGCTCGGGCTGGACACCACCGAGCACGGCGACGACACCGGGGTGGAGGTCATCCTCCACGGCAAGTCCGACGCGGCGAAGCTGCGTGCAGCGGGCTTCACCTGGCGCGTCGAGGACCCCGACCTCGCTGCGACCATGCGCACGGCCCGCACCGCGGACCAGGCGTACGCGGCATCCGTCGCGGAGTCCGGCCTGCCCAGCGGCAGCACCGGCTACCGCACGCTCGACGAGATCAACGCCGAGCTCGACCAGCTCGCCAAGGACTACCCGAAGCTCGTGCGGAAGATCACCCTCCCCAACGCCAGCGTCGAGGGTCGTCCGGTGCGCGGCATCGAGATCACGACCAACGCCGCGAACATCGACGACGGCAAGCCGGTCTTCCTCATGATGGGGGCCCACCACGCCCGCGAGTGGCCGTCGGTCGAGCACTCGATGGAGTTCGCCTACGACCTGCTGACCAACCACGGCAGCGACGCCCGCACCACCACCATCGTCACCAACAGCCGCACGATCATCGTGCCGGTCGTCAACGTCGACGGCTTCCACATCAGCCGGTCGGCGGCACCGATCGGCAACTTCTCCCGGTTCGACTACGAGATGAAGCGCAAGAACTGCTCGATCTCCGAGTTCACCGCCGACCAGTGGCTCGGTGGCACCTGCGCCGCCAACCCGGCCGGGCGCGAGCGGGGCACCGACCCCAACCGCAACTACCCCGGCTTCTGGGGCGGCCCGGGTGCGAGCAACGCCTTCCGCAGCGACACCTTCCGCGGTGACGCCCCCGGCGACACCCCCGAGGTCGACAACATCAAGCAGCTCATCTCCAGCCGCCAGGTGACCAACCTCATCAGCAACCACACGTACAGC
Organism: Propionicimonas sp.; assembly: GCA_035433085.1. Classification (GTDB taxonomy): domain Bacteria; phylum Actinomycetota; class Actinomycetes; order Propionibacteriales; family Propionibacteriaceae; genus Propionicimonas. The sequence goes on along the minus strand of DAORUI010000199.1, from coordinate 176 downwards.
AACCTCGTGCTGCGCCCGCCGTCGCTGCTGTCCACGGGCTACTCGCCCGACGAGGTGGCCTACAAGGCCCTCGGCGCGTCGATGACCGAGACGAACGACTACACCAACCAGGCGTCCTTCCAGCTCTACGACACCTCCGGGTCGGTCGAGGACTGGAGCTACTGGCAGACCGGTGG
>DAORUI010000198.1:0-3386 GCA_035433085.1 Propionicimonas sp. | reverse complement strand
CGCTCCCTGAGGAGCGCTCGTGAGGAACGAGCGAGCGCGTCACGAAGGGCGTCCGCCACCAGTTCTCGAACCGAGACGGCGGCCCTTCGTGACGCCGTCCGCTCGTTCCTCACGGACGGCTCCTCAGGGACCGATTGGAGGGTGTGGCTCGTTCCTCACGGACGGCTCCTCAGGGACCGGATGGAGGGGTCCGTTCGTTCCTCACGGCTGGCTCCTCAGGGACCGGTTGGAGGGTGGCGCTCGTTCCTCGCGGACAGCTCCTCAGGCGCCGGTTGGCTCGACGGCTCGTTCCTCGCTGACGGCTCCTCAGGAGACGGTTGGGAAGGCTCTGTTCTCGCGGGCGGACGACCGGGCGCGGCCGTCAGTTCGGCTTCCACGGGACTGGCCGCAGGAGGATAGCTCATCGGTCAGGTTGAACCGACAACTCAAGAATTCTCCGCAACCCGGCGGAGTTGGTCTACACCCTACTCAGGGCCGGGTTAAGCCAGGTTGACACACAGCGGGTGAATGACAGGTCTCAGCAAGATAACGATTCGCGACTCGAACCGGAAATCGTGTTTCAACCTGATGAGAGCGCTTTCGGTCTGTGCTAGCTTGCGGGTTGTTGGCTGCGACGAGGCGATCAGCAAACCTCGCCGTTGGCCGGTGGTTGGTAGCACCAGACGCAGTTGTCGACGGTCGAGGAGGACCAGTGGAGCAGGCTTGGATCAATCTCGCCGATGCAACATGGACGGTGCGCGCTGAACCGTCAGCTGATGCCTTCGCCGAGGTGCCGGCCGAACTCCAGGCACAACTCCGGGAGGGCATTCCTGCGACCGTACCGGGGTGCGTCCACACCGACTTGTTGGCCGTCGGTCTGATCGCGGACCCGTACGTCGGCACGGCCGAGGCGGACCAGCACTGGGTGGGGCGGCAGACCTGGACCTACTCCGGCCATTTCGATGTTGCCCAGGACTCACCGTTGCTCGACAGCGAGCACATCGACCTGACCTGCGATGGTCTCGACACAGTGGCCGACGTCTACTGCAACGGGCACCTGCTCGGCCATTCCGAGAACATGCACCGGCGCAACCTGTTCAGCGCGAAGAGCGCGCTGGTGGCCGGCGCCAATGTCGTCGAGGTCGTTTTCGCACCCGCGCTTGAGTACGCCGAACGGATGGCCGCACTGGTGGGGGAGCGCATCCACGTGGAGCGCGACCCGTACAACCTGGTGCGCAAGATGGCCTGCAACTTCGGTTGGGACTGGGGACCACGGGTGGTCACCGCCGGCATCTGGAAGACGATCGGACTTCGCGGCTGGAACACCGCCCGCGTGCTGGACGCGGTCGTCCGTGCCACCGCCCGGCAGACCGAGGAAGGAACCTGGACCGGTCACCTCGAAGTGGACGTGCAACTGACCGGCAAGTTGCGTTTCGCCGCGGTCACCGTCCGCGTGACCGGGAACGATGCTCGGGCGACCGTCGGCGTGGTGGCCGACGAGTGGACGCAGGCCAGCGTCGACGTGAGCGGCATCGAGCCCTGGTGGCCGCACACCCTCGGTGAGCAGCCCATGTACGACGTGGAGATCCTGCTGCACAGTGACGTGGCCGTGCTCGACCGAGTTCACAAGCGCACCGGCTTCCGCACCGTTGCCCTCGACACCACGCCCGACGCGGACGGGAACGGCGCCAAGTTCGGCCTGGTTCTAAACGGCGAGGAGATCTTCGTCCGCGGCGCCAACTGGATTCCCGATGACTGTTTCGTCACCCGCGTCACGCCAGAGCGCTACCGCGAGCGCATCCAGCAGGCCAGGGACGCGAACATCGACCTGCTGCGCATCTGGGGCGGCGGCATCTACGAGACCGAAGCCTTCTACGAGGCCTGCGACGAACTCGGCATGATGGTCTGGCAGGACTTCTGCCTCGCCTGCGCGGCCTATCCCGAGGAAGAGCCGTTCTGGAGTGAGTTCGAAGCCGAGGCGCGTGACAACGTGATGCGGCTCTCTGCCTATCCCTCGCTGGTGGTCTGGAACGGCAACAACGAGAACATCTGGGGCCGAGTCGACTGGGACTGGGCCAGCAAGCCCGGCGGTGACCGCACCTGGGGCGCCGGCTACTACTACGACCTGTTCCCGCGTGTGCTCGCCGAACTCGACCCGAGCCGGCCGTACTGGCACGGGAGCCCGTCCTCCGGCTCGCCCGACCTTCATCCGAACGATCCGAACTACGGCTGCATCCACATCTGGGACGTTTGGAACGACCGCGACTACACCGGTTACGACGACTACTCGCCGCGCTTCGTCTCCGAGTTCGGCTACCAGGGTCCAGCCACCTACGCCACCTGGGCACGCGCGCTCGACCCGGCCGATCGCGGCGCCACCACGGCCGCGATGCTGGTACATCAGAAAGCTGCCGGCGGCAACGACAAGCTGAACGCCGGCATCGCCGGGCACCTGCCCCAGCCCGGTGAAACGGTCCCTGACTTCGACGAGTGGTTGTACCTGATGCAGCTGCAGCAGGCCAACGCCGTCCGCTACGGCATCGACCGCTGGCGGTCGCTGCGCGGACGCTGCCTCGGCTCGATCGTGTGGCAGCTCAACGACTGCTGGCCGGTCACCTCCTGGGCCGCGCTGGATTCCGGCACCAACGCGGCGGGGGAGACCGTGGCCCGCCGCAAGCCGCTGTGGTACGCGCTGCGTTCGGCCTACGCCGACCGCCTGCTCAGCTTGCAGTTCGAGGTTCCGATGCCCGATTCAGCTGGTGTCTGGCGGTTGGCGGTCGTGAACGACGGACGCGACGCTTGGGCGCCCACCGGCACAATCGAGCTGCGCCGGCTCACCGGAGAGGTGCTCTGGTCGCGCCCCTGGGACGGCCTTGTGGGCGCACGCGGACGCATCGAGGTCGGCCTGCGGTCGGACAATCCGGTGCCGATCGAGCCCGATCTGGCTCTGGTGGTGACCGCGGGCGGTGCCGAGCGCCGCGTCCGGCTCCTGGTCCCGGACGTCGAGGCGGCGCTGCCCGCCCCCGACTTCGAGACCGAGGTCGCCGCGACGCCAACCGGTGCGCAGGTCACGGTCACTGCCAAGACGTTCCTGCGCTCGCTGTGCATCTTCCCCGACCGGGTCGACGAGGACGCCTGGGCCGATTCGGCGCTGATCGACCTGTTCCCCGGCGAGAGCCACACGTTCGCGGTCTTCGGCGACATCGCGGCCGACGACCTGCCGCGACTTACCGCGGCCCCGGTACTTCGTTCCCTCTCCCCGGCGCCAACCCCGAGTGAGGCCGCATGAGGGAGGCCTGACTTCGCCGGCCGACCGGCCGGTGTCCCGAAACCAACCGAGTTAGTCCAACAGCTTTATCCACCCGAATCGGCCCAATGGTGGGCCAGACAACTGGAGGAACAAATGT
>DAORUI010000197.1:0-3397 GCA_035433085.1 Propionicimonas sp. | reverse complement strand
GGTCCAGTTGTGAGGCGGACGGCTGATCCGGTCGGCCAGCTCCTGAATGTCGGCGAAGGCGACGTGGCGGTCCTTCGACAGGCTCAGACGCTTCGACAGGCTCAGGCCCTTCGACAAGCTCAGGGAGCGTTTGCGCTCGTCGATCAGCTGGATCGCGGTGATCTCGTCGCGGTGCTCGTCGAGGTAGGCGCGCCACGACTCGATGACGCTGCGGGCGCGGTCGGGATCTACGACACCGTAGGCATCGATCAGGGTGTCGGCGTTCACCTCGTCAATCACCCGGTCGTGGGCGCGGCGCAACTCCAGGATGCGGTTGCGCAGGTCGGGGTTACTGGCCAGCGGCTCCACGGCAGCGTCCAGGAGGTGCTGGATAGCCGCCTTCGCCTGGGTCGACCCTTCGTCAAGCTCAGGGATCGAGCCAAAGAGCTCCGACCCCTCGACAAGCTCGGGGAACGTCACGGCCAGCGTTCGGCGCTGGTGGTCGGGGTCAACGGCGTCCACCAGGGCGCGGACGATCGTCTTCACCGGCTGGCCGGCGACGGCGTCCAGTTCGTCGCGCTCTGCCGGGGTGAGTTGCAGCTCCAGCGCGGCCATCCGGGAGGCGAGGGTCGCGGTCTCGTCCTCGGAGAGGGTGTAGGTGGCGGTCTTGCCGAGCAGCTTTGCCAGAGAGATGCCCTTGTCGCGGTTGAGCGGCGGCTCGACGAAGTCGTGCTCGGTGACGCCGATCGCGTCCACCAGCACGAAGCGGGTCTTCTCGGTCGCGTCCGGCGTGACGGACTGGAAGGTGGCGGGGTCGATCGTGCGCGCGCCGCGTCCCTTCATCTGCTCGAAGTACTGGGCCGAGCGGACGTCGCGCATGAAGAACACACACTCGAGCGGCTTCACGTCGGTTCCCGTGGCGATCATGTCGACGGTGACGGCGATCCGCAGGCTGGGCGAGGTGCGGAAGGCTTGCAGCTGGCCCTTCGGGTCGCGGGCGGCATAAGTGATCTTGGCGGCGAAGTCGTTGCCCTTGCCGAACACCTTCCGCACCTGAGTGACGATCTCCTCGGCGTGGGCGTCGTCCTTGGCGAAGATCAGCGTCTTGGGCACCGTGTTGCGATCGGGGAAGATCTCGGTGAACAGCCGGTCGCGGAAAGTCTCGAGCACCGTCCGGATCTGGTCTGTCGCCGTGACCGCCCGGTCGAGTTGCTTGTCGGTGTACTCCAGCGCTTCGTCGAGAGCTTCCAAGCGCTGAACCCGGGTGCGGCGATCGACCTTCGGCACGATCGTCCCGGCTTCGATGGTGGCGCCCTGGTCGCTGATCTGGGTGCGGATGCGGTACAGATCGAAGTCGACGTTGACCCGGTCGGCCACCGACTGCGGATAGGTGTACTCGCTGACCAGGTTCTGCGCGAAGAACGCGAAGGTCTGCTTGCCGGGAGTCGCGGTGAGGCCGACAACGTGGGCGTCGAAGTACTCCAGCACGCCCCGCCACACCCCGTAGATCGACCGGTGCGCCTCGTCGACGATGACCAGATCGAAGGTCTCGGGCGGCAAGTCCGGGTTGTACGCGACGGTCACCGGTGCATCGGGAACGAAGTCGTCGAGGGTCGGATCGTCGTCGGCGGTGACGTCCTCGTTCCTCAGCGCCTTGAACACGCGCTGGATCGTGGAGATGACCACCTGCGAGGATCCGAGCAGACCCGCCGAGGTCAGCATGTCGACGTTGTGCACCTCGGTGAACAGCCGGCCATCATCGGGCGTCCGGTAGGCCTTGAACTCGTCCCGGGTTTGGGTACCGAGATTGGCACGGTCCACCAGGAAGAGCACCCGCCGGAAGCCGCCGTACTTCAGCAGCCGGTAGGCCAACGTGACTGCGGTGAAGGTCTTGCCCGCGCCGGTGGCCATCTGCACCAGGGACCGATCGAACCGTTGCTCCGCAAGGGAGCGCTCGATCGCCCGGATCGCAACGACCTGTGCCGGACGCAGCCCGTCCGCCTTCAGGGCGGGAAGCTGTCGCACCTTGGCACGCCAAGTCGGGCGCTCGGGGTCTTCGCCGGCGTCGCGCAGGAGTCGGGCCAGGGTTTCCGGACGCGGGAAGGCGAACAGACGGCGGGAGCGAGGTTCGGGGTCGTAGCCGTTGGTGAAGTGCGTCTCGGCGCCGGATGCCTCGAAAACGAACGGCAGCCGGCCGTCCCGGGTGACGACGCTCAAGCGCACCTCGGCCGGCAGGCCGGTGGCGTACATCGCCGACTGCCATTCCACTCCGGACAGCGGCGTGCCGACGGGCTTGGCCTCGATCACCCCGACCACACGCTTGTCCAGGTAGAGCAGGTAATCGGCGCGTCCGTGTCCGGTGGCCATGATCGCCTCGCGCCGGGCGACGCCCTGCGCGGCAGAGAGGTTGAGTTTCCTGGTGTCCTGAACGACCCAGCCTGCCGCGGCCAACTGGCCGTCGATCAGCACGCGAGCGCGCGCCTCGGCGGCTAGGACGGATTCAGGGACGGGGTTCATCGACGCTCACTCTAGGGCTCGACAGGTGTGATCTGGCTCGGTTGAGCAGGTCCCGCAGCCGGAGCCCGCCGAACTCGCGTTCGAGTGCTGCCGCCTGCGCGACCTAGGGATTCCATTGAGTTTCGGCTGGTGCGTGCCAGATCAGCCGAACGGATTGATCACCGCAAGGTCAGCGACCGCCTCGAAGTCGCGGACGTTTCGCGTGGCCAGTTGGTGACCACCGGCGAGACAGATGCCGGCGATCTGCGCGTCGGCCAGGCTCATCGGCCGGCCCGCTGCCTCCGTGACGATCACCACGCGCGCAGTCTGCTTCGCGGCCTCGAGGTCGTAGACCAGGATCGCCTCCCGGAATGCGGTGACCTGGCCCTGCCAGCGCTGGTCGAGTAGGCGGCGACGCTTGCCAACGGGCAGCCGGCCGATCCCCCGCTCGATCTCCTCGACCGTCACTACACAGATCGTGAGATCCGAGGGACCAAGCGAGCCGGCCCACGACATCACGCCAGCGTCGGGCTCATCGCGCATGAACTCCGACACCACGTTGGTGTCGGCGACGATCACGACAGATCCACCGGACGCGGCAAGTCCGTCCTGGGCTCCAGCGGCAGGTCGACGCCGCCGACCTCGCACATCGACGCATGCAGGGCCAACAGAAAATTCTCCGCTGGCAGGTCGACGGTCGCATCAAGGATTGCGCGAACTTCCGCCTCGACCGAACGGCCGTGCTCCGCAGCCCTGCCCCGCAGCCGGGCATGCGTGCGCTCATCGAGCTGCCTGATCGTCAGGGTAGCCATCACGTCCACCTCCTGACAGCAATGCTAGCATCCAGCAGTCTTGCGCCCGTGGTGGGTCAGAGGCTTCGATCACCCTCCGCAGCTACCGCGGGAACGCGGCCGAAATCGTT
>DAORUI010000196.1:0-3490 GCA_035433085.1 Propionicimonas sp. | reverse complement strand
CAGGCTCAGGGAGCGTTAGCGGGTCGGCCGGCCCTTCGACAGGCTCAGGGAGCGTGGCGTCCGCCATACCCCGAGCCTTCGCCGCGGCCATGGACGACGACCTCGGCACGCCGCAGGCGCTGGCCGTCCTGTTCGGCACGGTCAAGGAGGGCAACATCGCCCTGGAGGCCGGCGAGGTCGAGGCCGCCGGGCGCGCGCTGGCCGCCGTCCGCTCGATGCTCGCCGTGCTCGGGCTCGACCCCGCGGCGCCGGAGTGGGCCGGGTCAGTCACGTCCAACGACTTGGAGCCCGTCGTGGACGGCTTGGTGGCCGCCCTTCTGGAGCAGCGCGGCCAGGCCCGCGCGCGCAAGGACTGGCCGGCGGCGGACGCGATCCGCGACCGGCTGGCCGCCATCGGGCTGAAGATCACCGACACCGCGTCCGGCCCTCGCTGGTCGCTGGAGAACTAGGAGCGTCATGCCCGGGAACAGCCAGCGCAAGGGCGCAGTCCGCAAGAAGGGCAAGACCACTCCGGCCGGGTCGGGCGGACGCGTCCGCCGTGGTCTGGAAGGCAAGGGGCCCACTCCGCGCGCCGAGGATCGGCCCTACCACAAGGCCTATCGCAATCGCCGTCCCGAGGAGTCTGCCAAGACCGTCGGTGGCAAGCCGAAGGGGTCCCGGACCGGTCGCCCGGCCGGGTCTTCCGGTCCTGCGACCGCCGGCGCCGACTGGGTGATCGGGCGCAATCCCGTGCTTGAGGTACTGCAGGCCGGGCTGCCGGTTCGACGCGCCTATGTAGCGGACGGGGTCGATCGGGACGACCGCCTGCGCGACATCATCAAGTTCGCGGCGGAGAACGGCATTCCGCTGCTTCAGGCCACCCGCACCGAACTCGACCGGCTGACCGGCGGCGGCGTCCACCAGGGCGTGGCGCTGCAACTCCCGGCCTTCGAGTACGCCGACCCAGAGGACGTGCTGGCGGACGCCCTGGACTCGCCCGCGGGCCTGGTGGTCGCGCTCGACTCGATCACCGACCCGCGCAATCTTGGCGCCATCGTGCGCAGCGCGGCCGCTTTCGGGGCTCACGGCGTGATCATCCCCGAGCGCCGCTCGGCGCAGATGACCGCCGCAGCCTGGAAGACGTCTGCCGGTGCTGCTGCCCGCGTCCCGGTGGCCCGGGTGACCAACCTGAATCGCACCCTCAAGGCGTACGCGGAAGCCGGCTTCACGGTGGTTGGCCTGGACGGCGAAGCCGAGACCGACGTGGCCGGGTTCCCCGGGATCGATGGTCCGGTGCTGCTGGTCGTCGGCTCCGAAGGCGAGGGACTGGCCCGCCTGGTGCGCGAGAACTGCGACGTGCTGGTGAACATCCCGATCGGTTCGGGCGTCGAGTCGCTCAATGCGTCCGTGGCTGCTGCGATCGCGCTATACGAGGTCAGCCGCTCCCGCGCCTGACCTCTTGCTGAGTTCGCGCAAGCGCGAACGATACGACGAGGTCAGCCGCTCCCGCGCCTGAACGAAAAGGGGACGGTTCCTTTGCCGTTCAGCTTTTCCACAGAATCGGGGCTCTCCTGTGGACAACGTGAACGGACGAGAGCCGCCCCCAGTGGTTCAGCACCCATAGCGATCTGGTTTCGGCTGGTCGAGCTTGTCGAGACCGACGGCGGCGTGATCTCGACAAGCTCGATCAGCCGGGGTCCCGCTCCTCAGCTAGCCGGCCTTCGCGACGGCTTCGAGGAGCGCAGCGTTGAAAGCGGGCAGATCCCTGGGGCTGCGGCTGGTGATGAGGTTGCCATCCACGACTACCTCTTCGTCCACCCAGTCGGCACCGGCGTTCTTCAGGTCGGTCGCGATGCGGGTGGTGGACGTGAGTCGCCGGCCTGGTACCACGCCGGCCTCGATCAGGATCCACGGGCCGTGGCAGATCGACGCGACCGGCTTTCCCGCGTCCATGAACGCCTTCACAAACGCTATCGCCAACGGGTTCGTCCGGATCTTGTCGGAGTTGAGGGTGCCACCGGGCAGCACCAGCGCGTCGTAGTCGTCCGGCTTCGCGTGGTCCAGGGTCACGTCGACGACGAAGTCGTCGCCACGGTCCCAATCGCCGATCAGCGCGGTGATCGTGCCCGGCTCCTCGGAGACGAGGACTGGCTCGCCCCCTGCGCTGAGCACGGTTGCCCACGGCTCGGTGAGTTCGGGCTGTTCGACGCCCCGCTTCAACAGGAACGCGACCTTCTTGCCACTCAGTTCGGTCATTCCTACCCCTCCGTCCACGTGAGTCGTACCCATCCTCGCCCCCACCGACACCGAGGGCCACCGTTCGTGTCGCTCGCCTGTACGTAGGTACAGGCTCTCGACCGAAACGATGGCCCTCGGTGTTGGAGGGTGGCCCTCAGTGATGGACGGTGGGTCTCGCCAGGCTCGACCACGTGCCCTTCGACAGGCTCAGGGAGCGTTCTGGCCTACACGCCCAGGCGGGTCCTCCGGATCAGTTCGCCGTCGGTGTAGTTGGCGCCGGGGACGTGTCCGGGCAGGGGCAGGATGCGTTCGTGAATGGCGTCCACGATCCATTCGGCCTGCGGGAAGAACAAGTCCTCCAGCTCCGGTGCGGGGGTGATGTGGTTCCGGGCTCCGACCACGACCACCGGGGCGTCCAGGGCGTCGAAGGCCAGGTTCTGGATGTCGGTGGCCACTGTCTGCAGGAACGAGCCGCGCGCGACCGCGTCCGAAGCGAGCACCAGCCGTCCGGTCTTCTTCACCGACTCCACCACCGGGGCGTAGTCCAAGGGTGCGACGAACCGCAGATCGATCACCTCTGCCGAGATCCCATACTTGGCCTGCAGCATGTCGGCTGCCTCGAGAGCGCGGTACAGGGTGGCGCCCAAGGTCGCGATGGTCAGGTCCGACCCCTCACGACGGACGACCGGCTGGCCCTCCGGCGTTTCGTAGTAGCCCTCAGGCACACCGTCGGCCTCGAACTGCTCGCCCACGTCGTAGAGCAGCTGGGATTCCAGGAACACCACCGGATCTGTCCCGGCCAGGGCCAGGTTCAGCATGCCCTTCGCGTCGGTCGGGGTCGAGGGGAAGTACACCTTCAGGCCCGGGATATGCGCCACCAGAGCCGACCAGTCCTGCGAATGCTGCGCACCGTACTTGTTGCCCACGCTCACCCGCAGCACCAGCGGCATCTTCAACAGACCGGCCGACATCGACTGCCACTTCGCCATCTGGTTGAACACCTCATCCCCGGCGCGGCCGAGGAAGTCGCAGTACATCAACTCGACCACGGCCCGTCCGCCCGACAGCGCATAGCCGACACCGGCGCCGACGATCGCGGCCTCCGAGATCGGGGAGTTGAACAGCCGCCGGTACGGCAACAGCTCGGTGAGGCCGCGGTAGACGGCGAACGCGCCACCCCAGTCACGGTTCTCCTCGCCCCAGGCGCACATCGTCGGATCGATCGCGTACCGGTGCGCCATCGCCTCGAACAGGCCGTCGCGGAACTGGTACA
>DAORUI010000195.1:0-3697 GCA_035433085.1 Propionicimonas sp. | reverse complement strand
TAGAGCAAGCGGCTCATAATCGCTGTGTCGCGGGTTCAAGTCCCGCTCCCGCTACAACTCAGCGGTTACGTAGGGAAAGAGGAATCTGATGGCCAAGAAGACAGCCGACGTTCGGCCCAAGATCACCTTGGCGTGCACTCAGTGCAAGGAGCGCAACTACATCACCAAGAAGAATCGGCGCAACGACCCCGATCGCATGGAGTTGAAGAAGTTCTGCCCCAAGTGCCACGTGCATACCGCACACCGCGAGACCCGCTGACCGAAGTCCCATCGAGCCGCCCGCCGACCGCGGGCGGCTTCGTTGCGTTTGACCGGCCTTAGCCGAGCGAGCGGTCCCCGAGTCCCAGCGGAGGATTGTCCACCGTGTTTGGTGGACAATCCTCCGCGCCACGTGGTCTCGCCCGGTTCGGCAGGCGACCATTAGCCTGTCCCCATGCCGATCAGCGAAGAACATGTCGGGAGCACGTACCCGGCCACCGAGCCCTACGAAGTTAGTCGCGCCAAGATCGCCGAGTTCGCGGCGGCGCTGGGCGACAGCGACAACCCGGCCTACGCCGGCGGCGAGGCGATCGCCCCGCCCACCTTCGCTGTGGTGCTGTCCTCAGCAGCCTGGGACGCGATGTTCGCCGATCCCGAACTCGCCCTCAGCTTGAGTCGGACGGTGCACGTCGACCAGCGGTTCGCCTGGCAGCGGCCGCTGCGAGCTGGAGACGAGGTCACCGCGACCCTGCGAATCGACAAGGTGCGCGTACGCGGGGCGATGGCCATCATCACCATCGCGGTCGACCTGGCGACCACCGACGGCGAGGCCCTCTGCACCGCCACCTCGACCCTGATGCACACCCAGGAGGCAGCGGCATGACCGGCATCGAAGCAGTGGCGGCAGGCCAGGAGTTGCCGGCCATCACGCGTACGTTCACCCGTGCCGACCTGGTTCGCTACGCGGGCGCGTCCGGCGATTTCAACCCCATCCACTGGTCGAACCAGGCTGCCGCCGCGCTCGGTCTGCCCGATGTGATCGTCCACGGCATGCTCACCATGGGCACGGCTTTGCGCGTGGTCACCGACTGGGCCGGCGACCCCGGGCGGGTGCTCAGCTACTACGTCCGGTTCACCAAGCCGGTGGTCGTCCCCGAGGCCGGCGGGACGGACGTCCGCTTCGCCGGCCGGGTCACGAAGGTCGAGGACGGCGTCGCGACGGTCAGTATCGAAGCCATCGCCGGCGAGGTGGCCGTCCTCGGGTCGGCCGTCGCAGAGGTGTCTGTTGCCTGAACTGCTCGCCGACCACACCACTTTCGGGGTGGGCGGGCCCGCGCAGGCGTGGGTGGAGCCCGAGACCGAAGCCGAGCTGATCGAGTTGGTCCGCGCCGCGGACGATGCGGACGAACCTGTCCTGGTGCTCGGTGGGGGCTCGAACGTGCTGGTCGGGGACGCCGGGTTCGAAGGCACGGTGGTGCAGCTCGGCCGGTTGCGCGGGGTGCAGATCGAGGACGTCGCAGCCTGTGCCGGCGCGTTCGTCAACGTCGCCGCCGGCGAGCCCTGGGACGCGTTCGTCGAGCGGACGGTGCAAGAAGGCGAAGTGGGCATCGAGGCGCTGTCGGGCATTCCTGGGCTGGTGGGGGCCACCCCCATCCAGAACGTGGGCGCGTACGGCCAGGAGGTCAGCCAGACCATTGCCCGCGTCCGGCTGTACGACCGGCTCGAGCGCCGGGTCGTCACCCGAAGCGCGGTGGAGTGCCACTTCGGCTACCGCAGTTCGCTGTTCAAGGCCCAACCTGGCCGCTGGCTGGTGCTCAGCGTCAGCTTCCAGTTCCGCCTCGGGGAGATGTCGATGCCGATCCGCTACGCCGAGCTGGCGCGGACGCTCGGTGTCGAACTGGGGGAGCGGGCGCCGCTGGCCGAGGTCCGCGACGCCGTGCTGCGCCTGCGGCGGGGCAAGGGCATGGTGCTCGACCGCGCCGACCGCGACACCTGGAGCGCCGGCAGCTTCTTCACCAACCCGGTCATCGGCGCGGACACGGCCGCGTCTCTGCCTGCTGACGCACCCCGGTACCCCCAGCCCGATGGCGGCGTGAAGACCAGCGCGGCCTGGCTGATCGAGCATGCCGGCTTCAGCCGCGGGTACGGCGCCGGGCTGGCCAGGCTCTCCAGCAAGCACACGCTCGCGATCACCAATCGGGGCGGGGCGAGTGCGGCCGACGTCGTGGCCCTGGCCCGCGAGGTGCGCGACGGGGTCGAGCGCGCGTACGGCGTCCGTCTGGTTCCCGAGCCGGTACTGATCGGCGTGAGCCTGGATGCGTAGACTGACCCACGGTCTTTGAAAGGAACCCTGATGAGCATCCTGTCGAGCCTTGCTCTCGCGCCGCGTGACCCGATCCTCGGCCTGACCGAGGCCTTCGTTGCCGACACCCGTGCCGACAAGGTGAATCTCGGGGTCGGGGTCTACCTGGGTGAGGACGGCAAGATCCCGCTGCTGGATTGCGTCCGTGCCGCCGAGGCTCGTCTCGCCGCCGCACCCGCGCCGCGCGGCTACCTGCCGATCGACGGTCTGGCCGCCTACAACAAGGGCGTGCGCGAACTGGTCTTCGGCGCCGAATCGGACGCCGTCACGTCCGGTCGCGTGGTCACGGTCCAGGGGCTGGGCGGCACCGGGGCGCTGAAGATCGGCGCCGAGTTCCTGAAGCTCACCGAGGCCGCGCGCACCGTCCTGATCTCCGACCCCTCCTGGGAGAACCATCTGGCGCTGTTCAGCCGGGCCGGCTTCGAGGTCGGCACCTATCGCTACTACGCACCCGAGCTGGGCGGGGTCGACGTGGACGGGATGCTGGCCGATCTGCGAGCCGCTGCGCCCGGCACGATCGTCGTGCTGCACGCCTGCTGCCACAACCCGACCGGCTACGACCTGGCCGATGCCGACTGGGCGAAGGTGGCCGAGGCCGTTGTCGAGGCTGGGCTGGTGCCCTTCCTCGACATGGCCTACCAGGGCTTCGCCAACGGCATCGAGCCGGACGGCGCGGTGGTGGCCCGGTTCGCCGCACTCGGCGTCCCGGTGCTCGTCGCGTCCTCGTTCAGCAAGAGCTTCAGCCTCTACGGCGAGCGGGTCGGCGGGCTCAGCGTGCTGACGGCGGACGCTGACGAGGCGGGCCGCGTGCTGTCGCAACTGAAGGTGACGATCCGCACCATCTACTCCAACCCGCCCACTCACGGTGCCGCGGTGGTGGCGTCGGTACTGGGGGACGCCGAACTGCGCGCCCAATGGGAGGCCGAGCTCGAAGCCATGCGCCTGAGAATCAAGTCGATGCGGGGTGCCCTGGTCGCGGAGTTGGCGGGCGCGTCCCGCGACTTCGGCTTCGTCGCCGACCAGGTGGGCATGTTCAGCTACTGCGGTCTCAGCGCCGAACAGATGCGCGACCTGCGCGAGGTGCACGGGGTCTACGGCACCGACGCCGGACGCATCTGCGTGGCGGCGCTGAACCAGAACAATGTGGCCAGGGTCGCGAAGGCGATCGCCGCGGTCCTTTGATCCGGGGAGCCGGCCCGGTTCGACTCACCTGATCAAAACCCGTACAATCTGATGCTTGGTGACTCTCACCTGCTTGCCCATGCCCACAAGGCGGCGGCACGCGAGTGGCGTCACCATTGAAGGGCAATAGCTCAATTGGCAGAGCAGCGGTCTCCAAAACCGCAGGTTGGGGGT
>DAORUI010000194.1:0-3714 GCA_035433085.1 Propionicimonas sp. | reverse complement strand
CTGGCGCGTGCCGCTGGACGGCGCTCCGGCGCGACGAATCACCCGCGGTTTCCTCGACACCTCGCCCAGGTTCTCACCGGACGGGTCCATGCTGGCATTCCTGCGGTCCAGCCCGGACGCTGCACCGCAGCTGGCGATCGTCCCCGCTGAGGGCGGTGAACCGATGGTGATCACCGCGGCCAAGCTCGGCGTCCGGGAGTTCGCCTTCAGTGCGGACGGGAAGCGGCTGGCCTTCATCGCGCCGGCGCCGGAGGAGGGCCGCCACGGGACGCTGCCCGACGTCGGCCCGGCCAAGGAGGATCCGCGTCACATCACGTCGCTACATTTCCAGCAGAACGGCCTCGGATACACCGCGGACAAACGCGCCCATGTCTTCGTCGTGAGCGTGCCTGACCTCTTCGGCGAGCCGACGGTGGTGCCGGTGGGACGTGCCGCGGACGAGGCGTTCGAGGCGGTGCCGGCCGCGACCCGACTCTCGTCGGGCGACTTCGACCACCGCGCTCCGGTGTGGGACGGGGATGCGGTCATCGCGGTTTCGGCCAGGCACGACGCCCGTGATCGTGACCTGCGAGAGGACCTGTACCGATTCGAATCGCCCGGTGCCGAGCCGGCGCGCCTGACCGATGCGGCGAGCACGGTCGGGGTGATCGGCTCGCCGGTACTGGTGGGCGATGAGGTGTTCTTCGTCGGCGGTGAGCTCGGTGATACCGGGCTGGACTTCTTCGGCCAGAATCCGGGGGTGTTCGCGGTTCCGCGCTCCGGCGGGATTGCTCGGCGACTCACGCCGGCCGAGTCCGTCCACATCGACGGCGAACTGGTCGTCGACGGCGACGGCGTGCTGGCGGTGAACCTCGTCCGGGGTGTGGGCCGAGTGATTCGTGTCGACACTTCTACGTCGGCCGTGCCTGCCGAACCGATGGCCGAGCTTGACGAAGCCTCGGTGCTCGCGGTTGGCGCCGCAGCGGGTCGTCTGGTGGCCGTGGTGGCCTCGGCTGACAGCCCGGGTGAGTTGATCGACCTGGCGCGTCCGGGCGTACGGCTGACCGATTTCGCCGCCGAATCGCGCGAGGCGTCGGCGCCGCTGCGGCCGCTCGAACTCGAAGCGACGTCACCCGACGGCTACCCGGTGCACGGCTGGGTGGTCCTGCCCAGCGAGGAAGGGCCGCATCCGGTGCTGTTGATGATCCACGGCGGGCCGTTCAGCGCCTACGGGCCGACCTTCTTCGACGAGGCACAAGTGCTCGCCGGGGCCGGCTACGCGGTGGTGATGTGCAACCCGCGCGGGTCGGCGTCCTACGGGCAGGCGCACGCAGCCGCGATCAAACACGACTTCGGCAACCTGGACGCTTCTGACGTGCTCGCGTTCCTCGATCACGCCCTGGCTACGGTGCCCGGGCTGGACGCTGGACGCGTCGGCATCATGGGCGGTTCGTACGGTGGCTACCTCACCGCCTGGCTGATCGCGCACGAGCACCGGTTCGCGGCGGCCGTCGTCGAGCGGGCGTACCTGGACGGAAGGTCGTTCGCGGGCCCGTCCGACATCGGCTGGTACTTCCCCGCAGCCGCACACGGCGACAATCCGGACGCGCGGTCGCCGCTACTGCTGGTTGGACAGGTGCGCACCCCGACGCTGGTGATCCATTCCGAGAACGACCTGCGCTGCCCGCTGGCGGTGGCCCTGCGCTACTACACCGAACTCAAACAGTGCGGTGTCGACGCCGAGCTGCTCGTCTTCCCCGGTGAGAACCACGAGCTGTCCCGAACGGGCGGCCCGTTGCATCGCTTGGCGAGGTTCGAGCACATCCTGCGCTGGTGGAACCGCCACCTGCCGGTGACTGCCTGACACTCGCCGCTGTTCGCGCTACCTGTGATTTGGTGCACCCGGGACGGTGTGCCCGCTCACAGTCAAGGGCGATGGGGGCGAGCGCCGCGGCAAGCGTCCAGTCAGAATCGGTAACCTAGCCCGGTGACTGAGCCGACCGCTGCGACCCCGTCCCTCTCCGAGCAGGAGCAGGTGCGCCACGACAAGCGCGCCCGGCTGCTCGCCGAAGGGGTGGCGCCGTACCCGATCGAGGTGCCGCGGACGCATTCCGCCGCCGCCGTGCACGCACAGTGGGGCCACCTTCAGGCAGGCGAGGAGAGCGCCGAGGTGGTCAGCGTGAGCGGCCGCGTCGTCTTCATCCGCAATACCGGCAAGCTCTGCTTCGCCACGCTGCAGGACGGCTTCACGCAGTCCGACTCGGGCGCGCGGCTGCAGGTGATGCTCTCGCTGGCCGAGGTCGGCCAGGAACAGCTGGACGCGTGGAAGGCGGACGTCGATCTGGGCGATTTCGTCTCGGTGACCGGACGGGTGATCTCGTCCAAGCGGGGCGAATTGTCGGTGCTGGCGAGCGATTGGGTGCTGGCGAGCAAGGCCCTGCGTCCGCTGCCGACCCTGCACAAGGAACTCGGCGAGGAGACCCGGGTGCGGCAGCGCTATGCCGATCTGGTCGCCCGGCCCGAGGCGCGCGACATGGTGCGCACTCGCGCGCTGGTGACGCGGAGCATCCGCGAGACCCTGCACGGCGAGGGGTATCTCGAAATCGAGACGCCGGTGCTGCAACTGGTGCACGGCGGCGCGACCGCGCGTCCGTTCGGGACGCACCTGAACGCCTTCGACATCGACATGACCCTGCGGATCGCGCTGGAGCTGTTCCTGAAGCGCGCGATGGTCGGCGGCGCCGATCGGGTGTACGAGATCGGACGCATCTTCCGCAACGAGGGCATCGACTCCTCGCATTCGGCGGAGTTCACGATGCTGGAGGCCTACCAGGCGTGGGGTGACCAGAAGTCGATCGCCGCGATGACCCAGCGGTTGATCGTGAACGCGGCGGACGCGGCCCTGGGCACACGGGTGATCGGCACCCCGTCCGGAGAGATCGATCTGGATGGTGAGTGGGCCTGGAAGCCGGTGTATCCGACCTTGTCACAGGCAGTTGGCGTGGAGATCACGCCGACGACGGACGCGTCCGTGCTGCTCGGGATCGCTGCGGCGCACGGCGTCGAGCACGACCCGTCCTGGCCCGCGCAGAAGCTCGTGATGGAACTGTTCGGCGAGATCGTCGAGCCTGCCCTGCTGCAGCCCACTTTCGTCTGCGACTATCCGCCGATCGCCCAGCCGCTGGCCCGGCAGCATCGCAGCGACCCCGACCTGATCGAGGCCTGGGACCTGATCATCGGCGGCGTCGAGCGCGGGACGGGCTTCTCGGAATTGATCGACCCGGTGATCCAGCGCGAACGCTTGGTGGCTCAGTCGCTGAAGGCGGCCGCCGGCGACCTCGAAGCCATGCAGCTGGACGAGGACTTCCTCGCCGCCCTGGAGTTCGGCGCCCCCCCGATGGGCGGCATGGGCCTGGGCATGGACCGCCTGATGATGCTGTTCACCGGCGCCGGAATCCGCGAAACGATCCTGTTCCCGCTACTCAAGCCCCACTCCTGAACGAAAAGGGGACGGTTCCTTTTCCGTTCAGCTTCTCCACAGCAGGCGACTGAATTCGGGTCGACCTGTGGATAACTTGAACGAAAACGGAACCGTCCCCTTTTCGTTCACGCTGCCTCGAGGCCGGGGGGGGGCAGTCGTCAGCGGCCGGTGCCGCCGTAGACGACAGCCTGCTCTTCGGAGTCGAGGCCGAAGGCGGTGTGGCCGGCGCGGACGGCACGGTCGACGTCGTCGAT
>DAORUI010000193.1:0-3766 GCA_035433085.1 Propionicimonas sp. | reverse complement strand
GCGGGTCGTTCAGCGCCAGCCGAGCCCGGGCGCGACGTGCTTGACGACGCTCTCCAGCACGTGGGCGTTGTAGTCCACGCCGAGCTGATTGGGAATGGTCAACAACAGGGTGTCGGCAGCGGCGATGGCCTCGTCCTGCGCCAGTTCCTCGATCAGCCGATCCGGCTCGGCGGCGTAGGAGCGTCCGAAGCGCGCCTTACCGCCGTCGATGAAGCCAACCTGATCGGCATCGTCCCCGGACGCACCGAAATAGGCGCGGTCGCGGTCGTCGACCAGCGGGAAGATGCTGCGGCTGACCGAAACCCGCGGGGTGCGGTCATGCCCGGCGGCTGCCCAGGCGTCCCGGAAGCGCTGAATCTGCTCGGCCTGCAACTGGTGGAAGGGCACGCCGGTGTCCTCGGTGAGCAATGTCGAGCTCATCAGGTTCATGCCCATCTCGGCCGTCCACTCGGCGGTGGCGCGAGAGCCCGCACCCCACCAGATGCGCTCGCGGAGCCCCGGCGAGTGCGGTTCCAACCGCAGCAGCCCGGGCGGGTTGGGAAACATCGGACGCGGATTCGGCTGCGCGAAGCCCTCGCCCTTCAGTACCTCGAGGAAGATCTCGGCATGCTGGCGGGCCATGTCGGCGTCGGTCGATCCCTCCGGCGGCAGGTGTCCGAAGTACCGGTAGCCCTCGATCACCTGCTCGGGCGATCCACGGCTGATCCCGAGCTGTAGGCGTCCGCCCGAGATCAGGTCGGCCGCACCCGCGTCCTCGGCCAGGTAGAGGGGGTTCTCGTAACGCAGGTCGATCACGCCGGTACCGATCTCGATCCGGGACGTGCGCGCGCCGATCGCAGCCAGCAACGGGAACGGCGAGCCGAGTTGCCGCGCGAAGTGATGGACGCGGAAGTACGCGCCGTCGGCCCCCAACTCCTCGGCCGCGACGGCCAGCTCGATGGACTGCAGCAACGCGTCCGACGCGCTGCGCACCTGCGAGTGCGGCGAGTCCGTCCAGTGCCCGAAGGAAAGGAATCCGATCTTCTTCACGCCTGGCTCAACACCGGCAACCCCGAATGCCTTCCGCGCCCGTCCCGCCCGAACGGCCACCGCGACTCTAGGCTGAGGCTTGACCGGCAGCGGCGCCGACACAGCACAGCGAGGACGCACGTGAGCACCACCCAGATCAGTACCGACCGCCCGACTGTCGAGACCACAACCGGCCCCGTCCAGGGCATCTGGCGGGGAGGCTCAGCAGCCTTCTACGGCATCCCGTTCGCCGAGGCTCCGGTCGGCGAGCATCGGTTCGCGGCACCGGTGCCGCGCCGGCCTTGGGACGGTGTGCTGGACGCGTCCGCACCGGGCGCGACGCCGCAGCGGCGTCCGTTCGGCGAGGTGACCACCATTCCCGAGCCGTCGTTCCCGGGCGATTCGACCCTGAACGTGAACGTGTTCACCCCGGCACCCGGCCGTCCGGACGCGAACCTGCCCGTGCTGGTCTGGATCCACGGCGGCGGCTTCTTCGCCGGGTCGCCGTCCAGTCCCTGGTACGACGGACGCAGCTTCAACCGCGACGGCGTGGTGACCGTGTCGCTGTCCTACCGACTCGGCTTCGACGGCTTCGGCTGGATCGCGGACGGCCCGCTCAATCGCGGCCTGCTTGACCAGTTGGCCGGGCTGGCCTGGGTGCAGCAGAACATCGCCGCCTTCGGTGGCGATCCGAACCGGGTGACGATCGCCGGCCAGTCCGCGGGTGGGTCGTCGGTGATGGCGCTACTGGCTTCCCCGGCCGCGAAAGGGCTGTTCAGCCGGGTGATCTCGCATTCGGGAGCGAACCTCGCCATGACCGCTCAGCGCGCCGAGAAGATCGGACGCGACTTCGCCGCCGGCCTCGGAGTCGAGCCCACCCGCGCCGGCTGGTCGCAACTGAGTGAGGACGCGATCCTCGACGCCCAGGCTGCCCTGACCTCGATGGACGAGCCGCCGCCCGCGAGCGCGTCCGCTTTCGTGGCGAACGTGCTCGCCGGACGCGCGCTCAATCTGGCTTTCGTGCCCGCGGTCGGCGACGAGGTACTGCCGTTCGGGGTCCTCGAAGCGCTGCAACGCGGCATCGGCGCCGAGGTCGACCTACTCGCGGGGACGGTGGCGCACGAGTTCACGATGATGACGATGGGCGCTCGCGAAGCGTGGGCCGGCAGCGATGCCGTCCAGTCCCTGGCGGACGGCGGGATCGCCCCGGAGGCGGCGACGACCTACGTCGCCGGCCACCCGGAGCTGACGTCCACAGCCGACGTCTGTGGCCAGCTGATCACTGACTTCAGCTTCCGCATTCCCACGCTGACTTGGGCGGACGCCCGCCCGAGCACTACCTGGCTGTACGACTTCCGTTGGCCGACCCCACTGCTGGGGCAGTCGGTCCACTGCCTTGAACTGCCGTTCGCGTGGGACCTGCTGGACGCCGACGGCGTCACCCAGGTGACCGGCCCGAACCCTCCGGCGAGCCTGGCCCAGACCATGCACGCCGCGTGGGTCGCCTTCATCACGACGGGCAACCCTGGCTGGGCCGAATGGGACGGCGGGAACGCCCGGGTGTTCGGGTCGGACGCGGTCGATTCCTATCGTCCCGAACAGTCACTCGCAGCCTCTCTGGCGGTCAACTGACCGCCTTAACGACAAGCTGGCCATTGGGTAGGCTAGGACGGGACCGCTTCGCCCAACGGCCCGTCCGAACCCCGACAACGACTCTAGGGATTCGCGCTGTCTATGCCCGCACGCGGATGCGTCGCATCACCAGTCCGGCAGCGAGCATCAGCACCGCAACCCCGAGCACTGGAGCCGGGCTAACCCCGGTGTACGCCAGCTGGTCTTCGCCCTCGACGTTGTCGCTGGCTGCCGCGACCGTGGTGTCGTCCACGGCGTCCGTCGCGTCCGCTGTGTCCACAGGGGTGTCGTCGTTGGCAGCCGCGACCGCCGTGGCTTCGGCAGTGGCGCTAGGTGCGCCCCCGCCGCCCCCACCCACCGGTGCAGAGGCGGCCGCGACCGGGCACGTGGCGGCGCTGTCGGTGAGGGTCCAGGTGCTGGCTCCCGTGACGGCGTAGCCGTCCTTGGCCGTCACGGTCACCGTGTTCGTGCCGTTCGCCCAGCCTGAAGCGGAGTACACGACGCCTTCGGTCACTGCTAGTACGACCTTGTCATTGTCCGAACCGCAGACCTCGGTCGACGTCGGCGCCACCCCGGTAACGGGCTGCAGGACGGGCGCGTCCACCGGGCAGGCCGCAGCCGTGTCCACGACAGTCCACTGGGACTCTCCGACCAGGCTGAACCCCGCCTGTGCGGTCGCCGTCACTGTGTTCACGCCGTTCGTCCAACCCGAGGCGGTGTAGCTCACCCCCTCGGTGGTGGGCAACGTCACTTCGTCGTTGTTCGCGCCACAAATTGGCGCGACAGTTGGGCCGGCGGCTGCGGCTTCCTTGACGGCAGCGCAGGTCCCGTCGACGGAGACATCCGCGATCACGACGTAGGCGGTGTTCTCGGCGTTGCGGTAGGCCAACTGGACGCGGTAGTCCCCGGCCAGATCTCCCGGTACCACCATCGTCGCCGCGCCGGCGGTTACCACCGGCGAGTAGGCGCTCGTCTTGGTGTAGATCGTCGCCGAACCTGTCTTGCTGTAGACCGTCGGAGCGAACGACTGGTCGAAGGTGGTGCCGTCCAGCGGCGACCAGACGAGCCGGTAAGTGCCGTCGGGCTGACAGGATGCGCTGCCGACGATCCTTTCGGTCGCGGCCGA
>DAORUI010000192.1:0-3896 GCA_035433085.1 Propionicimonas sp. | reverse complement strand
ACCACGCAGGGCAATGGCCGGTTGAGTGCAATTCGGTTCAGCCTCAGTCGTCCTCGGGATGCACCAGGGTGGCGTACCACTCGCGAGCGGCGGCGAAGTCGGCGTCGGTGAAGCCACGAGCAACCTGGGTGCGCACCCCATCAGCCCTCGGGTAGGAGCCGAGGAACACCACTTCGGCGCAGATCCGGTGCAGGCCGAGCATCGCCTCAGCCAGCCGGGGGTCGCGCATGTGCCCCTCGGCGTCGATGCTGAAGCAGTAGTTGCCCAGACCGGTCTTCGTGGGACGCGACTCGATCCGGCTCAGGCTCACCCCACGGTTCGAGAACTGGTCGAGTATCTCCAGCAGCGCGCCGGCCCGGTCGGTGTGCATGTACGCGACCATGGTGGTCTTGTCGGCCCCGGTCGGCTGGGTGGGTTCGGTCGGCAGCGAAACCAGCACAAACCGGGTCACCGCGGACGCGTTGTCGGCGATCTCGGTGGCCACGGGAACCAGGCCGTACATCTCGCCGGCGATCTGGCCGCAGATCGCCGCGTCATAGCGCGACTCGGGATCGGACACCTCCTGCGCGGACGCGGCGTTCGAGCCACCTTCGGTGACCCCGGCCTGGGGCAGGTTCGTGGCCATCCACCCTCGGGTCTGGGCGGCGGAGTGCGGGTGGGTGAGCACGCGTCGCACCTGCTCGATGGTGGTTCCCGGTCGCGCGTACAGATTGAACTGCACCGGCAGCAGCACTTCCTGGGCGATCATCAGCCGCTTGCCTGCAGCGAGAATGTCGAGGGTCGCCGACACCCCGCCCTCAACCGAGTTCTCGATCGGCACCATCGCCGCCTCGATCTCACCCGAGCGGACGGCGTCCAGCGCTTGACCCACCGTCGCGAAGGGGACGGACTCGGCTTCGGTCACGGCCAACAGGGCCTGGTGGGTGAAGGTCCCCGCAGGGCCGAAGTATCCGAGCACCCGCTCAGCCTAATGGCGTCGATCCGCGCAGGCCCGAGGGGTAGTCAGGACGGACGGAACCGGCTCCCCTATCGAGGGCCACCCTTCGCGTCGAGGGCCAGTTCCTGGGCACGGGACCTCGACCGAACCGGTGGCCGTCAATGCTGAACCGTGGCCTCCGATGCTGAGCCATGGCCTCGATGGTTGGTGCCAACAGGCTCAGTGAACGTCGAGCAGATCCGGGTCACCGGCTCGGACGCGTCCGCGGCGCGAGACCCAGGCGGGCAGGCGCGGCAACTGGTGCCCGTCGGTCCACCACCAGTGCACGATCAGTGCCAGGACGATCCACTGCGCGCCGGTACACAGCCAGTCGCGGACGAAGGCCGAGAGCGACTGCATCGTCGGGCTGAACTCGACCGAGCGTCCGGTCACGTAGGCGATCGAGAGCCACATGCCGCGCCACATCATCAGGACGTCCAGACGGGTTGCCACCAGCAGGCCGAGCGGCACCCAGGTGATCAGGTCGTACCAACTCAGCGTGTACGGCGAGGTGACCAGCCAGGCGGTGGTGAGGATCGCGGCAGTCCGCACCACGATGGTCAACGGGTCGCGCCGCGGGTCGTCGCTCTCGGCAACGCCGGGCACGAACGTCCAGGGCAGGACCCGCGAAAGCATCCAGACGACGACGATCATCAGCACCCAGCCCAGCCAGCCGATGAACCCGCGAGCGTTCCAGTCGCCGACCACCCAGCCGAGCGCCCATTGAAGCCAGGGAGCCCACGAACCGGCCGAGATGTAGCCGGTGTTGCGGCTAGCGGCGAGCAGTGCGCGGGGCACGATGAAGCCGTACGCGATCACGAGCGGGATCGCCGCCCCAAGGGTCAACCCGACGAGCTTGCGCCAATCGCGCCGGTAGCCCCAGGCCATGGCGAGGCCGTAGAAGACCAGCGAAACCTTCACCGTGCCCGCCAGTCCGATGCCGAGGCCGGCCACGAAGGAAGTGCGCCGAATGAAGTAGAGCCCGACGATCGCGAAGACCAGCGTGAAGGCCTCGTTGTGCGCGCCGGCCAGAACCGACCAGATCATCAGCGGGTTGAGCACCGTGAACAGCACGGCGCGGGTCTGCGCCCGATGGTCATCATGGGCGAGTTTCACGACCAGCATGCCGATCAGCAGGAAAGGCAACAGGGCGAACATCTGCAGCCAGAAGACGGTGTTGTGCATGTTGCCGCCGCCCAGCCACGCCGCCAGCCATTGGGACGCGGACGCGAGCGGCCCGTAGACGCTCGGGGTGTCCTGCCAGGGACGCTCGGTGATGATCAGCAGCTGGTCGAACTCCTGCCGGAAGATCTCGGCCGGGGTGATGTCGTAGGGGTTCAGGCCGAGCACCTGGAGGCGTCCGTAGGCCGCGTACATCAGCACGTCCGCGGACGTGAGGGGCGGTACGAGGCTGGTGGCGATGCTCAATACCGAGCCGGTGAGGAACAGTCTCCGGTTGTTCGGCTGCCAGCCGAGATTCACCGCTCGCCAGCAGATGAGCAGACCGAGAGCGCCGGCCGCGATCCCCGTCCACAACGCTGGGACGGCGACCCACTCCCCCAGCGGAACCCACTTCACCGGCAGGTACCACGGCGGCATCAGGTTGATCCGTTCGCCCAGTTTGAGCGTCACCGAGGACGGTCCGCAGAACGCGACCGCGATGGTCATCAGGGTGCTGGCGATGATCAGGCCGAGGCCGAGGCGATGATTCCCGGTCCAGGGTGCGGTGAACACCGGACGCAGCCGCGCCCAGGCGGCGTCCACCGGATTCCGCATTTCCACCTCACGTTTGGACTGGCTGACCAACAAGCAGGCTACCTGCACGAAGTCGGGCAACCATCGCCTGCCCGGGCCCGAGACCTGACCGTTACGCAACCGATAGGCGCGGCGGAGTTATCCACAGTGCTTGTCCACAGTGGGGATAACTACACGGGTGTCATTCGTCTCTAGAGGAAGCTGCCTCATGCCGCGACCCGCCGTTCGAGTGGTATCAGCCTGAGGGCGAGGTCGTTGCCGTAGTCGCGGCTGAAGCCATCCATGGCGATGCTTGGCTGCGCTTCGGGAGCTTGCGGTAGAGGCCACCCGACTTGACGTCAGTGATGAGCGGCTGGCGAACCTGGCCGCGGCGTCCCGTTCGAAGTCGTGAACTCCGCCTCGACGCCGCTGCAACCCGGCTACACCTATGTGACCTGAGGCCATCGACGCGGTCAACAACCGCACCTCCGGTAGCAAAATCATGGAAACGGCGACCGCTGGACCCCAGGCCGCCGAGGACGCCCTGCTCGCAGGCTGAGCCCACCAGCAAGGGGGCGGCCGCAACCGCGCTTCGGCCGCGCCCGTTCTCACTGACTTGGCGTGGCTACACCGACGTTCCTGGCTCGTCCTTCACGCTCAGGCTGCCGACCAGGCGGCGAGTCAGGCCCAGCCTGTCGGCCAGCAGGAAGGCGAGCGCCGCGACCAGGATGAGCGCCAGCGCCATAGCCACAGCATCGGCACCGGTGACCGTCCAGCCCAGCGACCGGGCCACCTCGCCCGGCTTGGGTGCGATGGTGGCGGGCAGGAGGTAGTAGGCGACCGGCGCGACTGCCAGCAGCACGGCCAGCAGGTCGCTCCAGATGCCCTTCGCCTTGCTCGCGGCCCAGAGCATGACTGCCCACAAGCCCGCCACGAATCCTGCGAGGGTGCCGACCAGGGCTGAGATCAACATCTGCGACCTCCTCCATCGGTGTTGGGAGCATCGACGATCACAGCATCTCCCGGATCAAGCTAACGCAACTCCCAATGCCGAGCGCGTCGCCGACCAGAGTCAGCCCTGCGGAGGCGAACCCTGACAACGCTAGCGCCTCAGTACTGGATAGGTACTTGCCGATCCGGCCGCTCTCCACGAAGCCCTTGGCCGCCTTATAGATAGACTTGATTG
>DAORUI010000191.1:0-4428 GCA_035433085.1 Propionicimonas sp. | reverse complement strand
CCGCGGCGCGCAGCCAGGTGGTGTTGTTGCCGACCGACGAGGACGGAATTAGCTCACCGTCGGCGGTGATGCCGGTGACCTCGATTACGGCCACGTCGAGCTTGCCCAGGAAGCCGGCCCAGGTCTGCGGCCCGGAGTGGGACAGGTGGATGTCGGCGTAGCCGGAGATGCCGGCGTTGATCTTGTTACGCATGATCGGGTCGGACTGGTAAGGCATGCGGAAGCTGATGCCGTCCACCTCGGCGAGCACGCCGTCGAGCTCAGGCGCGGTGGAGGCGCCGGTGAAGCAGCCGATCATGAACTCTTCGCCGCGCTCGTGGGCCGCCTTGATCTGGGCGGCCAGGGCGACGGGCACCGCCTTTGGGTAACCGGCTCCGGTGAAGCCGGAGAAGCCGACGTTCATGCCGTGCTTGATGAGGCTGGCGGCAGCCTCCGCAGTGGTCACTTTGCTGCGAAAGAGTTCGCTTTCGATCCGGGACATTGACTCTCCTCGACGCTGGGTGGAACAGGGTCAGGTTACAGATTCCCCGGACTCTTCGTGACCAGATGGTCACTGCTGCAACGTCTCAGCTGAGACGGATTGTTTGCGCTAGTGAGTGGCTCTCGCCGGGGGCGAGGGTGATCGCGTTCCCGCCGATGTTCGCAGCCTCGACGCAGACGAACTCGACGTGGTACTCGCCGACATCGGCCATGCTCCGCCCGAGTTGGGCACCGGGGTTCCAGACCACGGTGTCGGCCGAGCCCTCCTTCGCGATCTCCACCCTGCGCCCGCGGCCGGGGTCGTCGATCACCACTTCGCCGGAATGGTCGTAGATGCGGTCGGTCTCGCCGGTGAAGCGGACGGGGCCCGCCTGCACCAGGGTGGAGCCGTTCACCTTGTCGAGGTACCGGCATCCGTCCAGACCTTCGATAGCGACGCGAGCGACGTCGCTGACCGAGAAGTAGGTGTGCAGCGCCTCCTCGTAGGTGTAGGGGTTCGGGCCAGGATTGGTCACAGTGAGCGTCACCCGCAGCTCGTCGCGCCCGAAGACTGTGGTGAGTTCCGCCTCGAAGGGTGCGCTGTCGAGGCCCTCCGCGGTGAGGGTGTGGCGCACTTCCAGGCGTCCGTTGTGCTGCACGTCGTCGACCACGGACGCCCTGGTCCACGCGGCCGTGCGGGCGAAGCCGTGCGCGGGCGTCCGTTCTCCCGAGGTGCCGGCGCCGAACCACGGAAAGATGACCGGGACGCCGCCGCGGACCGCGACTCCGGGCTCGAACCGCGCGAGCGGGCTCTCCCAGAGCACCGGCTGGCGGCCGGGCGGGGTCCAGGTGAGCACGTGCGCGCCGGCGTCCAGCACCGCGTAGGTGCCCCGGTCGTGATGGATCTGGACGCCTGGGAACAGTTCGGGAGCAGCCACCGCGGCAGGTTACCGCCAAAGGTTTACCCCTGCACCCAAACGCCCCCGCGCACGAAGATGCTCCCCAGACCATTCGGCTGATCGCTCCCCCGACCATTCGGCTGGTCGAGCTTGTCGAGACCCCGTACGCGTTACTGGCAAGATGAGCGGCAACAACGACGCGCGTCACAGAATCGCCATCACGACAAGCTAGGGGTTACAGATGCTTCTATCGGTCATCGGCTGCGGCTACCTCGGAGCGGTGCACGCGGCGAGCATGGCCGAGTTGGGGCACACCGTGGTCGGCATCGACGTGGACCAGGTGAAGGTGGACGCGCTCAGCCAGGGCCGTGCGCCGTTCTTCGAGCCCGGCCTCCCCGAACTGCTGGCTCGCGGAATCGAGTCGGGGCGCCTGCGATTCAGCACCGACCCGGCCGAGGCGGCGGAAGCCGAGGCCCACTTCGTCGCAGTCGGCACTCCGCAGCGCAAGGGCGATCACGGCGCTGACCTGACCTTCGTGGACGCCGCGCTGGATGCGCTCGCGCCGCATGTGCGTCCGGGCGCTGTGGTGATCGGCAAGTCGACCGTCCCGGTAGGGACCGCAGCCGCCCTTGACGAGCGGCTTCGCGCCGTGCAGCCGGACGCGACTCTGGCCTGGAACCCCGAGTTCCTGCGCGAGGGCTTCGCTGTGCGCGACACTATCGAGCCCGACCGGATCGTCTACGGGCTGCCCGACGGCGTCGCCGGGGAACGGACGAAGAAGGTGCTCGACCGCATCTACGCGACCGCGCTGGCAGCGGGAACGCCCCTGGTTGTCGCGGACTATGCGACGGCCGAACTGGTCAAGGTGGCCGCCAACGCGTTCCTGGCCACGAAGATCAGCTTCATCAATGCGATGTCTGAGCTGTCCGATGTGGTCGGCGCCGATGTGACCAAGCTGGCCGACGCCATCGGCTACGACTCTCGGATCGGCCGCAAGTTCCTGAACGCAGGGGTGGGCTTCGGCGGGGGCTGTCTGCCCAAGGACATCCGTGCCTTCCGCGCCAGGGCGGAGGAACTGGGGCTCGGGGACACGCTCGCCTTCCTGAAGGAGGTGGACGCGATCAACCTGCGCCAGCGGGAGCGCATCGTGCGGCTGGTCGTCGAGGCGCTCGATGGTGACGTCGTGGGCAAGCGGGTCGCGGTCCTCGGCTTGGCGTTCAAACCGGAGTCCGACGATATTCGCGACTCACCTGCACTGGACGTCGCCGTGCGCCTCAACGGGCTTGGCGCGGACGTCACCTCCACTGACCCCCAGGCCATCGAGAACTCCAGAGCTAAGCATCCGCAGCTCGCCTATGAGTCGTCCACCGGAAGGGCGCTGAAGGACGCCGCGGTGGTCGTCCTGCTCACCGAGTGGCAGGAGTATCGCGAGCTGAACCCCAACGTGGTCGCCGAGATCACCGCAGGGAAGACGATCATCGACGGCCGCAACGTACTGAGCCCGACTCGGTGGCGCGCCGCAGGCTGGACCTACGTCGGCCTAGGGCGTCCCTGAGGGCTGTCAGATTGGCTTCAGTGAGGAAATCCCATGGGGCCTCTTGGTCGCGACTGATTCCTGCCCGTGATCTTCAGGGGCTCCGGTTGGGTGAAGTCGTCGCTGGTTGCCGAACCGTGCCCTGCCCGCCTGCGGTCGGTTAGGAAACCCAACCCGGGGGATTCGGCGCGCAGTTGGCTCGTCCAGCGGAATGCAAATGCGGTCGACGATTGTCCGCGATTCTGCGCAAATCGGTCCTCGCGGTGAACTGCTAAACCGTTTCTGCTGCTGCATCGCGTCGATCTTCGGGGCATTTCGTCTACAAAGCGACCGAGCTGCCGTTTTTGCGACCCACATTGTTTCGGTCGGGGACGCCGCATTCCCCAAGGATCAGGAGAGCGCGGCCGTGGGCCGGATCACCAGGCCGGTACGGAGCTTCGGGGTGAAGAAGGTCGATTTGGGTGGCATCAGCAGACCCTCGCGCGCGGTTCGCTGGATCTCGGCGAGCGATGTCGGACGGATCAGGACTCCGGCCGCAACCTCCCCGGAAGCGACCAGGGCGAGCATCTCGTCCAGTCCGTGCTGGTAGGCGACCTCCGCCGCACTCCCGGCAAGTGCGTGCTCGAGGTACGCCCCGTCCAGTGCGCGGACGCCTTCGAATGCGTCCGGCAGCGGAGTCAGCCACTCAGCGGAGCCATCTGGGTAGAGCAGCACCAGACGGCCCAGCTCGACCATCTCGGCCAGCATGGCCGGGGACGGAATCGGCGCGGTCTCGATGGCGAAGGAGCCCGCCAGTTGCGTCCGCAACTCTTCGGTCGTCACCCCGGTGTAGACGCGATGGATGGCCTCGATGCTGAGTTGGTCGGCAACCAACTCGTTGACGAAGGTGAGGGTGAACTCGGCTGCGGTGTCGGTGCGACTGGTCGCGGCACGAACCTCGTCCCGGTAGCTGCGCGAGATTGAGTAGCGGTGGTGGCCGTCCGCGATCAGCACGTCATCGGCGGCGAGGATCGCGGTGATCTCGGCGATGCGCGTCGGATCGGTGACCCGCTCGACGGTATGGGTGACGCCTTCGGCGACCATCGTGCCCACGGGTTCGCCGGGTTCGGCGAGGGACGCGGTGAGCCCGCCGGCAAGCGATAGACCCCACACGGGGGAGAGGTTCGTGGCGGTGGCGCGGGTGAGGTCGAGCCGGTCGGTGACCGCCTTGGGAGTGGTGCGCTCGTGTGGGAGCACTCCACCTGCGTCGAGGTCGACGACCTCAAGCCCACAGAGGATGCCCACAATCGTGCGGTGCGCGCCGGTCGCGTCGATGAACGCCATTCGATAGATGGTGAGGCTCGGCTCGTCGTCGCGCACCAGGACGCCCGCGTCCAGCCACTCTGCCAGCGTGCGGGCGGCGACCTCGTAGCGATCGTCGCCGCCGGCGGGCACGTCGACATGGACGATGTTGTGCTCGTCCAGAGCCGCGAGCTCGGCCACGTCGGCGGACGACAGCACGTCATAGGGCGGCGCGATCACTTTCTGCAGATCGGC
>DAORUI010000190.1:0-4482 GCA_035433085.1 Propionicimonas sp. | reverse complement strand
GCCTTCTCCGCAGCAGCCTTCTCAGCGGCGGCCTTCTCCGCCGCCGCCTTTTCTGCAGCAGCGTCCTCGGCCGCGGCCTGCTTCTTGCCGGTCTGCGATGTCTCGGAGGGGCCCGACGGGGTGTCGCCCTTGGTTCCGTCGAAGCCGGGCCAAGGCACCTTCGCGCCAGTGTGGTCGTCGTAACCGTCCCAGTCGCAGTCCTCCCAGAGCGAGTAGTCGTCGGCGGCATGGGCGAACCCGGCGGACAGCGGAAGCACGCCACCGATTCCTATGGCCAAGCTCGCCGCCACGACGGCGAGGGCGGAACCGAGGCGAGCGCGGGTGTTCTTCTTGGATTGCATCGTGATCTCCTTAGGCGTGGGCCGGGATTCCGGCGGGTTGTGGATCGAGACGACGGGCGTGGGGTCGTCCGAAGACGTCCCGGTCGAGTTCGCGTTCGGAGTGCGCGACGATGGTCGATGCCACCATCGCGCCGGTGACGTTGGTCGCGGTGCGTCCGGTGTCGGCGATCGCCGAGATCGGGATCGTGAGCACCATCACCTCCAGCGGTAGACCGACTGCGGTCAGGACACTGGCCGTAACCACGGTCGCCGTCCCGGGTACTCCGGCCGTGCCGAGCGAGACGAACAGAGCCATCACGGCAAGGACGAGGTACTCGCGCACGCCGTAGTTGATGCCCAGTCCGTGGACGCCGTAGATGGCCGTGAGCACCGGCCAGATGCCGGCGCAGCCGGGCATGCCGATGGTGGTGCCCAGCGGTGCGGTGAAGTTGGCCACCTCCGGGCTCACCCCCACCCGCTCGGTGAGGATGCGCGTGGTCACGGGCAACGTGCCCGTGCTCGACTGGGTCGAGAATGCGACCACCTGCGCCGGGACGATCTTGCGGAAGAACGCCAACGGTGCCACGTTGGCGAAGGACTTCAGCAGGACCGCATTCACCGCCCAGGTGTCGATGGCGAAGGCGATGAAGGACACCGCCAGCAGCACCAGCAGCGACCAGATGATGCCGGTGTTCGTGAACCCGCGGGACGACTGGACGGCGACCAGCGACACCACGGCGTACGGGGTGAGTTCGATGATGAACGTCACGGCCTTGAAGATGATCGCCTTGACCGCTTCGACCAGATCCTTGAACGGGGCGACGAGCGCCCGGTCGCGACTTGCGACCAGAACGTAGGCCACCGCGATCAGGACCGTGAACAGGATCACCGGGATGATGTGGTCGTTGGCAGCGTCGTAGAAGATGTTGCGCGGGAAGAACCCGATCAGCACCTCCGAGAAGGAGACCGTGCTGCCTTCGAAGTTCGTCGCGTCGACGCCCTCGATGACGAGGTTGGAGTTCTTGCCCACCCCGAACACCAGGCCGAGCCCGATCGCGAGCACGATCGCCACTGCGTTCGTGACCATCAACCAGAGCACCGACTTCAGCCCGATGCCCTTCAGTTGGCGAATCGATCCCAGCGAGGTCACGCTGCTCAGGATGGAGACAGCGATCAGTGGGATCACGATGGCGGCAAGGACGGTCACGTAGATCTTGCCGAAAGGCAGTACCCAGTCGGTATGGCCCTGGAAGGCGAAACCGACTAGACCGCCGGCCAACAGACAGCCGAGGATCGTCAAGGTGAAGTCGGCCTTGCGCCGACGGAGCACGAAGATCCCGACGTAGATCGCGAGGACGACCGCGAGCGCGGCCGCCGACAGGAAGTCGAATGACATGGCTTGTTACCTCCGCCGTGTCCCGCCCGGTGCGCCGGGCGGGACACGAATCGAGGACGGGACTACTTGACCGGTTTGGTTGCCTTGGCGACCTTGCTGGCGCTCGCATAGCCCAACTTGGCCGCGGACACCCTGACGGTGATCCTCTTGCCCGACTGCGCCGCGGTGAGAGTCAGCTTGGCGGTGATCGCGCCATCGATCGCCACACCCTGGGCGAACCACTGGTAGCTGAACACCGTCCCGGCCTTCGGCGACCAGGCGCCGGCCTTGGCGGTCAGCACCTTGCCCACCACCGCGCTACCGGAGACCTTCGGCTTCCCCTTCTTGAAGGGCAGCGCCGGCACCGCCTTGGTGGCTACGGACGTCTTCGCGGTGCTGGCGAAGCCCGGCTTGGCGCCGGTCACCGTAACCGTGATCTTCTTGCCCACCTGGGCGGGCTGCAGCTTGAAAGTCGCCTTCCGTGCACCGCCGATCGGCGCACCGTCGGCGTTCCATTGGTAGCTCAGCGAGGCAGCCGGCTTCCACGTATCGGGCACAGCCTTCAGGGTCTTCCCGATCTTGACTGTGCCCTTCACCTTCGGGGTCGGTGCCGTCGTGAACGCCGTGCCCGGGTTGGCCGGGGTCGGAGTGGGCGTCGCGGTGGGAGTCGCCGTCTGGGTGGCTGGCGCCGGGATGGCGAGGGCGGCAGACACCTTGGTGACCGACGCGTAGTTCGGACGCGAGCCGGTCAGGGCGAAGGTGATCTGTTTGCCTGCGTCCGCGTCGGTCACCGTGTAGGTGTCGGAGGTTGCCCCGGCGATCGGCTGGCCGTCCGCCTGCCACTGGAAGGTCAGGTTCGCATTGTGGCTCCAGGCATCCCAGAATCCCTCCAGCTTGCTTCCCGCCGCAGCCGTACCTGTGACCGTGGGAGCCGGGGTGGTCGTGAACTGGTGGGTCACCGACGTGTTGGCCTTCAGCACGTTGTCCAGTGCCGCCACGGCTTCAGCCGCGAACTCGACCTTGGTCAGGCCGTCCCGGCCCGTGCTGCGTCCCGCGTCGGCCAAGGCGGGCGCGGTCTGCCGCACCCAGGCCAGTTCCAGCATGTACTCGGTGTAGGTCTGGCTGGCCCCCGACGCGACCTTGTCGGCGTGCAGCCAGTGACCCACCACCGGGTTGGCGGCGTCCTTGTTGTACCGGACGATCGTCGGCACCTGCAGTCGGGTGGCGTTCGCCTTGTCACCGGCGGCGGCCGCGTAGCCGGCCGCGAAGGTGTTGACCGTCGAGGCCTCACCGAGCACTGCGTTGGGGTAGTAGGCCACCGAGTTGCTCTTCTTGGACGAGTTCTCGGTGATCCAGTTCGGCCCGAAATACTCCGCGACCTTGCCGTACAGGTAGGAGTAGCCGTAGCGGTAGGGGGACGTCGTGGCGAGCGCGGCGCTGCCCGAGCGGACCCAGAGGCCACCCGTAGCGCTGTTCGCGGAGGCCACGTCGATGCTCTCACCGGTGCCGAACTTCACGTTGGAGTCCAACGCCAGATCGACGACGTAGACGACCGGGAGGTCCAGTTCCTTGGCCCGCTTGGCCACCGAACCGATGATCGCCTGGGTGTTGTGGCAGCCTTGCCCGGCGAACAGGATCGGTACCTCGCCCGGCGAGTTCAGCAGGTTGTAGAGCTCCTTGAGGTCGATCGACTTCAGCCGGAAGTCCGACTCGGCGGGGTAGTCCGCCTTCGCGAAGACCTCCACAGCCCCGCCGATGCGATCGGCGCTGGCGGTGCCGCCCTCGGTCTTGGTGGCGCTGGCGTTGTAGAGCCGCTCGAAGAACTGCCACTGGCTGCGAACCGCCGAGGACTTGCCGTCGAAGGCTGAGCCGAGCGCCGTCGCCGTGGCGGTCCTCACGCCGGCAGTGTCGGCCGCGAAGTCGGCTGCCTCGGCAGCGGTTACCTGGGCCAACTTGGTGACGACCTTGCCGCTTTCGACATTCTTGCGGTCGCTGATGTTCACGTTGAGCAACGTTGCGGTGTCGCCGGTGTAGCCGGCCAGGGCCCCGCCCGCCGCGACGGTGGAGGCCGGGAGCAGGTTGGTGATCAGCTTCCAGACGTCGCTGAGCTTCGCGGTGCCACCGAAGTTGACCGAGGTGCCGCCGGTGACGTCGTCGACTCCGCCCGGAGTGGTGGTGACGTCCAGCTGGTAACCGTCCACATAGGGATCGAAGTGGTAGATCTTCGTGATCCCCTTGGCTTTGGCCTGTGCGTTGATCGTTTCCAGCAGGGCCTGGCTGGCCGGGTGCTCCGGACCGGCGAAGACGATGTAATAGTTGCCATTACTGCTCAGGATGTCGAGCAGCCGGTCGGTGGTGACGTTCTCGAAGACGTGATCGGCACCGACCTCGTTGTAGACGTCGGCGATGTAGTTGTTGGTTGCCGCCACCTGGCTCCAGGGATAGGTGACTGGCACGGCGTGCGCCGGCGTGGCCGCGACGGTTGCCGTGACAACGAGGCCGGACGCTGCCACGGCGGCAGCCGTGACCAGCGCGGTCCAGCGCCGCGGCGCTGGTCTGGCTATTGTGAAATGCATTATTGCCTTTCTGGGCGCGCGAAATAGCACCTGGGAGAATCCGTGTATTTGGCGCACAAAGGCGCTCGGAGTCACGGATTTGAAGAAAGATGATCAAATGAATCGCATCATTTGATCAGGACATGAAAAAGCCCGCCGGTTCGGCGGCTCCACCTAGGTGCGGACGGGACGCGCACCCCAAGGGTGAGCGCGTGCGTCTAGCTAGGGAGCC
>DAORUI010000189.1:0-4490 GCA_035433085.1 Propionicimonas sp. | reverse complement strand
AGTCCCGTTACTCACCCCAGTTGAAACCCGTTCTGACTAGGTCAAATAGTCAGAACGGGTTTCTTCATGCAACATACGTGCAATAAGCCGCCCCGCAGCGCCACTCTCACCGCGACGGAGCGTGGAGCCAGCAACGCTCTGGGTCGAGTGGCTCCGAGTGGGTCTACCGGTCGAGAGCTTGCGCCCCGGAGGGCCGCAAGCGTCCTGGTTCGACGAGGATCACTGGGGCCGCACGGCGAGAAGACCAGCCACGCGGGAGTTGGCTTCGATCCAGTCAGGCAGGTCAACATCGATGTAGCGGGCGACCTGCATCACGTCCTGATGGCGCCCGGCGACGTCAAGGGCCCAGACGCGGTGATGGTGACCGATGCGGTTCCGGAAGTCCCGCAGCCGGGCGACCGGTTCGCGCACGAGCGCCTGGTTACGGCGAGGAGCGTTGGGGAACCCGCTGGCGAGATCGGGCCACAGTGCGACGTGCCGCTTGGACACAAGCTGGTGCCAGAAGCCGAACGAGATCTCCGAGATGATCTGTCCGGGGTCGGTCGGCTTCCGGTTGATACGCACGCGACGCATGGCCTCGGCAACATCCCGGTAGGGCTGGTTGTGCTGGCCGGCGCCACGCGCATCGCGGCCAAGTTCTCTGGTGTCATCGAAGATCCAGTGGCCCGGCCTACCCAGTGCACGGTGCCGAGCGGCCATTCGTGAGTCGAGCGCGTTGCGGAACGCGACCTCGAAGTAGGAGAACTCTTCCCAGAACGCCGCTGACACGCGGGCGTTCCACTCGTAGAGAGCGATCGCCTTGTCGGGGTCACTCCCCGTCGCTGCCAGGTAGTGGGCCAGTCTCGGTGACGAGAGGCGTGCTTCGTACCAGTGCCACGGACGTGCGCTGCTCACGATGTCGCGATGACCTATCCTTGAACCGAACACCCCGGAACCGTCCCTGTAGCTCTCCACGGAGAGCCGATCACACGGCCGGGGTTCTGCTTTCCCGGTAAGGGTAGCTGCCGGTGCATGGCTGCCGGAACGCCTTGCGAGACCCTGTCCGCCGTGCCCAGCAGTCCTTCGGCTCAAGAGAACTCGATGAACGCCGGCAAACCGCCGCCGGCATCACCAGCCTGGAGTGACCCCACGATCAGGTCGGTGCTGGGGTTCGTCTTCAGGGTGTGCGCGATGCGTTGAGGGCTGGATGCGCTCGTAGTACTCCGAGGCTCGTGCAGCCGCGACTTCTCGCCGGGTGAGCCAGTCCAGGCGCTCCTGCGGTGTGGCGGCCTGCAGGTCGCCGGCGAGCTTGGCTCGTTCGCTGCTGCTCTCGCGAAGGTCGGCGGCCGCGCGCTGGAGGCGTTGCTGAGCTAGGTCCAGCTGGCTGGCGCGAACGGCGTGGTCGAGGTCGAGCGCCCAGGAAGTCACCCAGGTCGGGTGGAGGTTACCGAGCGCGGCAAGGATCTTCTCGCGTCCTTCGGCACGAATCAGGTCGGCGTTGCGGTTGGCGACGTTCACGCGGTAGCGCCAGCGGCCGGCCCGGGCTTGCGCGATCCGTTCGACAGCCTGCGGGGCGGTGTCCATCGAGCGGTCGTGGCCCCACGTGGTCCGGAACGCGTGCTCCGCGTCCTGGGCGGCCTGGCGGGCGTCCGCCGCGTCATGGCGGGCGCGAGCCCGGTGCAGCAGCCCAGCGTTGTTGGCGGACTGTTCGAGGTCACGGGCGGTGCCGCGGAGCTGGTCGACCCGGGCGACCGCCGACGGCAGGTCGGCACGGTCGCTGGCCAGCTGGGCGACTCGGGCGGCGTCGAACTCCGCCACATCCTGTTCGATTGCCGCCAGCCGGGCCGCATACCTTGCTGCAACGACTGCCGCCTTCTCCAGAACACTGGCGGCGGCCGCTTCGCGCGCGGCGATCTCGGCCTGCTCGGCGGCGACCTGGGCCACCCGCGCGAGGCGCTCGGGATTCGGCACGGACGTCGGTTCGGCCGTCGCCGGCTGCTCGGGATGGATAGGTGGAACGTGGGCGCTGTGCAGGTCGACGAGGTCGCCCATGCGTTCGCGGTCTGCGGCGGCGTAGAGGTCGGCGGCTTTCCAGCCGGTGTCGGCACCGGGTTGGCCGAGGATCTGTTCGACGGTCCTGTGGGCCATGTGGGGGTCGGCCTCGGGGGCGATTAGTGCCGCCTCGTTGGTGTAGCGGCCGCGGGTGGCGCCCACGTAGAAGGCGGGCCGGTCCATGCCTTCGTCGACGAGTTGGACGGCTTCGTCGACCGTGATGCCTTGCGCGCCGTAGCCGGTGACGGCGTAGGCGAGTTGCAGGTGTTGCCGGGCGGCTTGGGCGGACAGCTGAGCCGCTCGGGTGCCGTCGAGGCTGACCAGTCGCACACTGCCGTCCCGGTCAACGTTGCCAACGCGCCAGCGTTCCCGGTTGGCGTAGCGGTGACCGTCGACGCCTTGGGCGTTCACCCGGGTCGCGACCACGTCGCCGGCGCTGATCGTCTCCGAGTCCCAACGGCCACCGAGTGGCGTGGTGGTGATCGCCCGGCCGTTACCGATGACACCGGTTGCGGCGAGCTGGTCGCGGATGAGTCCGTTGAGAAGTTGGACCTGTTCATTCGTGGCTGCGATCACCAGGCCGCGGCCGGCATGGGCCCGTACCGCCCAGTCAACCCCAGTCGCAGCGAGCCGTTCGGCCTCGGAGGCGAACATCCGTGCCTGCTGCATGACAGTCGCCGCAGTCTGTTCGGGGTCGGTGCCGGTCCTGATCGCGACCGTGTGCGCGGCGTAGGCCTGGTCGCGTTGACCGTTGCGGAGCCGGAAGCGGTGGACGTCGTTGGCGTCATCGAGCAGCCAGATCCGGTCCGGGTGGGCGGCCTGTTTGGCGAGTTCGATCACCCCGCCGACCCCGACCGCGCCGAACTGGAACGAGTCGCCCTGCACCCGCACCTGCCAACCGCGGGCCATCGCTGTCGTGACCAGGGCCCGGGCGGCGTCCTGGCTGACCATGCCCGCCTCGTCGATCACCAACCGGCCACCTTGCGGCAGCGCGTCGGCCGGCAAGTGGCCGGGCTCAATCCACTCCCAGGCGCCGGCGGTGTTCTTGCTCCAGCCGTACCGCATCAGGAACCGGTCGATCGTCGAGGTGCCGACTGCCACCTGATCGGCTGCCACGTTCGCTGCGGCGCCGGTCGGCGCCACCACCATCACCTGCTGTCCCGCCCTGGCAGCGTCGGCCACATGCTCGGCCAGCGAGGCGGTCTTCCCGGCCCCCGCGGCGCCTTCGACCACGTCGAGCCGACCAACCTCGACCAGCGCGGCGAGCCCGGTCCGGAGTTCGTTCTCCCGCTCGACGACCCCGGCCGAAGTGAACCACTTCACCGCCGCCGACGGCGTCCCGCCAGCCACACTCGGCAGCAGGTGCGACAGGGCGAGCGCCCGCGCCGCCACATCCGCGGCGGCCTCATCGACCGCCGCCGCGTCGCCCCGAACCCGGCCCTCAACGGCCATGATCGCTGCCGCCTCCAGGTCGGCCCGCGACCACGCCGACCGCTTCAACCCCTGCGCCTCCACGATCTCGGCGGCCAGTGCGTCCCGGTCCAGCACGGCCACACTGACCCGCCCAACCAAAGTCATGACCGGCCGGCCCGGCATGGTGATGCCGTGCTCGGCCATCACCTCGCCGATCCGGGCCGCCCACACCGCCAGTTCGTCGTCCAAGTCCGCGGCTTCGGCCTTGTAGGGACGCTGCTGTTCCCAGGCCTGCACATCCCACAACCGGGCCAGCCGCGCCGACGGCTCCTTCCCGGGATGCTCCGTTCGCCACTCCGCCTCGATCCGGGCCAAGTTCCGCTCCAACTGCGCCGAGCGGCGGCTCATCGCCTCCACCACCGGCCGCAACGACCGGATCTGACCCAGCTCGTCGACCTGCCAGCCGAGCCGCTCCAGCACCGGCTGTACTTCGCGGAGCTGTTCGCGGTGGAAGATCGCCTGCACGGCCACGTTCAGGTTCCGCGCACCCAAAGTGTCCAGCGCCCGCCACTTCCCGGCCGCGAACGCCCGCGCCGAGATCTCCATATGCCTGTGGAAGTGCGGGTCGCCACCGCGGGAGGAGAAGTGCTGCACCGAGGCGATCTCGATCCGCTCCACCGGCACCCGCACCACCCGCCCACCCAGTTTGACCTGCACCGTGCCGTTGTCCCACAGGTAGCGCAGCACCGCCCTCTCGGCGTTCTCCTGGCCCCGCAGCAACGCGGCCCGCACCCCCGGGTCGAGTACCGCCAGGATGCTCCATTCCTTGGGCCCGTTCACGATGAAGTCGACCGCCGCAACGTGGTCGGGCTTGACCCGCTGCGCCCACCGTGACTCGCCGGTGTCGGGGTCGAAGCCGTCGAGGAATCGGGCGAACTGCTCGGCATCGAGCTGGCGTTCCACCAGCTGCCCGTCGGCGCCGATCCCGCGCCAGGTGATCAGCGCGTGCCCGTGCTCGGAGAGGTACTCATCGGCCCGGGAGTGGC
>DAORUI010000188.1:3211-4605 GCA_035433085.1 Propionicimonas sp. | reverse complement strand
TCGTGCAGCGCGAGGTCTTCCGCCGCATCAACAGCCTCAGCCAGGGTGGGCAACCCGTCGACGTGGCCGAAACCATCGCCTATTTCCTCGACCCGGCCTCGGCGGGGGTGACCGGCCAGGTGATCCGGGTCTGCGGACAGAACCTGGTGGGCCAGTGATGGACCGCGAGATCGAGTTGCTCCCCCAGCTGCCGAAGCTCGGCCCGCACTTCGCCAAGGCGCTGCTGCCGAGCTTCGACCGCGGCGACGCGCGCATCCCGAGCCGGACCGCGATGGTCACCGGCATCCACCAGGACGCCGAGCGCCTGGCCGACTACGACCGGGTCTGCGGGTTCACCCTCCGCGATCAGGTTCCGCCCACCTGGCTGCACGTGCTCACCTTCCCGCTGCACGTACACCTGCTGTCGGGGGCCGAGTCCACCGTCCGCCTCGCCGGGGTCGTACACGTGTCGAACCGGATGACACTGCATCGTCCGGTCACCGCCGCCGAGGTTCTGGACGTCGGGGTGCGAGTCGCGAACCTGCGTCCGCACCGGCGCGGGGCACTGCTCGACCTGATCGGCGAGGTGCGGGTCGCCGACGAACTCGTCTGGGACGGGGTGAGCAGCTACCTCGCTCCGGGCGCAACCACCCCGGGCACGCCGGACGCGTCCGAGCACGCCGACTTCGAACCGCGGACGCCGATCGCCCTCTGGCGGCTGCCGGCCAAGCTCGGCGTCGACTACCGCAGGGTCTCCGGCGATCCCAACCCGATCCACACCCACCTGTTGGCCGCGAAGGCGTTCGGCTTCGCCCGTCCGATCATCCACGGTATGTGGACGCACGCCCGCCTAATCGCCGCCCTGGAACCGCGACTGCCGGACTCCTATCAAGTCGAGGTGTCGTTCACCAAACCGATCCTGCTACCCGCCAAGGTTGGCGCCTGGTGGCAGCGGAAGGAGGCCGGTTGGGAGGCGGCAGTCACTTCCCCGGACGGGGGCAGGCCGTATCTGTTGGCGAAGTTCGCCAGCTCTTCTCGACCCGATTGACGATGGCGGCGGGGCCCTTCGTGACGCCTCGCTCGTTCCTCGCGAGGCTCCTCAGGGACCGTTACTCGGACGACGGCTCAGGAACGGACCCCAACGGCGGCTGAGCCCGACGGACGGGCCCAAACGGTGGCTGAGCCTGACGAAGCCCGACCCTTCGACAAGCTCAGGGAGCGTTACCGGGAGTCAGGGAGCGTTACCGGAGGACAGCGACCGTCACGGGCAACCCCCCAAGACGGTGGCTGAGCCTCACGAACGGGCCCAAACGGTGGCTGAGCCTGACGAAGCCCGGTAGACAGGAACCGCTACCGCGAGACCCCCACACGGCGGCTGAGCCTGACGAAGCCCGACCCTTCGACAAGCTCAGGGA
>DAORUI010000188.1:0-3111 GCA_035433085.1 Propionicimonas sp. | reverse complement strand
GGCTGAGCCTGACGAAGCCCGACCCTTCGACAAGCTCAGGGATCGTCACCGGGAGTCAGGGAGCGCTACCGGAAGACAGCGACCGTCACGGGAAACCCCCAAGACGGTGGCTGAGCCTGACGAAGCCCGGGGGCCAGGGAGCGCAGCCGAGGTCAGGGCGCAGCTCATCTCGTGGTGGCGATGGCCTCGCCCAGGATCGCCAGACCCTGCTCGAGTTCGGCGTCGGTCACGGTGAGCGGGGGCGCGATCCGGAAGACCCCGCCCATACCTTCGCGTTGCACGATGTTCATCGATAGCCCCAGTTCCAGGCAGCGGGCGGTGATCCGGGCGCCGCGCTCGTGGTCGGGGGCGAAAGTCTCGCGGTCCTTCACGATCTCCATTCCGAGCAGCAAACCGCGTCCGCGCACGTCGCCGACGCATTCGTGCTGGTCCTGCAACGCTCGCAGTCCGTCCTTCAGCCAAGCACCCGCGGACGCGGCCCGCGCCACCAACCCGTCCCGGACGATGATCTCGACCACCTTCGCGCCCACGGCGGCGGGCAGCGGGTCTGAGACGTGGGTGGTGTAGAAGAGGTAGCCACGCTCGAACGCCGCCCGCTCGATCGCGGCCGAAGTGAGGACGGCCGCCAGCGGCAGGCCGGCGCCCAAGGTCTTGCTGAGCGTGAGGATGTCCGGGGTGACCCCGTCCCGCTCGAACGCGAACATGGTGCCCGTGCGACCCATTCCGGTCTGCGCCTCATCGAGGATGAGCAGCATCCCGCGCCGTCGGCAGTGCTCGGCGAGTGCGGCCAGGTAGCCCTCGGGCAGTTCGAGCATGCCGCCCGTGCTCAGAATGGGTTCGGCGATGAACGCCGCCAGGTTGCCCGACGACTGCCGATCCACAAGGGCGAACGCATAGTCGAGCTCGGCGCGCCAGTCATATCCGGAAGCCGAGCGGAACGGTCCGCGCAGCAGGTCGGGCGCCGGGATGGCGAAGTTGCCGACACCGAGAGGACCGTACCCCTGCCGTCCGAACGCGTAGGTCGTCGCCGCGGCGCCGCCGGTCACACCATGCCAACTCTGCGCGAAAGCGACCACCTCATAGCCGCCGGTGACCAGCTTGGCCAGCCGCAACGCAGCCTCGTTGGACTCCGCGCCGGTGCTCAGGAACATCGCCCGATCCAGCGGCGCCGGAGCGATGCCGACCAGCGCCTCCGCCAACGCCAACACGGGCTCGCTCAGCATGCCCGAAAACAGGTGGTCGAGCGTCGCAGCCGCCTCTGAGACCACCGCCACGATCTCGGGATGGCTGTGGCCCAGGATCGAACTCAACTGCCCAGAGGTGA
Source organism: Propionicimonas sp. (assembly GCA_035433085.1). Lineage (GTDB taxonomy): Bacteria > Actinomycetota > Actinomycetes > Propionibacteriales > Propionibacteriaceae > Propionicimonas. The sequence goes on along the minus strand of DAORUI010000188.1, from coordinate 1,787 downwards.
AGTCGAGCACCGCCCGTCCGTCGTCGGTGTAGAGGTGGCTGCCCTGCGCACGAACCGGAACGAAGGACGAGAAGCCGCCGCCGTAGCGGATCAGCAGGTCGGTGCGGCGGTCGGTCATGCCCGGTTTCTAGCAGCGTGGCGAGGTGGTGCCCAGTCCCGGCCCAGCCAGTGGTCACGCACTCGTCCCGCCCGTCGGTCGGCAGCGGTAGAGTCCGCAGCCAAAGGGGGCGCTTGTGAGCACCAATTCAGAACCAGCGGACGCGGTCGGACGCGCGCCCGGAGCGTGGGCGGTGGTGGTCAATCCGACGAAGCTCGACGACCCCGAGGCAACCAAGGCGCGCTTCGCCGAGCTCTGCGCGTCCCACGGTTGGCCCGAGCCGCGCTGGTACGAAACCACGGCCGAGGACCCGGGCCACGGTCAGGCCGTCCAGGCGCAGCGGGACGGTGCGACGCTGGTCTGTCCGCTCGGCGGGGACGGCACTGTCCGTGGGGTCGCGAGCGGGCTCGCCGGGACGGACGTGGCCATCGGGCTGCTTCCCGGAGGCACCGGCAACCTGCTGGCGAGGAACCTCCGGCTGCCGATCGGCGACCTGGACGCGGCGCTCACGGTCGCGCTGACCGGGCGCGACGTCGACATCGACGTGGGCGAGGTGCGCTGGGACGACGGGCCGCCGTCCGTCTTCCTGGTGATGGCCGGCATGGGCTTGGACGCAGAGGCCATGGCAAGCGTCGACGAGGGCCTGAAGCGGACGGTCGGCTGGCTCGCCTACATGGTTTCCGGTGCGAAAGCGCTGTTCAAACTGGGCTTCGCGGTGCGCGTCCAAGCGGAGCGGGAACGAGTGGTCAGCCTGCACGCGCGGGCCGTCGTGGTGGGCAACTGCGGCGAGCTGACCGGCGGGCTCGCTCTCATGCCGGAGGCATCGCTCACCGACGGCAAGCTGGACACGGTGCTCGCTTCGCCGAACTCGATCTCGGCCTGGCTGGCGGTCGGCCTGCACGTGCTGACGCGTCACCGCCGGGGCCACAGCGCGCTGGTGACCATGGTCTCCGAGAGCGTTTCGGTCGACACCAGGGAGCGAATCGAGGGCCAGCTGGACGGGGATGCGGTCGGTCCGAAACGGCGAATGACGTGCCGGGTTCGGCCCGGAGCTCTGATCGTTCGACTACCTGCGTGAGCGATTGGTACCCGTTGGGCGCCCAAACCGGGTAGGATACTGAAAGTAGTCGCTGTACCGGCTCGTCTTCCCAGCCGGGAGGCGGCCAAACTCCTCGGGGGGTGCGGGGACAACAAGTCGGTTCCGGAAGTCGGAGCCGTACGCATCAAGAAGGAGTTTGTGCATGGCCACCGGCACTGTGAAGTGGTTCAACGCTGAAAAGGGCTTTGGTTTCATCGCCCCCGACGGCGGCGGACCGGATGTCTTCGCCCACTACAGCGCGATTTCCAGCTCGGGTTTCCGTTCGCTGGATGAGAACCAGAAGGTTCAGTTCGAGATCACCCAGGGCCCCAAGGGTCCCCAGGCCTCGAACATCAGCCCGCTCTGATCTAGCCTCAAGACTGGCCTCCTCGCCTCGGCGAGGAGGCCAGTTCTGCGTTAGAGCCCCTTTGCCCAACTGCCCGGACGAGGTTCGCGACGAACAACTGCCCCTCCAACGATCTCGGACGAGATTCGCGGCGAACAACAGCCCTCAAAACGGTCCCGGACAAGATTCGCGAGAACGAAGAGCCCCCTCCAACGGTCCCGGACAAGATTCGCGAGAACGAAGAGCCCCCTCCAACGGTCCCGGAC
>DAORUI010000187.1:0-4630 GCA_035433085.1 Propionicimonas sp. | reverse complement strand
GGGGGGAGTCAGGCCCGAACCGGGGGCAGCCTCCTTGCGAGGTAACCGACGGCTGGCGACGTGCCCGCGTTCAAGCGGACCGTCGCCAGTTCGTCGCCCCTGGTGAGCCCGCGGTTCACCAGCACGATCGGGACGCCGCGCCGCGCCGCGTGGCGGACGAACCGCAGCCCCGACATCACGGCGAGTGACGTGCCGGCCACGAGCAGCGCTTCGGCCGCGTCCACCAGTTCGAAGGCTTCGGACACACGCTCGCGCGGAACGCTCTCCCCGAAGAAGGTGATGTCGGGCTTGAGCACGCCACCGCAGTTCTGGCACGCGGCCACCACGAAGTCAGCGGTCGATTCGAGGACGGCGTCCGCGTCCGGGGCGATCTCGATGTCGCCCAGCTCGCGGACGCGTTCGAGGAAGCCGGGGTTCAAGGCGAGCAGCAGGTCGTCGAGCTCGGCGCGGGAGCACGTCCATCCGCAGGAAAGGCAGCGGATCAGGTCGTAATGGCCGTGGAGATCGATCACGCGCCTGGAACCGGCCCGTTGGTGCAATCGGTCGACGTTCTGGGTGATCACCCCGACCACAGCGCCGCGGTGCTCCAACTCGGCCAGGGCGAAGTGTCCATCGTTGGGTTCGGTGCGGTGCATTCCGTGCCAACCCAGGTGATTGCGCGCCCAGTAGTGGCGACGGTGATCCGCGCTGCCGACGAACTGCTCGTAGGTCATCGGCCGGCGCGGTGCCGCGTCCGGACCGCGGTAGTCGGGCAGCCCCGAGTCGGTGGAGAATCCAGCACCAGTGAGCGCGACGATCGTGCGTCCGGTCAGGGCGGCCACGGCCGCGTCCAGTTCTTCCTGGGTGGCCGGTGGACGCGTGTCCGGCGCTCCCGGCATCCAGCCGATCGCACTCCGGTTGCCGGGGGCTGAGCTTGAGGAAGCCGCGGGATGGTTTGCGCTCAGCTGGGAGACGGTGGCTGAGCCTGACGAAGCCCTTTCGAGCGCTCCCTCAGGACTCAACGCTCTCAACCCCGGCGGACTTCCGGCGTCGACGCTCCAGCAGGGCCTCCACCACCATCGGTAGTACCGAGACCAGCACGATCGCGATCAGCACGGCGTCCAGGTTGTGCTTGATGAAGTCGAACCCGCCCAGGAAGTAGCCCAGCAAGGTGCACCCGGCGGCCCAGAGGACCGCGCCGATTCCCGTCCAGGTGATGAAAGTGCGGAAGGTCATCCCGGCCGCGCCGGCGACCATGGTGATGAAGGTGCGGACGAACGGTACGAATCGGCCCAACACAAGGGCTTTCGAGCCGTAGCGCTCGAAGAACGCGTGAGTCTGGTCGAGATGCTTGGCCGAGAAGACCTTGCCGATGAAGCCGGGCCTCGGCTTGAAGAGCCACGGCGAGATGCTCTTGCCGACCCAGTAGCCGACGACGTTACCGAGCACCGCTGCAGTCACCAGCACGGCGATGGAGATGGCCAGCACGGTGGGCTTGCTCGCGTCCCCGAAGCGGATGATCTGCGCGTCATTGGCGATGAACATGCCAACCGCGAACAGCAACGAGTCGCCCGGTAGCACCGGGAAGATCGCGCACTCGATGAAGATGATCAAGGCAGCGCCCCACAAAGCCCAGTTGCCCAGCGAGGTGAGGATGAACTCGGGGTCGAGCCAGTCCGGCAGAAGGAGCGGCAACAGGGCGAGTTGGGACAGGTTCACAACTCCCAAGGGTACCGTGACGCCCGTGGGTACCCTGAGCGAGGACGAGCTGGCGGCTGTGACCGCGCCCGGCGTGGGGCCGCATCCGCGTCCGTGGCCGGACGACTCCCGGCTCGACCCGGAACTCCTGGCCGAGGGCGATCGTCGCAACGTCCCCGACGAGTTCCGCTACTGGAGTGTGCCTTCGATCGTCGCCGACCTGGACACCCGGCGGCTGCCGCTGCATGTGGCCATCCAGAACTGGGAACACGACTTCAACATCGGCTCGATCGTGCGCACGGCGAACGCGTTCAACGTGGCCGGGGTGCACATTGTCGGACGTCGTCGCTGGAACCGGCGCGGTGCGATGGTGACCGACCGCTACCTGCACGTGCACCACCACGCCGACGAGGCCGCCCTGTTCGCGTGGCTGGCCGAGCACGAGGTGACCCCGATCGGGGTGGACAACCTGCCCGGCTCGGTGCCGTTGGAGCGGACCGAGCTGCCTCGCGACTGTTGCCTGGTCTTCGGCTCCGAGGGTCCGGGCCTGACGAGTGAGATGGTGGCCGGCTGCGACCGGCTGGTAGCGATCACCCAGTACGGTTCCACCCGATCGCTGAACGCCGGCGCCGCCGCCGCGATCGCGATGTACCACTGGTCCCTTCGCTGGGCGCCTTCCCGCTGATTGTGGCCACCTCTACCTTTTCCGCCGAGTTGTCAGAACTTCACGGCGCTATAGCGCCGTGAAGTTCTGACAACTCGGCGGACTAGGCTGGTGCGGTGAGCGACGAGTACGGGGTGTACTACCGGCCGGAGGTGGCGCAGGCGCGGGTGAAGGGCGCCAGCAGCCAGCTGTACTGGCGGTTGGGCACCACCGCGTTCGGTGCCGCGGCCGTCGCGGTCGCCTGGTACTTCTGGCCTGAGCAGGTGGGTCCGTGGGCCCCCTGGTACCTGTGGACCTCCCTTGCGATGGGCGTGGTCTTCGGCGTAGTGAACCTCGTCCAGCTCCTCCGGGCGCGCGCGGACGCGAAGCTTGCCCAGCCCGGCCTTGCCGTCGGGCTCAACCGGGACGGGATGTTGGTCGGCCAGCATTGGCTGCCCTGGCCGGAAGTCGGTGCCGTGGTCGTCAAGCCGGGCACGCTCGGCGCGTCCGCTTCGCTGGTGACCATCGGACGCGACCGCAGCAACAGCACCGTCCCGCTTGACTACACCGACACCATGCCCGCCACGCTCGATTCGGCGGTGCGCGTGCTGTCGTCCGGACGCGCCTGGGTCGACCTGTCGCGGTTGGACTGACGACCGCCGACGGGCTTCGGTATTCCAAAGTTGGTATCTGGTAACCACGAAGCGCGAGATTTGAGACACTGGTCCTGTTCGCCTGGCGACCGCACAGTCGCGGGCGCTTTCACTCCAGAGAGGCCAATCGAATGCCAATTGCTAGTCCTGAGAAGTACGCCGAGATGCTGGATGCCGCCAAGGCGGGCAAGTACGCCTACCCGGCGATCAACATCACCTCTTCGCAGACCCTGAACGCCGCGCTGGCTGGTTTCGCAGAAGCCGGTTCCGACGGCATCATCCAGGTCAGCACGGGCGGCGCCGAGTACGCGTCCGGCCCGACCATCAAGGACAAGGTCACCGGCGCGGTCGCGCTCGCGGAGTACGCGCACGTGGTGGCCAAGAACTACCCGATCAACATCGTCGTGCACACCGACCACGCCCAGAAGGACAAGATCGAGACCTGGGTCAAGCCGCTCATCGCCATCTCGCAGGAGCGGGTCGATCGCGGCCTGGAGCCGCTGTTCCAGTCGCACATGTGGGACGGTTCCGCGGTGCCGATGGAAGAGAACCTGCAGCTCGCCGACGAGCTCCTCGCCCTCACCAGTAAGGCCCGCCAGATCCTCGAGATCGAGGTCGGCGTCGTCGGTGGCGAAGAGGACGGCGTGGCCGCCGAGATCAACGACAAGCTGTACACCACCGTCGAGGACGGCCTGCGCACCATCGAGATCCTCGGCTTGGGTGAGAAGGGCCGCTACATGACCGCGCTGACCTTCGGCAACGTGCACGGTGTGTACAAGCCGGGTGCGGTGAAGCTCCGTCCGGCCGTGCTCAAGGAGATCCAGGACGCCGTCGGCGCCAAGTACGGCCGTGAGAAGCCGTTCGACCTGGTCTTCCACGGCGGCTCGGGTTCGACCCCGCAGGAGATCTCGGACGCGGTCGACTTCGGCGTGGTGAAGATGAACATCGACACCGACACCCAGTACGCGTTCACCCGTCCGGTCGTCGACTGGATGTTCAAGAACTACGACGGCGTGCTGAAGATCGACGGTGAGGTCGGCAACAAGAAGCAGTACGACCCCCGCGCGTGGGGCAAGAACGCCGAGGCCGGGCTCTCAGCCCGGGTTCTCGAGGCCTGCCAGTACCTGCGCAGCGTCGGCAAGACCATCGGCTGATCACACCTCAGCCAACAGGCGGGCCGGGTAACCGGCCCGCCTTTGTGGCTGAATCGAATTGCGCTGAACTCTCCACTACCTGCCGGATTCCTGGTGGGCGGGAGCCGAGTCCGGTGCAATTCGGTGCACTACTCGTAGGGTGATGCCCTGCGGAGGGCATCTGTAACTAGGCACGCAACGTAGTCCGGGCAATCCAGGTGCTCCCATCCGAACCTGAGCACCGTGAAGCCGCCGGCCGCGAACTCATTGAGACGCTCACGGTCGGAGATGAAGGCACTGCTGGTGTCATGGAACTCGCGGCCATCGAACTCAAGCACGAGCTTGCGGCGCTTGAACCGGACATCCGGCCAGTAGCGGCGCCCGCGAACTTCGATCGGGCGATTGGCCACCCAGCCGTCTATTCGCGCCGCCCGCAGGATGTGATGGAGCCGGAGTTCGGCATAGGACCACGGATTCGTGGCGGCCGCTGCGGCCACCCTTCGGCGCTCGGCGTGACCAGCGGT
>DAORUI010000186.1:0-4682 GCA_035433085.1 Propionicimonas sp. | reverse complement strand
CATCACGATCCAGTTCGGCATCAGCTCGCTCACCAACTGGCAGACGTGGCTGATCTTCGCTGTCAGCTTCGTGCTCGTGTGGTGGTTCAAACGGAGCGCCGGCTGGGCGATCATCGGCATCTTCGCTCTGCTGTTCATCGGCGCGTGATCAGCCGGCCCGCGCCACGGATCAATTGAGCGAGCGGCCGGGCACTCGTCCGGCCGCTCGCATTCCTTTCAGCTCTTTGCCACCCGCGGCTTCGTGCTGAAGCCGAAGGGCGCATACAGCGGGCAGAACCCGACTGCTGACGTGACGAGCATCACCGCTCCGAGGACGAGCAGGATGATGCCGCCGACCGAACCGAAACCCGCCATCCAGGCGCCGACGGCCAGGAGGACGGCGACGACGACCCGAACGATGCGGTCGGTGTTGCCGATGTTCTGCTTCATGTTCTTCTCTTTTCGAGCTTGGTGTGGATCGTGGCCACGGAGACCTCCGTGGGCAGGTGATGGCTAACCGCAGGCGGAGGTACCCGAGACCCGCTGGACAAGGCCGAGGCTCAGGATCCCGAGAGCGAGGGCCCCGCCCATCGGTCCCGTGGCCTGGTGGAGGAGGATGCCGGCGCCAGGCACGAGCAGGCCGGCCATCACTGCACACGAGGACCCCACCGCTCGGCCGGCGCCGCGCATGGGCAGGTAGGTGGCGAGGATCAGGGCCGCGACAAGGGACATGGCACCGGTGAGAAGATTCCACACCGGGTCGACAAAGCCGGAGCCGAGTGCAGCGTTGTAGGCGAGGAACAGCAAGGGGCTCAGCACGACCATTGCCACGGTGTGGCGGGGCAGCCACGCCTTCCACAGGGCGTTGAATCCTGGCTGGCGGACGCGGGCGACCGCCCGGGCTGTGGGGATCCGTCCGCCGGGCCCGAACAGGGGAGGTGGGTCGGCCTCGGGCGGCATCACACGCCGGCGCTCTGCTGGGATGCAAGCTCGGCCCGAATGGCATCCATGTCGAGTCCCTGGACTTCCTCGATGAGCCGATCCAGGTCGGCGGCGCGGAGCGCCCCGGGCTGGCTGTAGACCAGGATGCCGTCACGGAAAGCCATCAGGGTCGGAATGGAGCTGATGTGTGCGGCCTGGGCGAGCGCCCTCTCCGCCTCGGTGTCGACCTTCCCGAACACCACGCCCTCGTGCTTGGTGGACGCTGCTTCGAAGGTGGGGGCGAACGCCCGGCAGGGCCCGCACCACGCAGCCCAGAAGTCGACCAGGACAACGGGGTTGTCGGTGACGGTGGTCTCGAATGTGGCTGCGGTCAGATTCTGGGTGGTCATGCGTTTCTCCTTCTGGCTGCCTAGTTCTTGACGAGTTGGCCGCCGGCTGATTGCCAGGCACCGATCCCGCCGGCAAGGTCGAACAGGTGGCTGAAACCGGCCTGCCCCATGGCCGTCATGGCGACCTTCGAACGGTTGCCGCTGCGGCAGTAGACCGCATAGTTCTTGGCTGGGTCGAGCGTGGCGACGAGCTGGGGGAACGAGGCCGCTTCCACGTCGAGGTTCACTGCGCCGGTGAGGTGGCCGGCGGCGAACTCGGATGGGGTGCGGACGTCGAGCAGCAGCGTGTCGGGCAGCTTCGCCGCGGCGGCGAAATCTGCCGCTGACAGGCTGCTGCCTGCCGCCGGAGCCGCTGTTGCGGTCGGTCCGGAGGTCGCGCTGACAGTCGCTGCGGAGCAGCCGCCGAGTAGAAGCGTCGCGGCCATCAGCGTCGCGGCCACGCCCGCACGCTTCATCGGCCGAAGATCTTGAACAGCCCGGAGGTGGACTTCACCGTCGGCTGCTGTGCGGACTGGGCGTGCCCGCCGCACCACTGCCCCGCGGGGACGCGTGCCTTGACCTGTGCGACGTGCTGGCCACAGCCCGACCAGGTGGTCTTGCCGCAGGACCTGCAAGTAACGGGGCTACACATCTTCGATCTCCTCCATAGGTTGATGCTGGGAACTATACCCGGGGGGGTATCCTTCTGCAAGGCGGGCAGCGGTCGCGGGAGTGTCGCCGGAATGCTGCTTCGTGAGGTTTGTGTGAAGCCTGGCCCTTAACGCTCCCGCCATCGATGGAGGCAGGGCTCACAGCCATAGTCTGGGCAAAAGCAGGAGGTTTTCGTGGCGCATCGAGTGCTCATAGTCGACGATGAGCCGCAGATCAGGACGGTCTTGCGCGCCTACCTGGAGGCGGACGGGTTCGAGGTCGCCGAGGTGGGCACGGGTGCGGACACCCTGCGTGAGCTGACCCACACCGGTGCGCGGCCCTTCGACGTCGTCCTGCTCGACATCGGGCTGCCCGACCTGGGTGGGCTGGATGTTCTTCAGAAGATCCGCGCCATCTCCGAGGTGTACGTGATCCTGGTGACGGCACGCTCCGAGGAAGTCGACAAGCTGATCGGACTGAGCGTTGGCGCCGACGACTACATCACCAAGCCGTTCAGCCCGCGGGAGGTTGTCGCCCGGGTGAAGACGGTGCTCCGCCGCAGTGCTCGCGCAGAGGTGATCGATGCGCAGGCGATCGACGGTTCTCTGGTCTTCGACGGGTTGGTGATCGATCGGGAGCGACGCGAGATCACCGTTGATGTCGGCCCGGTCACCCTGTCGGCGCTCGAGTTCGACCTGCTGCTCGCCCTTGCCTCGGCTCCGGGTCGGGTGTTCTCCCGGGCCCAGCTGCTGGAGAACGTGTGGGGCTACGACTTCTACGGTGACGAGCGGGTGGTGGATGTGCATATCCGGGGAATGCGGGCCGCTCTTGGTGACGACGCTTCGAACCCGCAGATCATTGGGACCGTTCGTGGTGTCGGTTACAAGTTCCTCAAGAAGGCGTCGGCATGAACCGGTTGTCGGTCCGGCTTGTCCTCTCTCACGTCCTCGTGGCCGTCCTCGGTGCCCTGGCCACCTTCTTCATCGTCCGCCAGCTCGCGCCGGCGCTCTTCGATGAGACCCTGCGGCGCGCGCAGGGCGGGGGTCCGCGGGGACCTGGGCAGGGCATGGGCCAGAATGCCGGTCTGCGGGAGCAGTTCGCGACGGCAGTGGATCAGGCTCTACTGATCGGGGCGCTGGTTGGCGCAGCCGTTGCGGCGATCTTCGGGATTCTTGCCGCCTGGCGGCTGATCCGTCCGCTGGGGCGTCTCCGCAGCGCTACGCGCCGGATCGCCGATGGCGACTACGACACTACGGTCGTCGTTCCGAAGGAGGTCGAGTTGGCTGACCTCGCCAACGACGTCAACAGCCTGGGCCGCACGCTGGCCGAGACGGAGGCGCGCCGGCTCAGGCTGCTGGGGGAGGTCGCGCACGAGATGCGGACTCCGCTCACGGTCATCGACGGGTACGTCGAGGGCATGATCGACAAGGTGTTGCCCACCGACACCGAGTCCCTGGGGCACGTGGGGGAGGAGAGCAGGAGACTGCGTCGCCTCGCGGACGATCTGTCCGCGCTGTCACGGGCCGAGGAGGGCAGGCTGCAACTCGTTTCGGCGCGTGTGGACATCAGGCAGGTAGTGACGTCGGCGGCCGAGCGGCTGCGTCCGCAGGTCGAGGACGCCGGCCTCACGCTGCACGTGGTTGCCGGTCCCGGTCCACTCATGGTCGATGCTGACGCTGATCGAATTGGCCAGGTCGTCACCAACCTGGTCGGTAATGCGATCCGGGCGACACCCTCCGGCGGCTCGGTGACCGTGACCTGTGTCCAGTCCGGTTCGTGGGTGGATGTCGCAGTGGCCGACACCGGCGTTGGCCTCGCGCCCGCGGATCTGAAGCAGGTGTTCGAGCGTTTCTATCGCGTGCGCGCACGGACCAACGCCGCCAACGATTCCGGCACCGGGATCGGGCTGACCATCTCCAGGGGCATCATCCGGGCCCACGGCGGTGACGTGACCGCCGCGAGTCAGGGCCTCGGCACAGGCGCTACCTTCACGGCGCGGCTTCCGCGTGCCGCGGCCATTTCGACCTGAGTGCCTCCCCGGGTTCAAGATGACCTCGGGACCCTGTTCATCCCGAGCCCCTCGATCAGCAGCTTCCAGATCGGGCCGTTGACGATCCATTTCTACGCCCTGTGCCTGATCACGGGCATCATCGCCGCGTGGATCATCGGCCTTCGCCGCTGGAAGGCGCGAGGCGGCCAGCAGGAGAGCTTCGAGAAGATCCTGCTCTGGGCCATCCCGCTCGGCGTCGTCGGAGCCCGCGTCTATCACGTGCTCACCCACCTGGGCGACTACTTCGCACCCGGCATCAACCCGTGGAGTGCTCTGTTCATCTGGGAGGGCGGCATCGCCATCTACGGCGCGATCGGCGCCGGCGCCCTGGTGGCGTGGCTGGTTGCCCGCAGGGAGAAGGTCGCCTTCGCAGCGTTCGCCGATGCGCTTGCCCCCGGGATCGCCATCGGTCAGGCCTTCGGGCGCTTCGGCAACTGGTTCAACCAGGAGCTGTACGGCATGCCGACTGACCTGCCCTGGGGGCTGGAGATCGGTCCGGCCCACCGGGTTCCCGGCTTCGAGCAGTACGCCACCTTCCACCCGACCTTCGCCTACGAGTCGATCTGGAATGTCCTGGTGGCGCTGATCCTGCTGTGGGCAGACCGGAAGTTCACCCTCGGGCGCGGCAAGGTCTTCGCTCTCTACATCGCGTTGTACGGCCTCGGCCGGACGTTCACCGAGCACATCCGGCT
>DAORUI010000185.1:0-4762 GCA_035433085.1 Propionicimonas sp. | reverse complement strand
CGGCGATCTGCTGCAGGGTGCCGTTGATGTCGGTGGTCTTGGTGGTGGTCATCGATTGCACCGAGACCGGAGCGCCCCCACCGACCAGGACCTTGCCCACCTTGATCTGCCGGGTGGGCCGCCGCGGGGCGAGCACTGGCGGCGGGGTGGCTGGCATACCCAGGTTGATAGTCATGAACTCCTCGATCGGGCGGACCTGGCGGACGGGAATGCCGACCGCAGCGCTGACAGCCTACCCATCAGTCCGGGCGCGCACCCCATGCTCGCGTGGGAGGTTGCCGCAGCGAACGGATCAGAACAGTTGGATCGGGCTGACGATGTCGGCGAGGATCAGGGCCACGCCGGAGAGCAGCAGCAACCCGCCCACCGCGTAGGCGATCGGCAGCAGCTTGGCCGTGTCGAAGAAGCCCGGATCGGGGCGCTTCGCAACCTTGGCCACCTTGCGCCGCACCCATTCCCACAACGCACCGGCGATGTGGCCACCGTCCAAGGGTGGCAACGGCACGAAGTTGAACAGCGCAAGGAACAGGTTCACCGAAGCCAGCAGTGAGATGAAAGTCGCGACCTTGGCGCCCGGGGTCACGTCCTCGGCGGCGATCACCTGACCGGCCACCGTGCTCGCCCCGAGAATGCTGATCGGGTCGTAGAGGTCGCGCGGCTGGCCGGTCACCATGCCGACGACCACGTGCCAGACCTTCACCGGGAACTGCACCAACGCCACCACGCTCTGCTGGGTCATCGTCCACATGTCGCCCAGCACTTCCACCGGCCCGCCCCGGACCAGCTCCTGCTGCGGCGAGACGCCGAGCCAGCCCGCGCTGATGTGACGGCTCGGATCGAGGTTGTCCGCAACCTCGTTGATCATGGTGTTCACCGGGGTGAGCGCGACCTCGGCGCCCTCCCGCTCGACCACCAATCGGGCCTCACCGTCGAGGTTGGCGCGGATCAGCCCGCTCAACTGCGCGTAGGACGTGATCGGCGTCCCGTTGAAGCTGACCACCCGGTCGCCGGCCAGCAGCCCAGCGATCGCGGCCGGCGACTTGGGGTCGCTGTCGATGCACTCGGTGCGGGTGGCGTCGGCGATCACGCACGGCTGCACATAGCTGACCGTGGTCTGGGCGCGGTAGACGCCGTAAAGGCCGGTGACCCCGAGCAACAAGACAAAGGCGATGAGGAGGTTCATCACCGGCCCGCCGGCCATCACCACCAGCTTCTGCCAGGTCTTCTTCTGGTAGAAGAGGCGCTCGTCGGCGACGTCGGTGGGAGTGATCTCCTCCCACTCCTGATCGCGGGCGGCATCAGCAAGGCGGGTCAGTCGCGTGGTCGGGTTCGGACGGCCATCCGGACGCGGCGGGTACATGCCCAGCAGGCGGACGAAGCCGCCCAGCGGGAACCACTTGACCCCGTACTCGGTCTCCCCTCGTTTGGTCGACCAGATGGTGGGACCGAAGCCGACGAAGTACTTGGGCACCCGCACGCCGAAGCGCTTGGCGGGAATCATGTGCCCGAGTTCGTGCAGCGCAACCGACGCCATGATCAGCGCGAAGAACGCGATCGCGAAGCCGATGACGGTCAGGGTCTCCATGCAACTACTCCTCGTTGATCCGGTCGGTCGCCTCCGCACGCGCCCAAGCGTCGGCCGCCAGCACACCGGCCAGGCTCAATGGTTCGTCGATGGCCCGGGCCAGGTGGGCGGCCACCACGTCGGCGACCACCTCCACGATGCCAGGGAACTCCAACAATCCGGCGCAGAACGCGTCCACGCACACCTCGTTGGCCGCGTTGTAGACCGCCGGAGCAAGCCCACCGGGCGCCTTGCCCGCCTGCCGGGCGAGTTCGACGGCCGGGAATGCCGCATCGTCGAGCGGTTCGAAGGTCCAGGTTGCAGCCTTGGTCCAGTCGCAGGCCGCGGCCGCGTCCGGCAGCCGCTCAGGCCAGGTCAGGCCCAGGGCGATGGGCAATCGCATGTCCGGCGGTGAGCATTGGGCGATCGTTGAACCGTCGACGAACTCGACCATCGAGTGCACGATCGACTGCGGGTGGACGACCACCTGGATGGCGTCCAGGTCGACCCCGTAGAGCAGACCGGCTTCGAGCAGTTCGAGACCCTTGTTGATCAGCGTCGCGGAGTTGATGGTGATCACCCGGCCCATGTCCCAGGTGGGGTGCGCCATCGCCTGGGCAGGCGTCACCCGGCGCAGCTCGGCACGCGTCCGGCCTCGGAAGGGACCCCCGGACGCGGTGAGGATCAGCTTGCGCACCTCTTCGGCGCGCCCCGAACGAAGAGCCTGGGCGAACGCCGAATGCTCGGAGTCGACCGCGACGATCTGGCCGGGAGCGGCCGAGTCTGTGACCAGGCGTCCGCCGATGACCAGCGACTCCTTGTTAGCCAGTGCCAGCGTCGTGCCTGCGCCCAGGGTGGCGAGGGTGGGTTCCAGCCCGGCGGCCCCGGTGATGGCGTTGAGGACGACGTCGGCAGGCATGGCCGCGAGCCGGGTCGCGGCGTCCGGGCCGGCCCAGACCTCGACCTCGGGAAGGCGCGATGCGACCGCGTCCGCCGCATTGGCGTCGCTCACCGCGACCACCCGCGGACGAAGGGCGCGCGCCTGCTCGACCAGCAGGTCCACGGACGTCCCGCCGGCGGCAAGGCCGACCACCTCGAACAGCTCCGGACGCGCGGCGATCACGTCGATCGCCTGGGTGCCGATCGAACCCGTACTGCCCAGAATCGCCACGCGGCGCATGCCGTCCTCCTCGCCGTCGAACCCAGTGCAGCCTACCGGCACCCACCCCCACGAGGTCCGGATAGGGTGCCTTGCATGGCCAGCCCGATCGTTCCCGGCAGCGGGGTCGAACTCGAGAGTCTGCCCGCCTTCGACGCGCATCTCGCGGCGACGGGTCGACTCGCCGACTGCTACGTGCAGTCCCTCGATCTCACCGAACGCTCGGCCGCGCTGGCGGACGCGGACGTGACCGGAGCGGTCTTCCTCGGCTGCCGGCTGCAGCCCGGCGCCGAAGCCGACCTGGAGCTGCGTGGCGCCCTCGTCTTCCCGACGCTGCCCGATCTGCCGTTCAACCCCTACCGCTCCGGCCTGTACAGCGCGATCGAGCTGTACGCGGGGCTGGAGCGCGGCTACCGCTACACCTTGGACGCACGGGTCTTCCGCTGGTGGCGCTACGTCGGCCAGCACCGCAGCCTGACCAGCGAACTGGCGATGACGCTGCACGACCATGCGATCACCGAGGCGCTGGAGGACCTGCGCCTCGAAGGCGCGGTCGGGGTGATGGGCGGACACCAGTTGGTCCGCGGGTCGGCGGAGTACGCCGAGGCCGTCCACCTCGGACGCTCGCTGGCCGCCACGGGACGCACCGTGATCACCGGCGGCGGACCGGGGGCGATGGAGGCGGTCAACCTCGGTGCGGCTCTGATGGGTTCGGCCGGCGATCTCGAGTCGGCCATCGGGCTGCTGGCCGAACGTCCCCGCTTCGCCGAGGATGTCGCGTCCTGGGTGGCCGCGGGACTTGCCGTGCGCGAACGCTGGGAACTGAGCGGCCAGAGCTACGGCGTGCCCACCTGGCTGTACGGCCATGAGCCGCCGAACGTGTTCAGCGCGGGCGTCGCGAAGCTGTTCTCGAACGCGATCCGCGAGGACATGCTGCTGCGGCAGGCCACCGGTGGCCTGATCTGCCTGCCCGGCGCCGCCGGGACGATCCAGGAGATCTTCCAGGCGGTCACCCCGCGCTACTACGCAGCGGCCGGTGAGCCGATCCCCCCGCTGGTGCTGGTGGGGGTCGACTACTGGACGCGGGTCCGCCCGGCTTGGCCCTTGCTCGCCAACCTCGCCGAAGGCCGCCCGATGGCTGCCGCCGTCCATCTGGTCGACGACATCACCGAGGTACCCGACCTGCTCGGCTGATGATCCCGAGATTCTCGCGAGCTGACCGCGGGTCTCGACAAGCTCGACCCGCGAACGCCTGCGGAAGGCGGCGGAAGCCAGCGGAAGCGTGCTAGGGCGGACGGTACGACGGATCAGGCGCCACCCAGCGACACCGGGTGCAACTCCAGCCCATCGATGCCGGCGAAGTCGCCGGGGTTACAGGTGAACAGGGGCAATCCGGCCGCGATCGCCACCGAGGCGATCAGCGCATCGTAGGCGCGCGCGGCCGGCTTTCGTCCGGCCTTGCGCAACGATGCGGAGACCGCGCCGAACGCCCGGGCCGCAGCGGCATCGAACGGTACGACCTCGAAGTCTGCCTCTGCCAGCTGCAGGTGCAGCTGCCGGGCCACTCGCTCCGCTTCGGTGCGCGCCACGTGTGGACCGGCCGACAGCTCGGCCAAGGTGATCGCGCTGACCACACAATCGTCCGGCAGCTCGGCGGGGTCGGCTACTCGACCCAGCAGGATGACCGTGGACGTGTCGAGCAGCCCGCGCGCGATAGTCACAGGCTCGCGTCCAACAGATCATCCAGCTCGCGACGCAATGCCAGCGGATCGACTTCAGCCAGGTGTCGACGCCTGAAGATCAGGTCCGCCGGAGCCGCGCTGCGCCGGCGCAATGGCGAGAGTTCGGCTACCGCGCTGCCATCCCGGGTAACCACCAGCGACTCTCCCCTACTGACCCGGTCGAGCACATCGCCTCCGTTATTGCGCAGCTCACGCACGGTGACTGTCTTCATGAACCCAGCGTATCACCGGTGATACATCTCTCGTCAGGCTCAGGTCGTCGACCCTTCGTCAGGCTCAGGGATCGTCAGGCTCAGG
>DAORUI010000184.1:0-4798 GCA_035433085.1 Propionicimonas sp. | reverse complement strand
CTGTCCCGCAACGCCGACCTGTCGCCGAAGGCTCGCGATCTGGCCGCGCAGTTGCGCAAGGTTTGGAACGTCGAGTTCGACGACGCCCAGGCCATCGGACGCCGCTACCGCCGCCAGGACGAGATCGGTACGCCCTTCTGCATCACTGTCGACTTCGACACCCTGACCGACGACGCCGTGACTATTCGCGAGCGCGACACGATGTCGCAAGAGCGGGTGGCGATCGACCAGGTGCAGTCGTACCTGGGCGCGCGCCTGATCGGCTGCTGAGCTCGGCGAGGCTTCGTCAGGCTCAGCCAACGTTCGTGGGAGCCTCAGGAACGGTCCCTGAGCCTGACGAAGGGCCCTTGAGCCTGACGAACGCTCCCTGAGCCTGACGAAGGGCCCCCTAAACCAGCGGCACGAAGCTGAATCGGTAGCCCATCACGGGTTCGCGGTGCCAGCCTTCGTGGTCGCGGTCGACGACCCACATCACCCCGGACGCGGGGAGCACCATCCGTCCGCCGACGGCCAGCTGCTCCTCCAGTTCGGAGGGCACCTGACCTGCGTCCGCGGAGACGAGGATGCGGTCGAACGGCGCCTCGGCCGGGGCGCCGAGTTGGCCGGCCGTCGCCCGCTCGATGCGCGCACCCGGCAGGTCGAAGGCGGCGAGGTTCGCGCGTCCCTGCTCGACCAGTTCGGGCACCAACTCGATGCCCAGGACTGAGCCGTTCGGCCCGGCGAGGTGGGAGAGCAGCGCGGTGGTCCAGCCCGAGCCGCTACCCACGTCCAGCACCTTGGCGCCTTCCGGCACATGGAGCAGTTCGAGCATGAACTGAACCGTCCAGGGCTGGGAGTTGGTGGCGCCATGGCCGATCGGAAGTAGTGCATCCGTCGCGGCCCGGTCTCGCAAGTCCGGCGGTAGGAAGTTCGCCCGCGGAATCAGCGCAAGGGCGGAGGTGACCTGGCTGTGCACGTTGCTCATACGCCAAGCGCACACGCTGACGGGCTTTCGCGCAAGGGTCTGGGTAGGCTGTGCGGGCCGTGTTGCCGCTAATCGGACCCGCAAGCGGCGAAACGGGCCCAGTTCGGGTCTACGACGGCATCCAGGGGCGAAATCGCGGCAGGGAGGTGAGCATGGTCGAACCACTACGGCTGGTAGCGCCCTCAGGTGGCTTCGTCGAGGTGTTGACGCCGGTCGTGCTGGCGCCGATGGCCGGCATCACCAACGCCGCCTACCGTCAGCTCTGCCGCGAGCAGGGTGCCGGGTTGTACGTCTGCGAGATGATCACCTCACGGGGAATCGTCGAGCGGAATCCCAAGACGTTCGACATGCTCTGTTTCGACGCCGCCGAGACGGTGCGGTCGGTGCAGTTGTACGGCGTGGACCCGCCGATGATGGCGAGGGCCACCGAGATTCTGTGCGCCGAGTTCGGCGTCCACCATGTCGACCTGAACTTCGGCTGCCCGGTGCCAAAGGTGACCCGGCGCGGTGGCGGGGGAGTGCTGCCGTGGAAACGTGATCGGCTGACCGCGATCCTGCGGGCAACCGTGCGAGCCGCCGACCGCTACGGCGTGCCGGTGACCATGAAGACCCGCCTCGGGATCGACGCCGACCACCTGACCTACCTCGACGCCGGACGGATCGCGCAGGACGCTGGTTGCGCGGCCATCGCCCTGCACGCCCGGACGGTGCAGCAGGCCTACGCCGGTGAGGCCGTCTGGGAGACCATCGAGACGCTGGTCGCCGCGGTGGACATACCGGTGCTCGGTAATGGCGACATCTGGGAGGCCTCAGACGCGTTGGCGATGATGGCCCAGACCGGGTGCGCAGGCGTCGTCATCGGACGTGGCTGCCTGGGCAGGCCCTGGCTGTTCCGCGACCTCGCCGACGCCTTCGCCGGACATGAGCGCCGCACCCTGCCGACGTTGGGTGAGGTGGCCGGGATGGTGCGGCGCCACGCCGAGCTGCTGGCCGGCCTCTACGGCGAGAAGCACGGCCTCACCGACCTCCGCAAACACATGGCCTGGTACTTCAAAGGCTTCCCGGTCGGTGGGGAGCTGCGGCGCAGCCTGGCCATGGTGTCGGGCCTGACCGAATTGGATGGGTTGCTGGCCCAGCTGGACGCTTCAGTGCCTTTCCCGGCTGCTGAACTGGGATCCCCCCGCGGACGCCAGGGCACGCCCCGGGACAAGGTCACCATGCCCTACGGCTGGCTCGACTCCACCGAGCTGGGCGATGCAGACATCGCCGACGCGGAGTCGGACGCCTCCGGCGGGTGAGGCAAGCGCGGGCTGAGCAAGCGGATCAGAGCGGTGGACGCGCCACGTCCGGCGCCGTAGGTGGCGATGTCGTAGGTCGCCGGTGAGTCGGGCCAGCCGAGTTCGACCACAATTGCGTCCGGACGCTCGCGGCGGATCAGGGCGACCGCATCGGCAAGGAACGGCACCCTGGCAAGGTCGCGTCCCTGTACCACCAGAGCGCGCGCGGGGTTGTCAGTCAGCAGGTTGTTCACCGCGTGCCGGTCGGCCACAGTGACGCAGCGCGCACCGGGTAGCCAGCGGTCGAGGTCGGCGCGGAGATGTTCGTCGATGCCCCACACAGTCTCGGCGGCAGCGATGTTGTTGGCCGAATCCAGCTTCACCAGCAGGGGAGCCGTAACGGGCAACACAGGTGCCCGCTTCCAGAACACCCGCTGATCCAGCGGAGCCGGCTCAGCCGTGGGCGCGGAGTGGGACCGCAGCCCGGCCAGAGCCGCCGACAATGCGGCCACACGTGCGGCAGCGTCCATCACCCGCCCCTCGGCGAGCCGCCCGCCGCGCACGGCATCGACCACGTGTGCGCGGATCGCAGCGAGCTGGGCGCCGGTGTTGTCGGCGCCGATGCACAGCAGGTCGCAGCCTGCGGCAAGGGCGAGCACGGCGGCCTCGGCGATGCCCCGGCCGCGGCTGGCGCCGGTCATGTCCAGGGCATCGGAGACGATCGCCCCCTTGAAGCCCAGTTCAGCACGGAGCAGATCGAGCACGGGCGCCGACAGCGTGGCCGGCATGGTTGGGTCCACCCCGGGCACCAGGATGTGCGAGGTCATCACAGCGAGCGTCCCGGCGTCCACCGCCGCAGCGAAGGGCAGGAGTTCCCGATCGATGAGGGTCCGCCGGCTCATGGCCACGACCGGCAGGTCGAGGTGGGAGTCGGTGGCGGTGTCGCCGTGGCCGGGAAAGTGCTTGGCGCAGGCCGCCACCCCGGCGCTCTGCACTCCGCGGGTGTAGGCCGCGACGTGGCGCGCCACCAACGGGGGCTCGGCGCCGAAGCTACGGACGCCGATCACCGGGTTTCGTGGGTTCGAGTTGATGTCGGCGTCCGGCGCCAGATTAAGGTCGATGCCGGACGCGCGCAGTTCCGCACCGATGCCGTAGCCGGTGGCCTCGGTCGCCGCCAGCGAGTCCTGACGGCCGAGGAACGCTGCGGCGGCGTATGGCGAACCGGTGCGGTGATGCAGCCGGGTGACGTCGCCACCCTCCTCGTCCACGGCGATCAGCGCCTCCGCGCGAACCCCATGAATGGCATCGGTGAGTTGCCGAACCTGCTCGGGGTCGACGATATTGCTGCCGAACAGGCACACCGCGCCCAGCCCGTCCGCCAGTTCGGCGGCAACCCAATCGGGTAGTTCCGGTCCGGCGAAGCCGGGCATCAGGGTCGCGCTGACCGCCCGTTCGAGGACACTCGGACGCATGATTCAGCCCAGGGTGATGACGACGCGATGGTCGGCGCCGTCCCGGGGCAGGCGGGCCACCTTCCGGCCGGTGGCCGGGGCGACGGACGGCTCGACCAGCCGTCCGTCGAGCTCGACGGTTGCCACCCCTGCGCTCACCTTGGAAGGATTGCGTACTTCGATGAAGTACGTGGCTCCGAGCCACTCGCGGGTGACGGAAAAGCCCGCCCACTCGGCCGGGATGCACGGGTCGACCACGAGCGCGTCGAAGTCCGGACGCACCCCGAGGATGTACTTGGTGGCGGCGGTGTACATCCATCCCGCGGTGCCGGTGAGCCAGGGGTTCTGCGCCTTGCCGAACCACTCGTGGTCGCGGCCATAGAGGAACTGGACGTAGACGTACGGCTCTGCGCCGCGAACCTCGATCGAGTCGTTGGCATGGAACGGCGCCAGGGCGTCGTAGTAGGCCATCGCCGCTTCCCCACGGCCCAGCATGGTCTCGGCGATGATCGGCCACGCGTTTGGGTGGCTGAAGATCGCGCCGTTCTCCTTCACGCCGGGGTACACCCGGGTGACGTAACCGATGGTGTCGTCGACCTGGGTGTAGCTCGGCCAGCACAGATGGGTGCCGTACTCGCTGGCCAGGTGGGTGCGGACGGCGTCCATCGAACTGGTGCCCCGGTCACGGTCGGCGGCGCCGGAGATCACCGCCCAGGGCATGTGTTCGAGGAAGATCCTGCCTTCGGTGTTCTCGGCCGAGCCGATCTTCACTCCGTCCCGGGTGTAGCCGCGCAGGTACCACTGGCCGTCCCAGAGCTCGCGGTTCACGTCCGCGGTGACCTCGGCGGTGATCTGAGCCAGGCGCTCGGCCTCGGCAGTCCATCGGACGGACGCGGCCGCGTCCGGGGCCGTCGCAGCCAGGTGGGCCACCACCTCGGCAAGGGCGTTCGCGGCCCAGATGTGCAGGAAGCTCACCAATGCGGTCTGGCCGCCGCCGAGGTTCAGGCAGTCGTTCCAGTCGGCGCGCAGCCCTTTAGCGATGCCGTTCTCGCCGACCTGCTCGGCGGTGAACTCGATCGCCCGGCGCAGGTGTTCGTACACCGAAG
>DAORUI010000183.1:2663-4810 GCA_035433085.1 Propionicimonas sp. | reverse complement strand
ACGGAGGTCTCTATGGCCTCACGTGATCTCGACCAACGCTCCCTGAGCCTGTCGAAGGGTCGCTTACCAGGGGCTTCGTCAAGCTCAGCCACCGTTGGAGGGCGTTCAGCCAGCGGTGGGAAGCGTGGTCTCGACAGGCTCGGTCAGCCGAACGGATCAGGAGAACACCCATGGCGAATGTGATCGGGATCGAGATCGCGGAGCAGAGCATCCGGGCGGTCGAGATCAGCCGCGGACGGCGTCCAATGCTGGTGGCCGCGGGCGAGGTGCCGCTGCCTGAAGGTGCCGCGAAGGACTCCGAGATCCTCGACCCGGATGCCGTCTCGCTGGCGCTGCGGCAACTCTGGTCGCAGGCGGGCCTGCGCGGGAACCGGGTGCACCTGGGCATCTCCAACCGTCGCATCCTCGTGCGCGAGTACGTCTCGCCACGGTTGGCGCCCGAACTGCTCAAGGCCGCACTGCCGTACGAGGTGCAGGACCTGTTGCCGGTTCCGGTCGAGCAGGCAGTGCTCGACTTCTACGCGGTCAGCGAGACCGACACCCACATTTTCGGGCTGCTCGTGGCCGCGGTCGCCGAGACGGTGGAGGGCCTGATCAACACCCTGGCCAACGCCCGGTTGCGCACCGATGCGGTCGACTTCCTGCCGTTCGGACTGGCCCGGCTCGTCCGGTCGCTCGGCGGCCACGGCGGGGGCGAGGCGGTCGCGATCGCGTCCGTGGGCGAGCACACGACCAACTTCGTGGTCACCGTGGACGGCATCCCGCGGTTCGTCCGGATCATCCCGGTCGACCTGGCCCCCGACCTGTTCGCACCGGCCGGACTGCTGCTGGCTGCGGCCAGCCCGGACGGCTGGGTCGCCCGGCGCGCCTTTGCCGAGGTCGGGCCGGTCGAAACCGGCGTGGACCCGTCCCTGACCGATCTGGTCGGACGGCTGCGCAGCACCCTGCGGTTCTATGCCGGACGCGAAGGTGCCGAGCCGATCAGTCGCATGTACCTCACTGGCGCCGGGCTGACCGCTCCCGGGCTGGCGGCCGCGGTCGCGTCCGGCCTCGACGTTCCGGTGACCGAACTCGGCATGCACGACCTGATCGCGTTCTCGAAGAGCATCAGCGCGATCGGGACGCCACCGCCCAGCCTGGTGAACGCACTGGGCATCGCGTTGGGAGACGAAAAATGAACCTCACGCACGCACCCAAGCTGCCGCCGAGCCAGGCCGGTCGCGCTCCCCGGGTGAACCTGCTGCCCCCGAGCGAGAGGGGCCGGCGCGAACGCCGCTCGCTGGTGCGCAAGTGGGTGCTGGCGATGTTCGCCATTCTCGCTGCGTTGGCGTTGGCCATCGGTGCGGCGGTCTGGGTTCGGATGGCCGCGGACCTGCGCCTGCTCGGTGAGCAGGAACGCACCCAGCAGTTGAACATCGAACTGGCCAAGTACGCCGACGTCACCAGGGGCGTGGCTGCCCGCACCGACCTCGGCGACTACCGCGAGCAGGCGCTCGCGAACGACCTGGGCTGGACAGCCCTGTATGAGGACGTGCTGGGCGCGATGCCCGCAGGGGTGTCGATCGCCGCGTTCGACCTCAGCCCCGGTGCCGCGCCGATGTCGGGAGTCGATCCGGCCACCGCCGCCGGACTCACGGGCACCTTCACCTGTGTCACCGGTGACCCCGGAGACCAGAGGGACACCGTGGTCGCGCTGCGCAAGATCCCCGGTGCGCTCGCCGTGGACGCCGGTTCACTGACCCGCCCGGAAGGGGAGAGCGCGGCCTACCAGTTCGTGGTCAAGTTCGTCGCCGACCAGACGCGCTACAGCGGACGGTTCGCCAGCGAGACGGGGGTGAAGTGATGCTGCCAAAGCGGTTGATCAACCTCATCGGCACCGTGCTGGCTCTCGGCCTGATCGCGGCCGGCCTGCTACTCATCGCCGGTCCGGTCTTCCTCGGCTCCTTCGAAGTCGAGGCGCAACGCATCACGGTCGCGCAGTCGAACGACCTACTGGCCGCCCAGGTGAGCGCGCTCGCCGAGCAGGCGGCCGACCTGCCTGCCCTGGAATCCGAGCTGGCCGGGCTTCGTCGGGGGATCCCGATGTCGGCCGGCATGGACCAGGTCTCAGCATTGGCGGTGAAGGCCGCCGACGGCGCCGGGGTCGA
>DAORUI010000183.1:0-2563 GCA_035433085.1 Propionicimonas sp. | reverse complement strand
AAATGCCCGAACTGACTGCTCTCGACCGGCTGCTGGCCACAGCCGTACAGGGTCGCGCGTCCGACGTGCACCTGTCGGCGGACCAGCCGCCGCTGATGCGGTTGGACGGCTCGCTGATGCGCATCTCCGGCTACCCCGACCCGTTGTCGGCGGCCTGGCTCGAATCGTCCCTGCTGGCGATCATGGGACCGGCCCAACGCGACATCTACAAGGTGGAATCCGAGGTCGACCTGGCCCACTCGGTGCCCGGGGTAGGTCGGTTCCGCGTTAACGTCTTCCACCAGATCGGCGGCGTGGCGGCCGCGCTGCGCCTCGTCCCCGAACAGGTGAAGACCCTGGCCGAGCTCGGTATCCCGCCGATCGCCCGCGACCTGGCGCTGCGTCCGCGGGGGTTGGTGCTGGTCACCGGACCCACCGGCTCGGGCAAGTCGACCACCCTCGCCGCGATGGTCGACATCGTGAACCGCGAGGTGCCCGCGCACATCATCACGGTCGAGGACCCGATCGAGTACATCCACACGTCCAAGCGCGCACTGATCCACCAGCGCGAGATCGGCTCGGACACCCCGTCCTTCGCGGACGCCCTGCGGCACATCCTGCGCCAGGACCCGGACGTCGTGCTGATCGGCGAGCTTCGCGACCCGGAATCGATCTCGATCGCACTGACGGCCGCCGAGACCGGCCAGCTCGTGCTCGGCACCCTGCACACCCAGGGTGCGGCCAAGACCATCGACCGCATCATCGACACCTTCCCGGCACGGCAGCAGGGCCAGGTGCGCTCCCAGCTCGGCGACACGCTGCAGGGCGTGGTCAGCCAGACCCTGCTGCCGCGCGCGCAGAGCGGCGGCCGTGCGCTGGCGACTGAGGTGCTGGTGCACACCCCTGCGGTGGCGAACCTCATTCGCGAGGGGCAGGTGCAGCAGCTGTACTCGGTGATGCAGTCCAGTTCGCCGCTTGGCATGCACACCCTCGACCAGAGCTTGGTGGAGCTGGTCGCGTCCGGGGAGGTGTCGCGGCAGGTGGCGCAGGGCTACGTGGTTGACCCGCGGGCGCTGGAGAACGTCCGGGTGCGACCCCAGGACCTGGACGCCGACGCGTGGTCGCAGCATGCCGCGGTGCAGCAGCGGGCGAGAGTGGGCGCCTGACCATGGCACTGATGGAGGAGTACACGTACCAGGCGGTCGCGCCGACCGGTGGGCCGGTGGTGAAGGGAACCCTGGAGGCGTCCGGTGAGGGTGCGGTGGCGATCAAGCTGCGCGCCCAGGGGCTGTTGCCGCTGCAGATCCAGGCCGTGTCGAAGACCGGGCTGAATCGTGAGGTGCGGCTGTTCAACCGCGAGGGCCGGGTGAAGGTGAAGCCGCTGGCGCTGTTCGCGCGGCAGATGGCCGGGCTGATCAACGCCGGGTTGCCGCTGATGCGCTCGCTGTCGGTGCTCGTGGAGCAGACCGAGGACGCGTCCCTGCGTTCCGCGCTGACCGCGGTGCACGCCGATCTGGAGGCAGGCCTGTCGTTCTCGGCCGCGCTGGCGAAGCAGCCGCATGCCTTCCCCCCACTGATGGTCAACCTGGTGAAGGTGGGCGAGTCCGGCGGTTTCATGGGGGACTCGCTGGAACTGGCCGCGAAGACCTACGGCTCGGACGCGGAACTCCAGGACAAGCTGAAGGCGGCGTCCACGTACCCGATGGTGGTGCTGGTCATCGCGGTGCTGGCCGTGGTGGGCATGGTCACCTTCATCGTGCCGATCTTCGAGGGCATGTTCGCCTCGATGGGCGGGGAACTGCCGTTGCCCACGCAGATCCTGGTGACGATGTCGCACAACATGGCCTGGTTGCTGCCGCTCACCGTGGTGCTCGGCGGCGCGTTCTGGGTCTGGTGGATGCGTAACCGCAACACCGAGGCGGTGCGAAAGGTGATCGACCCCTACAAGCTGAAGATGCCGTTGTTCGGCAAGCTGGTCACGAAGGTCGCGGTCGCCCGCTTCTCGCGGAACCTCTCGATGATGCTGGCTGCCGGCGTGCCGTTGCTGCAGGCGTTGTCGACTGTCGGTAAGGCGTCCAACAACTGGGCGATCGAGCAGGCCGTGAACGATGTGCAGAAGTCGGTTCGTGACGGCCGGTCGTTCGCCGCGCCCTTGGCCAAGGCCGCGGTGTTCCCGCCGATCGTGGCGCAGATGGTGTCGGTGGGTGAGGAGTCGGGCACGCTGCCCGACATGCTGGCGAGCATCGCCGACATGTACGAGGCGGAGGCCAAGACGGCCACCGAGCAACTGGCGAGCACGCTGGAGCCGATCCTGATCGTGATGATCGGCATCCTGATCGGCTCGATGGTTCTGGCGCTTTACATGCCGATCTTCGGCATGTACTCACAGCTGGCCAAGCAGTAGGCGGCCAGCTGGACTGAACTCGGGGCGGGTTCAGGCGTCGGGCCTGCGGAGATCTACAAGTCGGGTGGTCTCCGCAGGCCTGACTTATTGCCCCCCGGCCTTTCGTTCCCAACCTTCCGTTCCCAACCTTCCGTTCCCCGACCCGACCTTCCGTTCCCCGACCCGACCTTCCGTTCCCCG
>DAORUI010000182.1:0-4817 GCA_035433085.1 Propionicimonas sp. | reverse complement strand
GCGTCGCGGCACATCGCGAAGATCAGCCGGGTGGCGCCGATCATCAAGGTGAGCACCACCGTGGTCAGGCCGGCCACCGCGCCGGCGGAGATCAAGGTTGCCATCCAGGCCTGGCCGTGGAAGGCGAAGGCGTTGGCGAGCGCAGCCTTGGGGTCGAGCTGGTCGTAGGGCACCATGCCGGTGACGACCAGCGCGACCGCGCAGTACAGCACGGTGCAGATCGCCAGCGAGGCGATGATGCCCACCGGCAGGTCGCGCTGCGGGTTCTTGGTCTCCTCTGCGGTGGTCGCCACCACGTCGAAGCCGATGTAGGCGAAGAACACCAGAGCGGCACCGGCGAAGATGCCACCCACCCCGAAGGCGGACGGAGCGGCGCCGGTCAGGAACTGCAGCAGCGGCTGCGTCCACCCCGACGCAGCTTCGGACGCGACCGCGTCCGGCACGAACGGGGAGTAGTTGGCGGGGTTGATGAAGCCGATGCCGGCGAAGATCACGAACAGCACGATGAACAGCTTGAGCGCCACCAGCGCCAGGTTCACCCGCAGTGACTCCTTGATGCCGATGGTCACCAGGGCGCCGAGGACGATCACCAGGAGCATCGCCGGCAGGTCGATCACGCCGCCATAGCTGATCGCCGGCGGCAGCACGACGCCGATCTTCTCCAGGAACACCCCCAGGTAGGCGCTCCAGCCCTGCGCCACCACAGACGCGCCGAGGAACATCTCCAGGATCAGGTCCCAGCCGATGATCCAGGCGAAGATCTCGCCCAGCGAGGCGTAGGAGAAGGTGTAGGCCGAGCCCGAAACCGGAACGGTGGACGCGAACTCGGCGTAGCACATCGCCGCCAGCGCACAGCAGATCGCCGCCACCACGAAGCTGATCACGATCGACGGTCCGGCGACGTTGTGGGCAGCCCGTCCGGTCAGGGTGAAGATGCCCGCGCCGATCACCACGCCGACGCCGAAGACGGTCAGGTCGAGGGCGGTCAGGGACTTCTTCAGCTGGTACTCGGGCTCGTCGGTGTCGGCGATCGATTGCTCGATCGACTTCGTGCGCAACAGGCTCATGAATCCTTCTCGGTTCGGGGGCCGCGTCGCTGCGGCCATCGGGCAACGGCTCACGCTATGCCTGCCGACCGGGGGACTCCGGCGCGGGTCAGTATTCGGTCGATCTCCCGGCCGACCGCGCTGGTAGCCTGCGATTCGCACAACCCGCTGAGGCTGGAGACCGGTATGGGCATCGTGGAGTTCTTCGGTTCGGTCTGGCGCGCGATCTGGGGCGTCCTGGGCCTGAACCCCGAAAACGCGAAGTGGATCGCCACCGATCCCAACCGGGTAGCCATCGCGATCGCGGTGGCCGTGATCGCCGGGGCATCCACCCTGCTCGGGGACAGCGTGATCCTCTTCTTCAACCGCCTGCGCGGTTGGCGCTTCGCGTTGACCCTGGTGCTCAACGGGGTCAGCATGGCCGTGCTCTACCTGGTGCAGGCGGCGGTGGTCTACCTGGTCGGGCCGCTGATCACCGGCTTCCAGCCTGGGCTGGCGCAAGTCGTCACCGGCGTCCTGCTCGCCACCGCGCCGCTGGTCTTCGGGGTCTTCGTCCTGGTGCCCTACTTCGGTCCGGCGATCGCGGCCACCCTGCAGGTGTGGGGCATGGTCGCGTTGTGGGTGATCATCGACGTGGTGTTCCGCACTGACCACTGGACCGCGCTGCTGATCACCGGGATCGCCTGGGTGTCCATGCAGGTGCTCTCCCGCGCTTTCGCCGCACCGATCGCCTGGTTCGGCGACCGCATCTGGCGGCTGATCTCGGGGCAACCGTCCATGATCACCGGCAGCGACCTGCTCTCGGGTCATCTGTTCATGCCGCTGGAGCACCGCTTCGAGGCCGAGGAGGTGCGCTGATGCTGGTGAACATCCTGATCGGGCTCGGCCTGCTGATCCTGCTCGCGCTCACCTTCGCGCCGCTGGAGTCGTTGGGCTGGTGGGCCAGAGAGGGTGCGGACGAGGCCGCGGCGACCGTGCAGGCGGTGACCGCGACGCCATCGCGTCCCCAGGAGGGCGACTACGACGACTACGTGGTCTACCTCTCCGGCATCGGGGCGATCGGTGGCGACTCGGTGCCACCGGAGGAACTGCCGCTGATCGAGAGCCTCGTTGCGCGACTGCCGCGCACCTGCGTGATCCACGACGTCTTCCCCTACTCGGTGGCCAACCGGGGCCTGACCGCGCAGCGGCCCACGTCCGTCCTGTGGCGGTGGGTGGAGAAGCTGCGCTTGGCGAACCCGGAGAGCCTCGCCGGCATGCTGGTCAACGCCCGCAACGCGATGCAGTTGTTCGTCTGCGCGGACCGGCGCTACGGCCCGGCGTACAACGTCGGCACCGCGCAGGAGGTGATGCGCGCCCTGCTGCGCAACGGCTATTCGGTGGAGAGCGGAAAACCGGTGACCCTGATCGGCTGGAGCGGGGGAGCGCAGATCTCGATCGGAGCCGCCTGGTACCTCGGCATGGGCCGCATCCCGCTGCGGGTGGTCTCGGTCGGCGGAATGATGGCCGATGACTACGGCCTCGACCGCATCCAGAAGCTCTGGCACCTGCGCGGGACGAAGGACCCGTTCGAGAAGCTCGGCGGCGTCATGTTCGCCGGACGCTGGCCGCACGCGGCGTTCTCGCCATGGACGAATGCCCTGAAGGACGGCCGCATCGACATCATCGACCTCGGCCCCATGCAGCACAACGTCAAGGAGCACTACTTCGACGCCAACTCGATCGCCCCGGACGGCCGCAGTTACCTGCAGGTCACCGAGGACGCGATCGTCGCGGTGCTGAATGGTGAGCCCGTGCGAACCGTCCCATTGGATTCGGTGCCGACCCGCATCGAGCCAATCCTGCCCTGAGGTGCTCGCTTCGGGCCTTGGTCCTGGTCTTGGTCGCAACGAGCTCGACCACACGGCGAACTCGGCTCAACCCAGTTTCAACCGGTTCTGAGGCCGTGATCCGTGGCCTCAGAACCCTCAACCCAGTTTTGACAGGTTATGAAGCCGATTCGAGGCTGGATAACCGGTCATAACTGGGTTGGTCGCAGCGGCCCGGCCGAAACACCCGCCATAACCAGTCAGAAGTGGGTTCGCCAGATGCCGGGCGGTCCCTCCCTGTGGGCTTCGAGGAGTCGGGACACCCACTCCGGGGGCGCTGGGGGCCACACCCGATGTGCCGAGCGGGGCGCGCCCATAGGCTGGGCGTGTGACGCAATGGTTCACCGAGTCGTTCAAGGCCGAGTTCGACAAGCAGGCGGTCGAGCTGGGCCGGGTCAACATCGCCGTGTTCGGCAAGACCGGCGTGGGCAAGTCCACCCTGGTGAACGCGATCTTCGGTGAGCCGTTGGCGGCCACCGGCATCGGGGCGCCGGTCACGATGGGCTCGCATCTCTACCTCGACCAGCGCGGAACGCTGGGCATCGTCGACACCCGCGGTCTCGAACTGGGCAAGGACGACGACCAGATCATCAAAGAGCTCACCAGAGCGCTGAAGGACAGCCGCAGCAAGCCGATCAGCGAGCAGATCCACATCGCCTGGTACTGCATTCGCGGCATGGACCGGCGCTTCGAGGAGTTCGAGGAGCGCTTCATCCGCACCCTCGACGACCTCGGTCTGCCGGTGCTGGTGGTGCTCACCCAGGTGCCCATGCGCGATGGCCAGTTCCATCCGGACGCGGTGGAGGTGGCCCGCCAGATCGAGGCCAAGAACCTGCCGATAGTGGGCGGGCGTCCGTTCATGACCTACGCATTGAGGGACCACTTCACCGGTCAGCCGCCCTACGGCTTGATGGAGGTCCTCGGGGCCACGTTTCACGTGGCTCCGGACGCGGTCCGCGGTGCCCTCGTCGCCGCGCAGACGATTGATACCAAGCTCAAGGCGACGCAATCCCACCAGGCGATAGGTGCTGCGGTGACTGGGGCCGCAGCGGCTGCCGCCGTGCCGATCCCGTTCTCGTCGGCCGCGATCCTGGTGCCGATCCAGCTGTCGATGATGGCCCGCATCTCCCACCTGCACGGTTTGGGTCTGGACAAGGCCGCCCTGCTCGCGGTCGCGTCCACGTCGATCGCCACGTCCGCTGGACGCGCGGCCGCGTCCAGCCTGCTGAAGTTCATCCCCGGCGCCGGCACCGTGGTCGGCGGGGTGATCAACGCCTCGGTCGCCTCGTCGCTCACCCTCGCAATGGGCGAGGCCTGGCTGCGGGTCTGCCAACTCTCGCTGACCGGATCGTTGCCGACGGTCAACGGCAAGCTCGACACCACCGCCGTCCGCCAACTCTTCGAGGCCGAGATGGCCAAGCGACTGCCGCACATCCGCAGGGACCAGTCGAACTGACGTTCTCCGAGCCGGTCGGAGGCCCGGTCTCGACAGGCTCGACCACCTGAGCGCCAGCAACATTTCTCACACATGAGACGGTCAGTCTCACGCCTGTCCGAAAAGCCCGGATACGACGAGCTGTAGTAGTTGGGATGGGAGGATAGTTCCCATGAGTCAGCGAAAGATTGGTGTGACCGAGGTCGCGCTCCGCGACGCTCACCAGAGCCTAATTGCGATCCGGATGGCCCTCGAAGACATGGTTGGGGCCTGTGAGGATATCGACAAGGCGGGTTACTGGAGCGTCGAGTGTTGGGGTGGAGCCACCTACGATGCGTGTATCCGGTTCCTCAATGAGGATCCCTGGGAGCGTCTGCGGACCTTCCGCAAGTTGATGCCCAACTCCCGCCTGCAGATGCTGCTGCGCGGCCAGAACCTGCTCGGCTACCGCCACTACGAGGACGAAGT
>DAORUI010000181.1:1670-4823 GCA_035433085.1 Propionicimonas sp. | reverse complement strand
TCGGTGATGATGCCGAAGAACGGCAGCGCGATGATGTAGACCTCCGGGTGCCCGAAGAACCAGAACAGGTGCTGCCACAGGATGGCCCCGCCGGTTGCCGGGTCGAGAATGTGCGTGCCAAGTCGACGGTCGGCCTCCAGCACCAGCAGGCCCGCGGCCAGCACCGGGAAGCAGATCAGGATCATGATCGAGGTGACCAGGATGTTCCAGGTGAAGATGGGCATCCGGAACATGGTCATGCCGGGCGCCCGCAGGGTCATGATCGTGGTGATGAAGTTCACCGCGCCGAGGATCGTGGACAGGCCCATCACATACAGGCCCATCAGCCACAGGTCGCCGCCGATGCCGGGCGAGTTGATCGCGTCCGAGAGCGGTACGTAGGCGAACCACCCGAAGCTCGCCGCCCCGCCCGGAGTAAGGAAGCCGGCGCAGGCGGTGGCCGCACCGAGGAAGTACAGCCAGAAGCTGAACGCATTGAGCCGCGGGAACGCGACGTCCGGAGCACCGATCTGCAACGGCATGATCGCGTTCGCGAACGCCACGAACATCGGGGTCGCGAACATCAGCAGCATCAGGGTGCCGTGCATCGTGAAGAACTGGTTGAACGTCTCGTAGTGCATGAACTGCAGCCCGGGGAACGCCAACTCGGCACGGATCGCCAGCGCCAGCAGGCCCGCGAAGGCGAAGTAGGCCAGGGAGGTGACGAAGTACATGTTCCCGATCACCTTGTGATCGGTGGTGGTGAGCAGGTTCATCACCAGCTTGCCCCAGCGCTTGCGCTCAACCAGGGGACGCGCCTGGACCTCGTCCAATGTCACGCGGGCGACCGTCATTTGTGCTCCTCCTCGGCCGCGGGAACGCTGGGCACGGTGTTCGGGTACTCAGGCGCCTTGATCTCGCCCACCCTCGCCGGGTCGGACTTCAGTCCGTTCAGGTACGCCACGTACTCCTCTTCACTGACCACGTGGACGGTGAACAGCATCGCGGCATGGTAAGTGCCACAGAGCTCAGCGCACTTACCCGAGTACGTGCCGATCTTGTCGGGCGTCACGTCGAAGGAGTTCGGGTGACCGGGGATCACGTCCAGCTTGAAGTAGAA
This sequence comes from Propionicimonas sp., assembly GCA_035433085.1. Taxonomy (GTDB): domain Bacteria; phylum Actinomycetota; class Actinomycetes; order Propionibacteriales; family Propionibacteriaceae; genus Propionicimonas. The sequence continues at coordinate 3,724 of DAORUI010000181.1, read as the reverse complement.
CGCAGGAATCCAGAACGAGTGGATCACGTCGGCGGACGTCAGGTTGAACCGGACGGTCTGGTCGACCGGAAGGTAGAGGTCGGGGATCTTGTCCACGGTGCCCGCGAGGTTCACCACCGCGGCGACCTGCGGGTTGTCCGCCTCCATGTAGTTGAACGTCCACGACCACTTCTGGCCGACCACGTTCACGGTGTGCGCCGGCGCCTGTTCCTTGGCGAGGACGCCGTTCTGCGCGTGCACGGTGAAGAAGAACAGCACGCCGATGATCAGGAACGGCACCAGCGTGTAGAGCAGTTCGAGCGGCAGGTTGTAGCGGGTCTGGCGCGGGGACTCGTCCGCGTGCTTGCGGCGGTACTTGACCATCACCCACAGGATCAGGCCCCAGACGAACACACCGACAACCAAGGATGCGATCCAGGCCCCGACCCACAGGTTGCCGATGAACGGGGCGCGGTCGGTGGCAGCTTCGGGCAACCCGAACCGGCCCCACTGGGCGAGCGTTTCGGAACTGCACCCGCTGAGGGCGGACGCGAGCAGGCCGGCCGATGCGGCCACCAGCAACTTCTTCGAGCGTAGCTGTCGACCCACGAGGCGCCCTTCCGGTCCGATACCTACACTTGCCGTTCAGATGGGCGAAACCCTATCTGTACGGCCTTGCTCAGTGGAAGCTATCGCCGCAGGCGCAGGAGCCCTGTGCGTTCGGGTTGTCGATCGTGAAGCCCTGCTGCTCGATGGTGTCGACGAAGTCGATGGTCGCACCGATCAGGTAGGGAGCGCTCATGCGGTCGGTCACCACGGAAACCCCGTAGAAGTCGGCCACCACGTCGCCCTCAAGCTGCCGATCGTCGAGTTGCAGCTGGTAGCGCAGGCCCGAGCAGCCACCGGGGGCCACGGAGATCCGCAGCGCCAAGCTCTCGGCGTCCTCGTTCGCGATGAGGTCCTTGACCTTGCCGGCAGCGCCCTCGGTCAGCGCGATGCCTTCGGTCACGGTCTGGGAGTCAACGGTCATATCTTCGAATTCCTTCCGGGCGGAACTGGCACCTGCTCAACGCGACGGCCGGTCCGATTTGTTCCAGGGCGTCGGCTCAGTCTAGGTGAGCCGGTGCGAGACCGGTAACCCAACCGGCCGCGATTCTGGCTCCGGCCCGGCTCAGCTCGGCCTCGGACGGGCGCGCGGACGCGATCAAGTGCGCCGCTTCGATGCCCATCGTCCTGAGTTCTCGGCGGGCCAGACCTGGGCCGGTGGTGAATAACACGCAGGGTCGCTGGGCGGTGTCCGCCCAGCCCGCGACCGCGGATACGACGGGTCCGCCTCGGTCGAGCGCGGACAGTTCCCGACAGCCGGTCACGACCAGGTCGGAGGCCTTGATGGTGTCGCCGAGTCGTGCCTGCTGGTAGCAAAACTGCGTAGCTGTGGTGAGGTCACCACCGAGGGCAAGGACGGCCAGCGCCGCGGTGCCAGCGGCTCCCCCTCCTGGTGCGACGTGGATTCCCTCCCTGAGCCCTTCGGCCCACGCCGCCAGGGCTGCGTCGGCTCGGAGCAGTTCGGCGACGTCCACGCGTCCGGCGAACGCTCGTCTCGCAAGGCCACCGCCGATGCCGGTGGCGGGGAGGGTGAGCTCGTCCGCCCCGACCAGGCCGACGACCTTTCTGCCTTCCAGGCAGGGTCGGGCTCGCTCCAGCAGTCCGGCCCCCCCGTCGTGAGCGGTCAGGCCGGTGAGGTCCAAGATGACCTCCTGCGCGTCCCTCACGTTCGTGGCTATCCAGTCGCCGAAGTCAGCTGTGGAGGCGTTCGGAGCCCAGGCGGGGACGGCAGGCTGGAGCAGGCCTAGCAGGACGCGTCCGGGCGTGCGGACGAGCCAGCGGTCCCAATCTGGGGCGGGGGCCCTTCGTGACGCCGCCTCGTTCCTCGGCGGCTCCTCAGGGACCGGTTGGGAACCAAACTCGTCCCTCGGCAGCTCCCCAGGGACCGGTTGGGCACCAAGCTCGTTCCTCGGCGGCTCCCCAGGGACCGGTTGGGCACCAAGCTCGTTCCTCGGCGGCTCCCCAGGGAC
>DAORUI010000181.1:0-1570 GCA_035433085.1 Propionicimonas sp. | reverse complement strand
GCTCCCCAGGGACCGGTTGGGCACCAAGCTCGTTCCTCGGCGGCTCCCCAGGGACCGGTTGGGCACCAAACTCGTTCCTCGGCGGCTCCCCAGGGACCGGTTGGACGTCGACCCCAGACTGCGGTGGCGCGTCCGGCACGGATTGCGGCCTGGCTTCGAATACCGGCTCCGCCCCCGCCAGCGAGGCGAAGGCGACCGCCAGGTCTGGGCCGCCGGCGGCCAGTGGCACCACGGCAACCTGGGCGTGCTCGGCGATGCCCCGCGCCAAGGCGACGCCCGCAGCCAGCGAGTCGAGGTCGCCGATCCTGTCCGTGGCCACAACCACCCGGAAGGGCTTCAAGGCCGGCCCATAAGGTAGGGCGGTTGCTCGAACCCGTCCGACTGCGGACTTGGGTCGACCTCGGTGGGCTCGCCGGAGGCGTCCGTGCCCTGGCGCAGGATCCCTCGCAGCTCCTCGGCCTCGTTGCGCAGCACACCTGCGCGCGCTTCGAGAACCGCGCGACGCGCGTCCAGTTCGGCTGAGCGCTGGTCGGCCACCTCGGACGTGAGCGCGGGCCGATCGAAGGCGAGCCGCCGCCGGGCGGCCATCACGTCCGCGAGATCGGCGCGCACGTCGTGCAAAGCCGCGAGGGCGCGCTGGTAGGCGAGCTCGGCCTGTTCGCGCTGCTCGGCCACTGGCCGCTCCCCTCGAATTGGTGGGTCGTGATTGACCGTAGGATGTGGCAGACATCGTCGCACCAAGCGAGGTTTGAAGTGGGATTGTTCCGTCCGTACGAGCGCTCCGGCGCTGACGCGCCCTCACCGGACGCATCGGGTCCGGCCGACTCCGGCACCACCGGCGCCGACGCCGCCAAACCGGTCAAGAAGGAGTTGCCCACACCGTCCCGGCGCGAGGCGGAGGCGGCGCGGCGCGAACGGCTGAACCCCACCCTGACGCCGAAGGAGGCCAAGGCTCGCGAGCGCGCCGCCAAGGCCGCCCTGCGCGACGAGCAGTTCGCGAAGACCGAGGGCACCCCGGCGAAGGTGCTCATGCGCGACTTCGTCGACTCCCATCGCGGTGTGGCCCAGTACTCGATGCCCATCCTGATGATCACGCTGGCGGTTTCGCTGCTGCTCACCAGCTTCAGCCCGGAACTGGCGGTGGGAGTGACGATGTTCACCTATGCGCTCTTCCTGATGATCGGGCTCGACCTGTTCCTGATGTGGCGGCGGTTCAAGAAACTTGCCGCAGAGCGGCTGCCGAACCAGTCACTCAAGGGCATCCTCGGCTACATGGTCAACCGCTCGATCAACCTTCGCCGGCTGCGTCTGCCAGCTCCTCGGGTGAAGCCCGGCGACCAGATCTGATGGGGTACTACTGGGCGGCCACGCCCGAGCCGGCCGCCGAGGTCGCGGTCGACCTTGGCCTTGAGGTCGAGTTCGACGACCAGGGCATGGCCGAGGCCTGGCTCACCGCCAGCTACGCCGAACTGGCGGACGCGGGCGTGCACGAGGTCTCGCTGTACGAGTCCGACCGGCTGGTCTACGGCCCGATGAGCCTGAACACCTGAGTTCTGGCGTCCGTCCCTGG
>DAORUI010000180.1:1290-4978 GCA_035433085.1 Propionicimonas sp. | reverse complement strand
GGTCTCGTTGCGTCCGGTGAGCTGGGCCCAGCCGTTGGCGAACCAGTACTCGGTGAGCTCGAACTCCCACAGGTTCACCACGCCGGCGCGAAGCACACACCACCGGTCCGACCGCGCCGGGATCGGGAAGCCCCCGCGGCTGGCCGCGTCCACCCAGCCGTCCAGCTGGGCTTCGAGTTCGTCGGGGGCTACCGGTGCGGACGACATGCTCACTCCTCGAAAAGGGTCTCGGCAGGCGAGGGATTCGACCGTGGCAGCTGCAGTTCCGCGCTGCGGTAGCGGCCGGCTTCGGGTTGCAGGAGCCAGTCGCCCGACTCCGCGACCGAGAGTAGACCGGCTGCGGTCAGCTGGGTCTCCGCAGCCTCGCGAACCGCTCCCGCTGACTCCCGCAACGCAATGGTGAGTTGCCCGGCGTACTCGGTGTGCAGCCGGTCGGCCAACTCGTCGACCACCCGGCCAGGGCACCGTCGCCGTCCGTCCGGCAGTACCAGTGCGTCGCTGCCTGCCCAGTCGAGCAGCGCCAGCGCCACCCAGTCGGCAGCGGTGGCCTCGGGAAAGGCGACGACGAGGTCGGCGTCCAGCCCCTGGTCGGACGGGATCACCAGCACCCAGGCGTCGGAGCGGACCTCGACGGTGCCCCCGGTCATCTCCTCGGCCTGGTCGATCAGGCGACGCCGCTGCGAGCCGAGGTAGGTGCGTTCGGCGTCGGTCAGCGAGAGCGGGTGGAGAGCCTGGGTCTCGACAAGTTGGCGCAGGATGCGCTGACCGCGGGTATCGTCCGGGGAGTCGGCTGGCTCGAGTGCCAGGTGGACATCCCTGGTGTCGACGAGCAGGACGAGCGCGTCCCGGTGGATCAGGTAGCCGGCGCCGATGCCTCCGCCGGTCCGCTCCCATGCCTGCAGGAGCTCCTCGCGGAGCGTCCGGCGGTCGAGGACGCCGTGGGCGACGAGCAGGTGCACCGCGGCGACCAGGGCCACCCGGTGACTGCGGTGGTCGGGGTCATAGGGAACGAACCGGTTGGCGGCGGCGAAGTGCCGCAAGGCGTCGGAGATCTCCTGGAGGGTGATCGAGTCCTGGGAGTGGTCTTCCAGGAGCGCCGCGACCAGCAGGGCTAGGACGAGCGGACGCCGGGGTGGCGGCGTGACCCTCGGGGACGCGGCCAGCCCGTCCAGTGGCGAGCGGCGCAGCCGGAAGCACTGGTCGATCCGCACGAGGCGGTACCCGAGCCGGGCGCACCACACCTCGAGCGTGTGCTCGTGGCGAAGGACCAGGCGGCACAGGACCGGATCGGTCCAGGGGGCTAGGAGCGGGTGGGCGAGGAGGCCGGTGAAGGCGGCCTGCCTCTCGGCGAGGTCGGCCCTGCTGAACGACATGACGCTCACGGGGTGATCTCCACCCGGGCGTCGGCGAGGGCGAGTCGCCCGTCCGGCGTGCGAAGGATGGCCGTGCGGCCGGGACTCGCGGGGACGAGCCGGAGCCGCCAGCGGCCGTCCGTGCTGACGCCGGTGAGCGCGCCGTCGGCCTCGCGATGGTTCCGCGCCGCCGAGAGCAGGTCGAGGAATAGCTTCGCCTCGGTCGAGGTCAGCGGCCCCCAGGCGGAGAGGTCGGTTCCGGAACGTTGGGCGAGCGCTACCTCGGCCCGAGCGAGGTCGGCACGTTCCTTGACCGCCAATTGGCGAGCCCTGGCCCGGGCGACCGAGGTGTCCGCCATCCGCGGGGCGGCGCCGGCGAGGGAGCGCTGTCCCTGGGCGCGGAGGCGGCTCGAAACCGTGGCGGGCGGTGCGTCCCACACCGAGGTCTGGGCGGGATGATCGGGCTCCGGTGCCAGGACGCGGAGGTGCCTGGCTGTGAACAGTGATGTGGCCGACGTCCACAGCTGCCAGGCGTGATCGGCGTCAGGGGCCGATTCGACGGCGTGAGCGAGCCGGACGAGATCGGCCTTCCGGGAGACGGTGCCGCCGACTGCGAGGAGGGTGCGATGGCTGCGGAGGACGGGCGAGATCGCGTCCCGCATCTGCTTGCGGAGCCGCTGCGCCTGCGGGGCCCGCGAGCAGAACCAGTGTTCGAGAGTACGCACGACCTGGATCAGCTCGGCCACCGTATCGACGACGGCGTCCTCGGGAGCCGTGGACTGGACGCGGGCGAGAGCGAGACGGCGCCAGACGTCGTCGGTCTGGGCGGCGAGGCGGGGGACGGCTGCGCCGATCCGGCTGCTGTACGCGTCCACGCCAGAGCCCCACGCCTCGACGTACGCGAGGATCGTCTCGAGAAGGCGGGTGATTCGCGCCTCTTCGGGAGGCCCGCCGAGCGCTGCTGCGAGCTTCGACTGCCAGCTCGCGGCCGCGGCCGACATCGCGGCGAGGGTCGTCTCCACCTGCGCATACTCCGTCGATGCCGCAACGAAGTCGCCCGCTTCGATGGCCGCGAGTGTGGCGGCCAGGCGGTCGGCCAGCGAGCCGGGCGCCATCAGCGCTGCGGTGGAACCGGCTCCTACCTCCGCCTCCAGTTGCTCGGCCATGCGGTGCAGCGAAGCGCCGGTCTCGGTTAGCTGGAAGCGGCTGCGGTTGCGGAGGAAGTCCGTTTCGGTCTCGGCCCGGTCCTGCCAGGCCTCCACGGTTCCCCAGCCGACGAGCGAGCTGAGCCTCGATTCGAGATTCAGCTCGTCGATCAGCTCGGTGGCGGAGCCGTCCGGAAGCTGCGCCCTAACCAGCGCTGCCAGCTCGTCGTAGCCGACCCCGGTGAGGGACACCGACTGCTGGCGGGCGAGGACATCGACGATGAGCCGGTACTGGTGGGCCAGAGGAACGGTGAGGAAGGTCGCGCTCTGGATCTGCCCGGGCAGTCCGAGCAGGTCCCACGCGGACAGCGCCGGCCGCTCGGCTCCTTCCGCCGGGACCTCCGCCATCGCCACCTCCTCGCTCCCCTACAAGATAGAGGGCGCTCCGGACATCGAAGCCAGTCCGTCCGCGGTCAGGGACGCCACCTGGCTGTGCGCTGTTCGACACCCCCGTGGCATCGCGCGGGCAGCCAGATCCCACGTAGTCTCCCGTCGACGCCGACGACGTCGCGGTCAGTACCCCGATCCTCGAAGGCCACCCGAAGGCTGGCTTCCGCACCCCGCTCCAGTTCCGAGAGGTACGTGACCTGGGCGACTTCCCAGACACCGTCGAGACGAACGAGGTCAATGGGAACGAGCCTTCCTTCGAGAGACTCCACATGTGAGGAGACGAGTACGTGACTGTGCAGCCAGGGATGTCCTTCCATGCTGGCGGTGTCCCTCAGCGATCAGCTGCTCCATCGCCCGCTAGGAACCGTAGTAGTCGCCGAACGGTTGGTGGCTGCCGGCCTACCGGTTCGGCGAACGTCTCATCAAGATCCGGATCGAGGATCTCGAGACCCTGTTCCGCCCGATCCCCGTCGGCGATCAGCTGCGACGGCGCCGCGTCTCTTAAGACGGCGGCCGTCCCGGGGTTCACCCAGTGCCGACCGCATCAGGTCACGGACCAATCTTGGTCGCGCGGGTCCCAGACCCCGCGCACCTCGCCTGCGAGGACCGGGTCGATGGGGGCCTGCATGATTCGCGGCGCCGCCGAGATCGAGTGTGGCTCTGCGGGGGTGTTGACAGAGAGCCGGGTGTAAGCCGGACCCCAAGCGGGTGGGACGACGAACCGGTCGGGGACCTCCAGTC
>DAORUI010000180.1:0-1190 GCA_035433085.1 Propionicimonas sp. | reverse complement strand
CTTGACGCCGAGGTAGGCATCAAAGGTGACCCGGTAGCCGTCGGCATAGGGCTGGGCGTCTCCGGCGAGGATGGCGTGGTGTTCCCGGTAGACGAACCAGAAGTGGTCACCGAGGTCGACCGCCGCAAGGCGACGCAGGTCGGACAGTGCCTGGTCCTTGTTGTAGCCGGTCCGGTAGAGGTCGGCGTCCAGGGTTCTGCGGGCGGTGGGGATGCGGGCGAGCATGCCCGCGCCGCCCTTGAGCACCCATTCGCCGGCCTGAGCCTCAGAGAAGACCCGGCAGAGGAATCGGTCGAAGTAGGCCTGTCAGATGAGGTCGCCGGTCTGCCGGGTCGGGTCGGTGGCATGGGCCGCCTTGGCGGCGTCCTTGATTGCCGACTCGACCGCGCGGGCGTCGGGATAGCTGGGCTCGGTCACGGTTCAGGCGTCCCGTCGTGCGGGCGAGCGAAGAGCTCGAGATCGTCCAGGAGGGCTTCGCCTGACGCGAACCCGTTGCGCGGCGCCAGGGGCCGGAGCAGGTCGGCCAGCCGCGCCAGGTCGAGGCCACGTGCGTCGGCCAGCACGCCGGCGACCAGTGAGCGGTCTGTGCGGGACTCGATCAGGTCAGCGATGGTCTGCTCCACCGTGGTCACCGGCAGGCCGTCGCGCAGCGTCACCGAGACTGCCGGAAGCCGCCGAATCCGGAACCTCAGCTCGTGCCGCTGCGTCTGCCGGCGTTGCGTGACGGTGAACTCGTACGGCTCGGGCACGAGATCCCCCAGACCGTGCAGAAACGCGGCCGCAGGGCCCGACGCGACCGCGTCGGGCACGGGCGTGAGCAGTCGCTGCTGGGCCGTCAGCTTGGGGTTGATCGACAGCCAGGCGGCCTTCAGCAGCTCGTACCGGTCGGCCGGCACCCCCGTCGCCCGGTAGACGCCCTGACCCACCCGCTCCAGCTGACCCGCGTCGGCAAGCCGGGACAGCTGCAGTCGGCTCACGCCACGGCTCGCAGCCTGGGCTGCCGTCACCAGACCCCACTGCGCCGCCGTGATCGCATTCAGCTCACGAAGCACTCCGAGCGCACTCATGCTTGGATTGTATCCTCAATTCCGATACAACCCAAGCGTTGCGGGCGCCCAGGCCTGCACCCGCGGACACCGCGAACAAGCCGTCGGGATCTGCGGGATGCCCGCCCGAGGGCTCGAACCCGC
>DAORUI010000179.1:0-5050 GCA_035433085.1 Propionicimonas sp. | reverse complement strand
ACATATCGGTCGCGAACGGCGGTACCGCGGTCTGCAGCGCGATCGTCCCGATCAGAGTCGCGGTCACTGGCACCAGGCCCGGACGGGTGTCGGCGAGGGTGGTCAGGGTCGGAGTCATCCGGGCAGGCCTTCTTCCTTGAGGACTACGACGCCCTTACCGCCGACCGTGTTCGCCTCCAGGTCGCGGTGGGCCTGGACGATCTGCTCCAGTGCGTAGACGCGTCCGATCGGGACGGTCGCCCGTCCTGACCCAACCGCGTCCAGGAACCCCTGCAGGACTTCCGGGGAGAGGTCGGACGCTTCGCCTGAGTACGCCGTGAGGCGGACGCCGTTTGGCAGCCAGTCCATCGGATAGAACTCGGGGATCGTCCACTGATCCGACAGCATGCCCGTGAAGCACACGGTGCCGCCCGGACGCGTGGCGCGCAGGGTGTCGCGGAGCACGTTCACCCCGACCAACTCGACCGCGCCGTCCACGCCACCGGGCACCAGCTCACGCACTTCGGCAGAGATCTGACCGTCGTCGATCAGCACGTGGTCGACTCCCAGGCGAACCAGCGAGTCGACCTTGCTCGGGTTCCGCGTGGTTGACAACACGGTCATTCCGCGGAGCTTGGCCAACACTGCCAAGGCCATGCCCACCGAGGACGTGCCGCCCCGGATCAGGATCGTCTGGCCGGCCACTGCTTGCAGGCCCGCATCGAGGGAACCGGCAGCGGTCTGCAGCATCTCCGGCACCGCACCGAGGGTTGCCCACGGCAGGTCACTGGTGAACGGGATGACCTGGGCGGCGGGAACCGACACGAACTCGGCATAGCCGCCGTCGAACTCGCGGCCCATCCCGCCCATCATCGTCGCCACCTTCGTACCCGCCGTGAACTCCCCGCCGGGCGCGTCCACCACCAGGCCGACCGCCTCGATTCCGGGGATCCGGGGAAAGCTGCCCGAGTACGCAACGCCCTGCCGGAAATGCAGTTCCGACCGGTTCAACCCGAAGGCCATCACCTCGATCAGCACCTCACCGGGCGCCGGTGCCGGCACCGGCACCATCCGCTGCTGCAATACCTCCGGCGGTCCGGGTGAACTGATCACGACTGCGCGCATCAAGTCGGTCACGAGGTGACCCCCGCGGTCGTGGTGCGCAGGTGAGCGAGCAGTCGATGGAGGGTCGCAGTCAATGCGTCCAATTCCCCGGCATCGACGACGTCGGGCGGCAGGCTCGCGGCAAGGGTCGATTCGAAGCTCGCCCACCCCACGTCCAGCTTGCTGATTCCGGCGGGCGTCAGGGCGATCAGCGAAGAGCGGCGATCGTCCGGGTTCGGCTCTCGCCGGGCCGTCCCGTCCCGCTCGAGGCGGTCGACCAGCTTGCTGGTGGCGCCAACCGTCAGCGCCAGATCACCGGCGACGTCCTGCACCCGAGCCTTCCCCCCGCGTTCACGCAACACCCGCAGGGCCTGCAGTCGGCCGAGCGAGAGCCCGTTCGCCCCCTGGATCGCGCCATCCAGCCGATCCCACAGCTCGATCTCGTAGCGCAGCAGCGCATCGAAGAACCCCACAGCAGCACTCATACTGGCTCCAACCATCTTCCGCAGAACTATATTCCCAGGAATCAAAATCGTCTGGGTAGCCGGGTGGTCACAGAAACGTCAGGCCGTGGCCCTAGCCTTCTGGCGTGACCGCATTCAGCAGCCTGCCCGTCCGTGAGGTCATGGGGGAGGGCGCCGAAGACCTTCAAGGCTGGCCTTTTTCGATGGCCCCGGTGGCGCAGCTGCTGCGAGACGGGCTGGAACTGTCCGAACTGACCATCCTGGTCGGCGAGAACGGGGCGGGGAAGTCGACCATCATCGAGGCGATTGCGATCGCGTACGGGCTGAGCGCCGAGGGTGGCAGCACCTCCGCGCGACCGTCGCGGCGGCCCACCGAGTCGGCGCTTCACGAGCGGATCCGGTTGGTGCGCGGGATCGGCCGCTCCCGGTGGGGCTACTTCCTGCGCGCCGAAACAATGCACGGGTTGCTGACCTTCCTTGAGGAGAACCCGGGGGAGGACCTGCCCTATCACGAGCGCTCCCACGGCCAGGCGTTCAACGAGTTGCTCGAAACCAAGCTCATCCACCTGACCCGTCGGGGCGGCCTCCTGGTGCTCGACGAGCCGGAGGCAGGCCTGTCGTTCCTGTCGCAGGTCAAGCTCGCCAATCAGCTGGGGCAGTTGCGCGAAGAAGGTGTCCAGGTGCTGATGGCGACCCACTCGCCGATCCTCACCGCCATCCCTGGCGCACGGATAGTCGAGTTGGACGAGGATGGGTTGCATCACCGGACATGGAGTGAACTCATGACCGTTTCCCTCTATCGCCGATTCCTCGACGACCCCGGCTATTTCGGCCTGGATTGACCTGCGCTGAGTTCGGGCCGACGGGTTTGGTGGGGCACCCCTGGGGTACGAAGGGCGTGAACCGACCGAGAGGATCGCCATGGGAATGGGTATCGGAATCGTGCTGCTTGTGATCGGCGCCATTCTCAGCTTCGCCGTGCGCGACGCGGTGCCTGGAGTCGACCTGTCGATGATCGGGTACATCTGCATGGGCGCCGGCGCTCTGGCGTTGGTGCTCGGGCTCGTCACCAACGCCCAAGCCACCCGCACCAAGCACACCAGCGTGATCGAGCGCCGCGACGATCAGGTTTGATCGCCGGCACGGCCCGTCGGTTCGAGGGCTTATTGCCAGGTAGGCACCAGGATGTGGTTGGTTCGCCCGACAGTCGGGGTATGGGCACCATGCTCATCGCTGGGAACTGTGTTTCGCCCGAAACGGGGCTTGTCGGCTCTGCTGGGGAACCGATAACCCGCGGATCGGGCGAAGCGGCCCGGACGCGCCGCCTGACCCAGCTGGTATCCCGCCTTTCGGGCGAACGAGCCGGTGGGTTGCGTGGAGGTCTCCAGAATCCAACCTGATCCGGTGTTCAGAGCCCCAGACGCCAAGTCGCCCCGTGGCTACTGGCCCAGGTAGCGCCCAGGACGGTGGTTGAGCGCGAGCACGACGTTCAGCACGACCGCTCCCGCCGCCGACAACAACACGCTGCTCAGCGGCACCACGGCCAGGGCGCAGGCGATGATCACCGCGTCCAGCGCGAGTTGCACGTAGCCGGCGCGCCAGCCCACCTGTTCCTGCACGATCAGAGCGAGCGTGTTGAGCCCGCCAAGGCTCGACCGGTGCCGGAACAGCATCAGCATGCCCACGCCGGCCAGGAGGTTGCCGACCAGGGTCGCGTAAATCGGCTCGATCTGCAGCCCCGGCAGAGCGAGTGGATGCAGCGACGCGAACGCAGAGACCAGGCCGACCGACAGCAGGGTTCGCACCGTGAAGTCCCAACCCTTACGTCGCACGGCCAGTGCGAGAAACGGCAGGTTGGTGAGCACGTACAGCACCCCGAACGGCCAGCCGGTGGCGTAGGTGAGCAGCAGGCTCAGCCCGGCAGTCCCGCCGGTCACCGCGTGGGCGGTGTGCAGCAGGTGGATCCCCAGCGAAGCCACGAACGTGCCGCTCAGCAGTCCGAACGCATCTTCCACGAGGGAGTGCCGTGCGACTGACGCAGGCAGCTGGGCGGTGGCGCTCACCTCTGGAACCCCGCCAGCACGGCCAGTACGCGGTCATTGCTCGCCGCATCCCCCACGGTCACGCGGACGCCGTCGCCCGGGTAGCCGCGCACCAGGATCTCGGCGGCATCGAACGCTGCGACCAGGCGCTCCCGCTCGGCATCGTCGGCGCGTAGCCAGATGAAGTTCGCCGCACTCTCGGGCGTGTCCCAGCCGAGAGCTCGGATGGCCGGAAGCAGTCGTTCGCGCTCAGCCACCACCTCGGCGACGCGTGCGCGCATCCCGTCGGCCGACGCCAGGGCGGCCAGCGCCGCGGCCTCAGCGACGTTGCTCACCGAGAACGGGATCTGCGCCTTGCGTAGGCCGGTCGCGATCTCGACGCTCGCGATCCCATAGCCCACCCGGAGCCCGGCCAGCCCGTAGGCCTTCGAGAACGTCCGCAGTACGCAGAGGTTGGGGTGGTCCAGCGCCAGCAGGCGGACGCTGTCGGGCGCCTCGCCGTCGGCGTACTCGCGGTACGCCTCGTCGAGTACCACCAGCACGCGGCTGGGCACGTGATTGAGGAAGTGCGCCAGCTCGGCATCGCTGATGGCCGTCCCAGTCGGGTTGTTCGGCGAGCAGAGCAGCACCACCTTGGTCCGCTCGGTGATCGCCGCCGCCATCGCAGGGAGGTCGTGGCGTTCCTCCGCCAACGGCACGCGGACACCCACCGCACCGGCCAACTGGCACAGGATCGGGTATGCCTCGAAGGAGCGCCACGCGAAGACCACCTCGTCGCCGGGATCGCACACCGAGGTGATCAGCTGAGCCAGCACCCCGACGCTGCCCGGGCCGACCGCGACGTTCTCTGGCCGCACGTGGGCGGCCGCGGCGATGGCGTCACGCAGCGCGATGCTGGCCATGTCGGGGTATCGGTTCACCTGACCGGCGGCTTCGGTGATTGCCGCCAGCACCGCGGGCAGGGGGGCGAAGTGGCTTTCGTTCGAAGCCAGCGCCGCGATTCGGGCACCGGACGCCTTCCTGCCGGCGACGTAGGCGGGCAGCGCGGCGACGGCGGGCCGTTGCTTGGGATACTCGGTCATCAGCCTCTTTCTGTTCGGTGCCATTCTGGACGGGTCCATGCATGCTGCGCAAACGAGAATGTAGAAGGTGAGCATTGTGCTTTACCGAAAGCTGCCTGGCGGGCATGATGCTCATTATGACTTCGATTGATCCTCTCGATGCTCGCATCCTGCTGGCCCTCGACGACGACCCGGACGCGACCACTCTCGCGTTGTCGCGCCAGCTCGGGATCGCCCGCAACACTGTTCAGGCGAGGCTGAAGCGACTTAGCGCCGACCTGCGTTCGTTCGACCAGCGCGTCGACCCGGCGACCCTCGGCCACCCGCTGGTGGCGTTCCTCTCGTTGTCCATCAGTCAGGCGGTCGGCGACGCGGCGACCGATGGTCTGGTGCGCATCCC
>DAORUI010000178.1:2949-5060 GCA_035433085.1 Propionicimonas sp. | reverse complement strand
CGGGCTTCGTCAGGCTCAGCCAGCGGTGGGCGGGCTTCGTCAGGCTCAGCCAGCGCTGGGCGGGCTTCGTCAGGCTCAGCCAGCGGTGGGCGGGCTTCGTCAGGCTCAGCCAGCGAGCCTGGAGCCAAACCGATTCAGCATGAGACGCATTCCCTGAGTACCCACCGGGGTAGCGAGCGCGTGCGGATAATGCTTCATTCAATGGGCGAAACCCCAGCCCGGGCACACTCTCCTGGGGCACCATTGAGGCTAGCCGCACGCACTGACGCGAACGCCAAGGAGATTCATGACCGTGGATACCAGCCCAATCACCATCAACGCCCCGGCGAACGCGCCCGACGAGCTCGTCAAGTGGGTGACCGGCGTTGCCGAACTCACCCAGCCGGACGCCGTCCACTGGTGCGACGGCACGGTCGCGGAGCGCGATCGCCTCTATGCCGAGATGGTCGCGTCCGGCACCCTGATCAAGCTCAACGAAGACCTGCGTCCGGGCTGCTACCTGGCCCGCTCCGAGCCGTCCGATGTCGCCCGGGTCGAATCGCGCACCTTCATCTGCTCAGTGAAGGAAGAAGACGCCGGTCCGACCAACAACTGGGCCGACCCCGTCGAGATGAAGAAGACCCTCGCGGGCAAGTTCGTCGGCTCGATGCGCGGACGCACCATGTACGTCATCCCGTTCTCCATGGGACCCCTGGGCGGCGAAATCAGCAAACTCGGCATCGAGATCTCCGACTCCCCCTACGTCGTCACCAATATGCGGATCATGACCCGCATGGGTGCCGCCGCCCTCGATCGCATCGCCGCCGGCGAAGCCTGGGTGCCCGCCGTCCACACCGTCGGCTACCCGCTCGTTGACGCCGAGGGCAACACCCGTCCCGACGTCGCCTGGCCGTGCAACGACGACAAGTACATCACCCATTTCCCCGAGACCCACGAGATCTGGTCTTTCGGCTCCGGCTACGGCGGCAATGCCCTGCTCGGCAAGAAGTGCTACGCCCTGCGGATCGCCTCCGTCCTCGCCCGCGAGCAGGGCTGGCTCGCCGAGCACATGCTCATCCTCAAGATCACCGGCCCCGACGGACGCGAGTACCACCTCACCGCAGCCTTCCCGTCCGCCTGCGGCAAGACCAACCTGGCCATGCTGCGTCCGACCATCCCCGGCTGGAAGGTCGAGACCGTCGGCGACGACATCGCCTGGATGCGTCCCGGCGCCGACGGCCGCCTCTACGCCATCAACCCCGAGTCGGGCTTCTTCGGAGTCGCCCCGGGCACCTCTCCGGAGACCAACCCGACCTGCCTCAACGCCCTCGACCACGACGTCATCTTCACCAACGTCGCGCTCACCGACGACGGCGACATCTGGTGGGAAGGCCTCACGAAGGACGCCCCCGCCCACCTCATCGACTGGCAGGGCAACGACTGGACGCCGGACGCCGGCCGTCCCGCCGCGCACCCGAACAGCCGGTTCACCGTGCACGCCTCCCAGGCCGAATCGATCTCACCCGACTGGGAGGATCCTGCCGGCGTGCCGATCGACGTCATCCTCTTCGGCGGGCGCCGGGCGTCCAATGTGCCTCTGATCAGCGAGTCGTACGACTGGAACCACGGCGTCTTCGTGGGCGCCACGGTCTCGTCCGAGCAGACCGCTGCGGCCGAGGGCGCCGTCGGTTCGCTGCGTCGGGACCCCTTCGCCATGCTCCCCTTCTGCGGCTACAACATGGCCGACTACTGGGCGCACTGGCTGGAGATCGGCGAGGTGTTGGGCGACAAGGCCCCGCGCATCTTCCAGGTGAACTGGTTCCGCAAGGACGCCGACGGCTCGTGGCTGTGGCCGGGGTTCGGCGACAACTCCCGTCCGATCGAGTGGGCGCTGCGCCGGGTCAACGGCGAGATCGAGGCTGTGGACGCGATCAGCGGGCGCATCCCGGTGCCTGGTGACCTGAACGTGGAAGGCCTCGACATCACCGAGGCTCAGCTCGCCGCCCTGTTCGAACTCGACCCCGACGCCTGGGCCCACGAAGCCGACCTCACCGAGGAGTATTTCGCCCAGTTCGGCGACAAGTTGCCTGCGGAGTTGACCCATCAGCTCGCCGGCCTCCGCGAGCGGATCG
>DAORUI010000178.1:0-2849 GCA_035433085.1 Propionicimonas sp. | reverse complement strand
GCTCAGCCACCGATTTGCTCAGTCGAGCGTTCGCACCGATCCGCGTTCGCGAACTGGCATGGGGATCAGGGTTTTGGCGGGCGCGTCCCCGTCCAGCACCAGGCTCATGGCGGAGCGGCCCATCTCGCGGTAGGGGATGTGCATCGTCGTGAGCCCCGGACGCAGGTACGACGCCAGGTACTCGTCGTCGAACGAGATCACCGAAAGGTCCTCGGGCACGCGCAGGCCGCGCTCCTGTGCGGCCTGGTAGACGCCGAAGGCCACCCGGTCGTTCGCTGCAACCACAGCGGTCACGGAAGCGGACGACAAGATCTGGTGGGCGCCCTGGTAGCCGAGTTCCGGCTCCCAGTCCTTGCCTGCGGTCACCTCGAACTCGAACGCCAGCCCGGCTTCGGCGAGTGCGGCATCCATACCGGCGTAACGGTTCGCCACCGTCGCCGAGTTGGCGACATCGAGCAGATCCTTGGAGCGTCCGATCAGCGCCAGACGCCGGTGTCCGCGATCGGTCAGATACCTCACCGCGTCGTAGCCGGCCCGGTACTCGTCCGGCAGCACGCACGGGTGTCCGGCGGTGCTTGTGGCGTTCGCGAGTACCACAGGCACATCGGCTGACAGTTTCGGCACCTCGATCTGCTTCGCCGCCTGCATGCCGAACACGATCCCGTCGGTCTGCCGATCGAGCATCGCGTCCAGCGCCTCAGCCATCCGCTTGACCTTGCGTCCGGATTCGGCGATCAGCACGGTGTGCTCGCGCTTCTCGGCCTCTTCGAGCAGCCCGCGGATCATCGCTGACGCGTACCGCGTGATCGTCACCTCGTCGGAGATGAACCCGACCGTCCGCGTCTTGCCCAGGCGCAGTCCGCGCGCCGCCGGGTTCGGACGGTAGTTCAGCTGCGCCGCAGCCGCCCGGACGCGCTCAGCCGCCTCCTCCGACAGCCGCGTGTTCGGACGGTTGTTGAGCACCATGCTCACAGTGGTCGGCGACAGTCCAGCGAGCCTCGCCACATCGGCCAAGGTGGCTCGTTTCGCCATCAATACCTCCGCCGGTGGTCCGTTGGCACGACTCTAGCGCGGGCCTACTCCTTCGAAGCCGGTGAACCGAATTGCCCCGAACTCCGTTCGGCCGAGCCAGAATCGACAATCTGAGCGGCACTTGGGGGCAAATCGGTGCAGTTCCTTGGTCAGCGGACGGGTTCGATCGCCGGCCAGCGTCCGCGCTGGTAGGAGTCGGGGTAGCGGGCCATGCTGTCGGCGTCCAGCTCGGCGGCGGCGCGCAGCGGCCAGGACGGTTCGCGCAGGGCTACGCGGCCGACTGAGACCACGTCCGCCAGGCCTTCGTCGAGAATGGCCTGCGCCTGCGCAGGTTCGGTGATCCGGCCCACCGCGCTCACCGGCACCCCGGCCTTGCGGACGGCGGCAGCGAGCGGCACCTGGTAGCCCGGGTCGGCCGGGATCCTCGCCAGGACGTTGCCGCCGCTGGAGACGTCGACCAGGTCGACGCCATGCTCGCCGAGCAACCGCGCGACCTCAGTGGCCTCCTCCAGAGTGAAGCCGCCCTCGACCCATTCGGTAGCCGAGATGCGCACCAGCAGCGGCTTGCCGGCCGGCCAGACCGCGCGAATCGCGTCCACGACCTCGAGGAGCATGCGGGAGCGTCCGGTCAGGTCGCCGCCGTAGCCGTCCGTCCGATGGTTCGAGAGGGGCGAGAGGAACTGGAAGATCAGGTAGCCGTGGGCGGCGTGCACCTCAACGGCGTCGAAGCCGGCGGCATCCGCGCGCTGGGCGGCTGCAGCGAAGGCGGCGACCACCTCGTCGATCTCGGCCTGGGTGGCCTCGCGTGGGGCGACCAGGCCAGGGAACGGGATCGCGGACGGGCCGATGGTTTCCCAACCGCCCTCGCCAAGGGGAATCGACCCCGATTTGCCCGCTTCGAAGTCTCGATAGACGGACGCCTTGCGTCCAGCGTGCTGCAGCTGGACGGCCATCTTCGCGCCCTGGCTGTGGCCGAAGTCGACGATTCGCTGCCATGCGGCCGCCTGTTCGTCGTTCCATAGCCCGCAGCAGTTGGGGGTGATCCGTCCCTCGGGCAGCACGCCGGTGGCTTCGGCGATGACCAGCCCGAAACCGCCCGCGGCCCGCGCCCCGTAGTGCACCAGGTGCCAGTCGTTGGGCATGCCGTCGACGGCCTGGTACTGGCACATGGGCGCCAGGAAGATGCGGTTCGGGATGGTCACATCGCGCAGTTGCAGCGAATCGAAGAGGGACGACATACCTACAGGTTAGGGATGGGACTGAGTCGCGAGGAACGATGTCCGCGACGGGCCACCTTCGTCATCTCCGGATTCAATCTGACGTGCTCGGCTCGACTATCTCTTCCCTGGCGAGCCCGGCGGCCATCCGGTGTATGAAGTCGGCCACGGCACTGGCCTGGTCTGGATGGGTGCGCACGTGGCGGCGATCAGTATCGAACCAGCCGGTCGTCGTCCCTTCCACGAAGGCACTCGGGGTCCAACGCTGGTCACCGCTCCAGAGCGCCCAGTCGTCGCACAGCCCGGGTTCGGCACGCAGAAAATCGGACAACATCAGCACGAACGTGGCGTCCGCGAACTCGGAGTCCGCCTCGCGCAGCAGATGGACGAACGCCGCATCATCGCGGCGCTCGACGATCCGGGCAACCGTCTCTGGTGTCACCCGCTCAGGCTATCAACGCTCTGTCTCTGGTTGGTTCTGCCGAGGTTTGTGCCGCTTCGATTCCTGGACCTGCGCGGCCCACTTCGTCTTGCGTCATGAGCGCCGTCCTTCTAGGTGAAGGCATGAGCCTTCGATGTGCGAGCGGGTCGACAACTGAG
>DAORUI010000177.1:0-5130 GCA_035433085.1 Propionicimonas sp. | reverse complement strand
CCATGGTCAGCACCCGATTGGCGCCGGCGGTGTGGATCAGGTCGGCGACCAGCCGTCCGCCGATGCTAATGCGCGGCTGGTCCTTCTTGTCCGAGCGGGCATACGCGTAGTGCGGCATGACCACCGTGACGGACGCGGCTGAGGCGCCGCGCGCGGCGTCCGCCATCATCAGGAGCTCCATCAGGTTCTCCTGCGTGGGCGGCACCAGCGGCTGGACGATGTACACGTCGCGCCGGCGGCAGTTGGCTCGCAACTGCACCTGCATGCAGTCGTTGGAGAAACGGGAGAGCCGGGACGGGGAGAGCTCGACCCCGAGGATGCCGCACATCTCCTCGGCGAACTCGCGGTGGGCGTGCCCAGAGAAGACGGTGATGTCGGTCACGAGAGGAAACCCTAACCCGAGCCAGGCATGCCGGTCGCCCGAATCTCACCGGTCATGCTTGGTGGTTACCTCCGCACGCGCTGTGGACTAGCGGTAGCTGCCGCGAAACACCTTGTGCTGAGCCGCTTGGGCCACCGGACGGATCACCAGCCGGTCGATGTTCACATGCGCGGGGCGGGTGGCCATCCAGGTGATGGCCTCGGCCACATCGTCGGCCGACAACGGGTCGGGGACGCCGGCGTAGACCGCATCCGCTTTCTGCTGGTCACCGCCGAAGCGGGTGAGCGCGAATTCGTCGGTGGCCACCATGCCGGGGCAGATCTCGGTGATCCGAATCGGCTGGTCGAAGAATTCCAGACGCAGGGCACCGGCGATCATCCGCTCGGCCGCTTTCGCCCCGCAGTAGCCCGCGGCGCCCTCGTAGGCCGCGTCCGCCGCAGTGGAGGTGACGAACACGATCGCACCTCGCGCGGCGACCAAGGCCGGCAGCAAGGCCCGGGTGACCCGCTCGGTACCGATCACGTTCACCGAGAACATCCGCTCCCAGGCGTCGGTGTCGGCCTGCGCAACCGGTTCCAGTCCGAACGCGCCGCCGGCGTTGTTCACCAGCACGTCCAAGCGTCCGCCGACGGACGCGGCGAGCGCGGCCACGTCCTCGGGATCGGTCACGTCGCAGACCAGCGCGCGCCCGCCGATCTCTGCGGCGAGCGCCTCGATGCGATCGCTGCGCCGCGCGGCACAGATCACCTCGAAGCCCTGGCCGGCCAACTGCCTGGCCGTGGCTGCGCCGATGCCGCTGCTCGCTCCGGTGACTACGGCAAGTCGTGGTTCGCTCATGGCTCGATTCTCTCCCAGTCAAGATCCGCCGTCATCCCACCGATTCGGCTGGTCGAGCCCGTCGAGACCACGCTCGGTCGGATTCTGGGTGCGATGCCGGAAGGTTCGGCGGGGCTATGACGCGATCTCGTCCCTGGACGCGCGCAACCGGTCAATATGGGGCTGCGCGAACCGTCCGCGGTCGAGATCGCGGCACGTTCGGGCCGATAGGCTTACCGCATGACTGCAACGCTGATCCTGCTCCGCCATGGCGAGAGCGAGTGGAACGCCAAGAACCTGTTCACCGGGTGGGTGGACGTGGACATCAACGAGAAGGGCGTCGGCGAGGCCAAGCGCGGCGCCGAGCTCCTCAAGGCCGAGGGGCTGCTGCCCGACGTCGTGCACACGTCGGTGCTGCGTCGCGCAATTCACACCGCGAACCTGGCCCTCGACGGCTGCGACCGGCACTGGATCCCGGTGCGCCGCTCCTGGCGGCTGAACGAGCGCCACTACGGCAATCTACAGGGCAAGAACAAGGCCGAGACGCTAGAGGCCTACGGCGAGGAGAAGTTCATGCTCTGGCGCCGCTCCTACGACACCCCGCCGCCGCCGCTGGAGCCCGACAACACCTACACCCAGGTCGATGACGCGCGCTACGCGTTCCTGCCGACCGAGGCGCGTCCGCTCACCGAGTGCCTCAAGGACGTCGTTGTGCGGATGCTGCCGTACTGGTACGACTCGATCGTCCCCGACCTGAGGGACGGGAAGGTGACCCTGGTCGCGGCCCACGGCAACTCACTGCGAGCCCTGGTGAAGCATCTGGACGGCATCAGCGACGCCGACATCGCCGGGCTGAACATCCCCACGGGCATCCCGCTGCTCTACGAACTGGACGACGACCTGCGTCCGCTCACCCCGGGCGGCCGCTACCTCGATCCGGCGGCTGCCGCCGCGGCGATCGAAGCCGTGAAGAACCAGGGCAAGAAGTAGGCCAGACCATCGAGGGCCACCGTTTCGGTCGAAGGCCTGTACTCCGGTACAGGCCGGCGACCGAAACGGTGGCCCTCGGTGTTTACTGATTGGGCGCCGATAGTCGCTTAGGCGACGGGCCAGTTCTCGCCTTCGGGCATCAGGCCGGTGACCACGTAGATCACGCGCGACGCCATGATGGCGGCGTGATCGGCGATGCGCTCGTAGTAGCGGCCGAGCAGGGCCACGTCGACCGCGGCCTCCACCGAGTACGGCCAATCCTTGTTCAGCATCACCCGGAACTGGCTCTTGCGCAGTTCGTCCATTTCCTGGTCGCTCTCGGCGAGCTTGCCTGCGTCGTGCGCGTTGCGCTCGCGCAGCGATCGCCCGGCGGTCTGCACCATTTCCTCAGCCACCCGCGCCACGAGCGTGAAGTTGGCCACCAGTCCTTCCGGGATGGCGTGCTCGGGGTAGCGCAGCCGGGCGATCTTGGCCACGTGCGCGGCAAGGTCGCCCATCCGGGCCAGGTCGGCCACCATCCGGAGGGCAGCTACCACCGTCCGCAGTTCGCCGGCCACCGGCGCCTGCCGCGCCAGCAGGGTGAAGCAGCGCGCCTCCAACTGATCGTGCAGGGCGTCGATCTTCGCGTCCTCGGAGATCACCCGCTCGGCGGTGGCCAGATCGGCCTCGAGCAGGGCGATCGTGGCTTCGCGGACGGCCACCTGCACCGATTCGCTCATGCCCACCAGATCGGTGACCACACTCTCGAGACTCTCGTGGTAGTTATCGCGCATACTCCGTCTTCCGTGATCGCCGGACGCCGAACGAGTCGGCGAATACTGTCTTGGCCCAAGGCTAGGCAGTGTCCCTGTCCCGCCGATCGGCCCGCGTCCGAACATCAGGTGAACGCTGGGTGAATCTTCCCGCACGGGCAGCGTCCCTGGCGCGACCAGCGGCATTTGAGCACGACGAGTCTGTCTAGACTCCAGAACATGACGCCGATCGCGCTTGGCCTTCTGGGGTTGGTGCTTGGGGTCGGGCTCGGCGCGCTGGCCGTCTGGCTTGGCATGCGGGCCGCGTCGGCCCGCGCGGCCAGCCAGATCATCAGCCGGGCGGAACTGACCGAGATCCTGACCCCGCTGCGGGCTGCGGTCGCGGTTCTCGACGATTCGGACGCGGTACTCGCGGCGTCCGCTTTCGCGAAGGCGTGCGGCCTCGTGCGCGGTTCCAGCATCGGCCCGGGGCTCGTCTCGGCCATGTTCTCGTCCGCCCGTGCCGAGGGACGCACCCAGGAGCGCGACCTACGGCTACCTGCGGGCCCGGCCAGTCCCCCGGTGCAGCTTGCCGTGAAGGTCACACCGCTGCCGAACGGCGCGCTGCTGGTGGTCGGCGAGGACCGCTCGGCCGACCTGCGGTTCAGCGAGACTCGGCGCGACTTCGTGGCGAACATCACCCACGAGCTGAAGACCCCGATCGGCGCGATCTCCCTGCTCGCCGAAGCGGCGGACGCAGCAGCCGACGACGCTGACGCCGTCCACAACTTCGTGGGCAAACTGGCCCGCGAGACCGCCCGGCTCAACGAGTTGGTCAGCCAGATCATCGCGCTCTCCCGGCTGCAGGCGGCCGATCCGCTGCTCGCTGCGCACCCGGTGGACATCGCTGAGGTGATGGACGCCGCGGTCGCCCGCTGCCGGCACTTGGCCGAGGCAGGATCGATCCAGCTCTCGCTCGCCACCGCCCCCGGACTGGTCGTGCAGGGCGACGCCGAGCAATTGCAGACCGCGATCACCAACCTGGTGCAGAACGCGATCGCCTACTCCGAGCCGGGCGCGCGGGTCGCGGTTACCAGCCACGCGGTCGGCGACCAGGTGGAGGTGCGGGTCTCGGACAACGGCATCGGCATCAGCGCAGCCGACCAGGCACGCATCTTCGAACGCTTCTACCGGGTGGACGCCGACCGCAGCCGCGCGAGCGGCGGCACCGGGCTGGGCCTGTCCATCGTCAAGCACGTCGCCGCCGCGCACGGTGGCGAGGTGACCGTGTGGAGCAAGCTCGGCCAGGGCTCAACATTCACGCTGAGGCTGCCGAGCAGCCAGGAAGGGGTCCGCCCGTGACCCGCGTACTGATCATCGAGGACGAGGCCAGCTACCGGGAGACGCTCGGATATCTGCTTGCGAAGGAGGGCTTCGAGGTCGCCGAAGCAGCGGACGGTGCCGCCGGCCTGGCCGCCTTCGACCGGCAGGGCGCCGATATCGTGCTGCTCGACCTGATGATGCCTGGGATGTCGGGCACCGAGGTCTGTCGTCAACTACGGTCGCGCGGCAGCGTGCCGATCATCATGGTCACGGCCCGGGACAGCGAGATCGACAAAGTCGTGGGGCTGGAACTCGGTGCGGACGACTACGTCACCAAGCCCTTCAGCCACCGAGAACTCGTCGCACGGATCCGCGCCGTACTACGACGAGGTACGGACGCGGAGCCGGCAATGGACGTGATCGAGGCCGGCGGCGTCCGCATGGACACCGACCGACACGAGACCACCGTCCGGGGGATGCCGGTGCAACTGGCGCTGAAGGAGTTCGAGCTTCTCGAGGTGCTGCTGCGCAACGCCGGCCGGGTGCTCACCCGGGGCCAGCTGATCGACCTTGTCTGGGGCGCCGACTACGTGGGCGACACCAAGACCCTCGACGTCCACGTGAAGCGCCTGCGCGCGAAACTGGAGGTCGACCCGGCGAACCCCGTCCTGCTGGCGACCGTCCGCGGTCTCGGCTACAAGTTCAACGCCTGACGGAGAAGGGGACGGTTCCTTTTCCGTTCAGGTTATCCACAGAACGCTCGTCGCAGCCCTGAGCTCCCGCCATGACTGTGGAGAAGTTGAACGGAAAGGGAACCGTCCCCTTTTCGTTCAGCTTATCCCTGCCCGTCGGGGACGCGGAACGGCCCGCCCCGTGCGGGGCGGGCCG
>DAORUI010000176.1:0-5172 GCA_035433085.1 Propionicimonas sp. | reverse complement strand
CGTTTCTCGCCGGGTCGGCTGCTCAGGGACCGTTGTTGGGTTGGCCGGGCTCGTTCCTCGGGGATGGCTCCTCAGCTCGGGATCGCCCCATAACGCTCCCTGAGGAGGCTCGTGAGCCTGCGAGCGAGCCGTCACGAAGGGCGTCCGTCTTCTTCCATCGAGGTGTCGGGGGCGATCTTTCGTACGCCGTCAGGTAGCTCGCTGGGTGGCAAGCTCGGCCAGGCGGCGCAGGCCGGTGGCGGCGGGGTCTGGCACCTCGGCGAGCGCATCCAGGGCTGCGCGCGTGTCCGCCAGGATCTCGGCCTCGGTTGCGGCCAGCGCGCCGGACTCGGTGATGAGCTGACGGGCGGCGCCCACCTCGGCGGGGGAGAGCGCCCGACCGAGCAGGGCGTCCAGGCGGGTCGCGGATTCCGCATCGGCGGCGGCCATGGCTTTGGCGATCAGCACCGTCAGCTTGCCCTCGCGCAGGTCGTCGCCGGCGGGCTTGCCGGTGAGGGCCTCGTCCCCGAACACGCCCAGCACGTCGTCGCGGTACTGGAACGCTCGGCCCAGCGGCGAGCCGTAGTGCGCCAGCGCGTCCAGCAAGGCTCCGTCCGCACCCCCGAGAGCGGCTCCGATCTGCAGTGGACGTACTACGGTGTACTTCGCAGTCTTGAACTCGACCACCCTCCGCACCTGCGCCAGCACCGACTCAGGTTCGCGCCGGGCGTCCAGCGGCGACCGGGTCTGCGCGGAGATGTCGAGGTACTGCCCCCCGGTCACTTCGGCGCGCACCGCGGCGGCCAACGGCTGGGCGGCGGCCATCCGCTTGATCGGCGCGCCGCACGCTGTGAACAACTCCACCGACCACATCAGCAGCAGGTCGCCCAAGAGGATCGCGCCCGCCCGTCCGAAGTCCTCGGGGGCTCCACGGCGTCCGGACGCCGCGTGCCGAGCAGCCAGCTGCACGTGTGCCGCCGGTAGGCCGCGCCGTGTGTCCGACCCGTCCATCACGTCGTCGTGCACCAGAGCGCTCACGTGCAGCAGGTCGAGGCTCGCCGCCGCGCGCAACACGTAGTCAGGGAGCGAATCACCGCCCGCGGCGGCCAGGTAGCCCCACGAACAGAAGGCCGGACGAAGCCGCTTGCCGCCCGTTGTGAACGCCTTCGCCAGCTCGACGAGGTCGGCCACCTCCGGTCCCAGCTCAGCCAGGACGGCTCCGCGGTCGTCGATGAAGGTGGCCAGTTCCGCGCTGACCGCGGCGCTCAGCTCGGCGGAGAGCGGATCCGCGGCGTCCAGTTTGACCACGGTCTGAGCCTAGACTGCCGCGCCCGCGGACGCTGGCCTACCCTTGCCCCCATGCCCTCGCCCCGACCGCCGTCCATCGCCGAAATCCTGGCGATCGGCGATCACCCGACGATGTCCTTCGAGTTCTTCCCGCCCAAGGACGACGCCGGCCAGGCCCAATTGCTGGACGCGATCGCGGCGCTCGAACCACTTCGCCCCGACTTCGTGTCGGTCACTTACGGGGCGAGCGGTTCCACGCGGGCCCGCACCATCGATGCCACCCGGCTCATCCAGGCGACGACCGCATCGCTCACCATGGGTCACCTCACCTGCGTCAACCAATCTATTGACGATCTGTGCGGAGCGATCGACGCCTACGCGAACGCGGGGGTGTGGCACATCCTCGCGGTACGAGGCGACCCGACCGGCGGGCCGACCAGTGGCTGGGAACGCCACCCCGGCGGGCTGAACAACGCCACCGAACTGGTCGAACTAGTGAAAGCGAGCGGCGATTTCTGCGTCGGCGTGGCCGCATTCCCGGACGGTCACCCCGAGAACCACGACCTCGACCTGGACGCGGGCATCCTTGCCGACAAGGAGCAGGCCGGAGCCGAGTTCGCCATCACGCAACTCTTCTTCGAGGCGGACGCCTACTTCCGCCTGGTCGAGCGCGTTCGGGCACTCGGTTGCGAACTGCCGATCATCGCCGGGATCATGCCGGTCACGAACGTCCGCCAGATCGAGCGGTTCGCCACTCTCTCCGGGGCCGCGCTGCCGGAACCGCTGGTTGCCCGTCTGCACGCGGTCGCTGACGACGCAGCGGCGGTTCGGGCGGTCGGGCTCGAGGTGGCCACCGAACTGTGCGACCGCCTGCTGGTGGGCGGGGCTCCCGGGCTGCAGTTCTTCACCCAGAACCGCTCGCCGGCCACCGCGGAGATACTGGCCCGGCTGCGCCAGGCCTAAGAAGGCAAGCTCATCCAGTGCTCCCTGAGCCCTCCCCCATTTCCCCTTCCCCCACTTCCGAGTTGTCAGAACTTCACGGCGTCCCAGCGCCGTGAAGTTCTGACAACTCGGAAGAGACGGAGATGTGGGGAGGGCGAAGGGGCCCAGGGTAGGTCAGGCGCGCCAGCGGGCGGCGTCCGGGCCGACGTCGATCGTGACCAGTCGCTGGGTGGGACGGGTCAGCGAGACGTAGAGCACACGGGTACCGCCGGGGGATTCCGCGACGATCTCGTCCGGTGCGACCACCACGACGGCGTCGAACTCCAGGCCCTTGGCGTTCAGCGGGCTGACGAAGGTCACCCGCTGGGAATGCGGAGCGACCCCGGCCAGGTCGGCCGTCGCCAACCCCGACAGACGCGACGGCGGCGCGATCACCCCGATCGTGCCTTCCACCTGGCCGGCCAAGTCGGCCACGACCTCGTCCAGGAGATCGGCGAGAGCCGGCCCGGAACTGGTGAGCAGCAGCGGCTCCACCCCGGTCGAGCGGACGGCCTGCGGCAGGTCGGCCTGCGGGTAGTCGCGGCGCACCACGTCCGCGGCCAACCGGAACACCTCCGCCGGACTCCGGTAGTTCGTGGACAGCCGGTAGCTGCGGTGCGGGGCCGAGCCGATCAGCTCAGTCAGTGCATGCTCGGACTCGCCGAGGTCGGGCCACGAACTCTGCGCCGGGTCGCCGACGATCGTCCAGCTCGCCTGGCTGCCGCGACGGCGCAGCATGCGCCACTGCATTGGGCTGATGTCCTGTGCCTCGTCCACCAGCACGTGCGCGAAGGTGTCGTGGGGGTCGGCGTGCGGATCGACCTCGTGGGCGTCCCGCAACCGATCGGCGGTAGTCACCACCTCGCTCATCTCGGCGCCGTCGGCGAGGAAGGCCAGCGGCTCGTCGGCCTCGTCCGCGACGATCGGACCGATCATCGCCACCAGTTCGTCCAGCAGCGCGACGTCGGCGACCGACCAGTCCTCGAAACCGAAGGACGCAGCCAGCTCGGCCTGCTCTTCCGCGTTCAGGATGCCTTCACCCACCCTCGCGCCCACCCGAGCGGACGCGAGGCGCCGCAGGACGTCGGTCGCGGTCAGGTCGGGCCACCAGGCCCGCAGGAACATCCGGTAGGCGGCGGAGTCGCTGACCAGCTCGGTCATGGTCTCCAGGTCCATCTCCAGCTCTTCCGGCAACTGGGCGTACAACGCGTCCATAACCGCGGCTTCGGCGGCCGGACGCGCGGCATTCGCCTTGTGCCGGGTGAGGAGGTCCCGACGAAGGCGGGCCAGCGTGGTCTCGGAGAGGCTCAGCACCTCACCCTTCACGGTGACCCGAAGCGGCGGCTGATCGTCTGCCGGGTCGAGCCAGGGCAGGTTCACCAGTCGTTTCAGCAGGGGCACCATGCGCAGGCTGCCCTTGATTGTGGCCGCCGCCGCCGAGTCGATGCGAGCGGCGGTGAGGCCGAGCGTGTCCACGGCCACGCCGCCGATCGGGCGCAGCGTCACCGAGTCCTCGCCGAGGGAAGGCAACACGCGCTCGATGTAGTTCATGAAGAGGCTGCTCGGCCCGATCACCAGGATGCCGCCGCGCTCGAACCGACGCCGGTTCGAATAGAGCAGGTAGGCGGCGCGATGTAGCGCGACCACGGTCTTGCCGGTGCCGGGACCGCCGCTGATCACGGTTACGCCCGGATAGTCGGCGCGGATCGCCTGGTCCTGCTCGGCCTGAATAGTCTCGACGATGTCGCGCATCTGGTGCCCGCGGGCGCGCTTGAGCGCCGCCATCAGCGCACCCTCACCGATGATCACCAGTTCGTCGTTCGGCTGCGAGCTGTCCAGCAGGTCGTCCTCGATGCCGATGACGATGTCGTTGCGGCAGCGCAGGACGCGCCGGCGCGCCACGTCCATCGGCTCGGTGGCCGTGGCCCGGTAGAACGGTTCGGCGGCACGCGCGCGCCAGTCGATCACCAGCGGTTCGTACTCGTCGTCGCGGACGCCGATGCGTCCGATGTAGCGGATCTCACCGTCGGTGTGGTCGAGCCGGCCGAACACCAGACCCTCGTGCTCGGCGTCCAGGATGGCCAGGCGACGGGCGGCCTGGAAGGCGAACGCGTCGCGTTCGAAGAGGGCGGTGCCGTCCTCCTCGCGCATCCAGGTCTGGCGGTCGGACCGGTAGATCTGCCGGCCCGAGGACGCCACTCTTCGGGCTGACTTGGTTGCCTTCTTCAGGTGCCGGTAGACCAGATCGACATGCGCTTGCTCGATGGCCAACTCACGTTCGAGATCTTTGGGGGTTGAATCCACGTTGTGTCCTTCTCGCCGAAACATGCGCGATGGACAAGTCTACGCCGCTGACGGAGCGCCACTGGCCGATCTGTACAGATCGGCCGTCCTTCAGGCCGCCGATTTGGGGCGGTTAGCGCTCCTGCCGTACAGTTGACCCTTGCACGACCTGTGCTTGCACGCGCGTGCGCCCACACAGATTCAACGATTGGGAGTAATGGCGAAGAAAGAAGGCGCCCTCGAGCTCGAGGGAACCGTCGTCGAAGCCCTGCCGAATGCCATGTTCCGCGTGGAACTGGCGAACGGACACCGGGTTCTGGCGACCATCAGCGGCAAGATGCGGCAGCACTACATCCGTATCATTCCGGCCGACCGAGTGGTCGTCGAGCTCTCTCCCTACGACCTGAGCCGTGGTCGCATCGTGTTCCGGCACCGGTAAGGCAAGTCCGCAAGAATCCACCACCAGCCGATACTCCGGTCCCCGAGCCTGTCGAGGGGTACCCCTGTGCCTCGGCGATGAGTCAGAAAGTTGCTCGATGAAGGTCAATCCGAGCGTCAAGAAGATGTGCGACAAGTGCAAGGTGATTCGCCGGCACGGTCGCGTGATGGTGATCTGCGACAACCCGCGCCACAAGCAGCGCC
>DAORUI010000175.1:0-5211 GCA_035433085.1 Propionicimonas sp. | reverse complement strand
CGGTCGATCCACATCGGGTTTCCGGTAACGGTCTCGGGCAGCGTGGCGTGCGCGGTCACCAGGGTCGGGCGGGTGTGCGGTACCGCCATCGGCACCCCCGACACCGTGAGCATTCTTGACACGCCCAGCCGCTCGGCGATGCCCAACACTGCGCTGGACGCCCGGTTCCACTGCGTATCGGGCTCTGGCCCACTCAGCATCAGGAAGGGCTTGCCCACCGCATCGGTCAGCTTGTGGATCACCAACGCGTAGTCGGTCATGCCCACCCAATGGTCGGTGTCGAAGACCATCTGTGGACGACGCGAACGGTAGTCGTGCAATTGATCATGGTCGAACTCGACCAGCACCTCGTGCTCGCACACCTCAAGTAGGTAGCGGCCCGTGCCGTGGGTGATCGAACCCGCGTCGATGTAGCCGTCGAGCAGGTGGACCAGCGCGGGCTCGGTTCCCCGAACCGACTCCCAGAGCTCGGGATCGAACGAGTACAGCAACCGGGGATCTAGCACGCGGCCACTGTACCCCGGTGGTGGTTCGCCACCGGGCTATTGCGCTTTGGGCTGACCGAACTGGTGCTGGGCCGGCTGATGGGTCGCGTCGGGATGATGCGGCTGCAGTTCCGCGACCCGTCCACCGAGCTCGGTGAGGATCTCGACCGTGCGGATCGCGGCGGGGTTGGACCGGACGCCGTCGCGCACCAGAGCGACTATGCGCCGGTACGGCGTCGGGTTCGTCGGACGCACGAAGGCGATCTCGAAGCCCGACCAGGCGACGGCCAGTTGTGGCACCAGAGCGATCCCCACCCCGGCGGCCACGAAGGCGAGGCCGGTCACGTGGTCCTGGGCGCGCACGACGTAGCGCGGCGTGAACCCGGCCCCGGCGCAGGCATGTGCGGCCAGGCTGGTGGCGATCTCGTCACGGAAGTCGTACTGCACCCAGTCGTCGGTGCTGAACTCGGCCAGGTCCATGGTGCCGGCTTCGGCCAGCGGGTGGTCCGGCGGCGTGGCCACCAGCAGATCGTCGGTGCCGAGTTCGATCCGCCGGTAGCCCGGGGGAACGCGGGGATCCTGGTACGGCAGCTCGGTGTGCACCTCGACGTCGGCCTGGCCGGCCATCTCGGCGGTGTCGGTCTCGTTGATCGACAACTCCAGCGTCAGCCCGGGGAACTCGCGCCGCAATACTCTGGCGACCGTGGGCATCCACGTATACGCGGCGGACGCGAAGGTGCGCATGGTCAGCTTCTCAGTGGCACCCTGACGGAGTTCGCGCGCTTTGGCGTCCACCTTGGTCATCGCGCTCAGGGCGTCCTGGCTCGCCAGCGCCAGTTCGAGCGCCGCCGGGGTGGGTCGGATACCGCGACCCACGCGCTCAACCAGCGTGAAGCCGACCTCCTTTTCCAGGGTGTGGATGTGCTGGCTCACGGTGGACGGCGTGAGGCCCAGCCGACGCGCGGTGTCATTCACCGAACCACTGGCCACCACTGATCTGAGGATGCGTAACCGGTTGAGATCGAGCACGTTCAGATAGTACGGCATTACCGCATGATTATTCGGAATATTCAGCTTGTCCCGAATGGACGTTTGCGAGAACCTTGAGTCATGTTGAGCCATGCCGTTGTAGACCGCGACCGCGAGCGGCTCGTCGAGGAACTCGAACTTGCTCGCCTGATCGAACCCACTCCACTCGTCCGCCGCAAGGTGGATCAGCGCCATTGGTTCCGCAGGGCGATGACTGAGGGCGAGACCGTCCGTACCCGCTTGGCGAGCGTCTGACCTAACTCGAAGCGGCTGCGGCCATCGCCGTCCGTAGCCGCTTCGCCGAGACCGGGACCGCCGTCCCGAGACCTTGCGCGAACAGTCCCACTCGCAATTCCTCAAGAAGCCAACCGATCTCGGCAACCGGCCCGGGCAGAGGTCCGGCCGGGAACCGTGCGCACAGGGTGGCGTAGGCCTCTTCCAGTTCACTGATCGTCGCCAGGCCTTCGGCCTCGTGCCGGGGGTTGGTGGTCGCCGCGTCCAACCGACGCTGGACCGCCTTCAGGTACGTCGGCAGCCGACGCCACCACTGCGGCGGCGTGGCCGCGATGAAGCCGGAGAACACCAGCCCGGCCAACTGCTCCCCCACATCGTCGCGGGTAGGCGCGGGCGCGGCAGGCAACCTGCGCTTGATCTCTCCCGACAACTGCAGGATCTCCCCCGCGGTGTTCACCACCTGCTGCATCGTCGCCGCGGTCTGGCCGCGAACCTCGTCTGCCAGCCTGGTGAAGGCGGCTTCGTCCCGAACCTGCACAAGCCCGCCGACCCTGTCCATCAGGTCACCGATCGCGCGTAACCGGGCGTCCGCGAGCAGTGCGGGCACCTCCGCATACGGCGAGGTGGCCAGGGCCAACTTGGTGGCATTGCCCATCCGTGACACCACCCAGCGGGACGGGTCGACCGTCGTGAGAGCGATCAGCCGGCGAAGGCCGAACCGGTGCGCGCGTGCGGCCTCGGCCTCGTCGGCGAACACCTGGACGCCCACCTGCTGCACCCGGTCGACCAACGCCGGGAAGCCGGTCAGGTCGTCCCCGAGCCGCAGCGGAATGCGTCCGAACTGCCACGTGGTCGCACCGGGGTGGGTCACGTGGGCAGCGGACGCGTTCAGCTTGCGGCTCACCTTCGGCGCCAGCCGTTCGGCAAGAGCGTCCAGATCACGTCCGATCTCCGGGTCGCCACCGGTGCCGGTGACCCGGAACCGCACCAGCAGGTGCTCGGGCACGGCTTCGGGACGCCACGCATCGGCCGGCACCTGCACGCCGGTGAGAGCGAGGATGCCGCGCGCCAGAGCGGTCCACAGCGGCTCGTCGTCGGGGCCAGGATGCGCCTGCAGCCACTCCAGGGCGCGGGCCGCGGTGTTCGGGGCAGGCACCAACTGGGTCCGCAGAGCCTTGGGCAGGCCACGGACGAGTTCCGCGGCCACCTGGGTTCGCAGGCCCGGAACCTGCCAGGTGAAAACGGACGCGGTCATCCGCGGCAGCACGGACAAAGGGATCGTCACCGTGACCCCGTCATGCCCACTTCCGGGATCGAAGGCGTAGTCAACGGCCAAATCCTGGCCGGCCACCAACCAGTGGTCGGGGAACGAGTCGGTGTCGAGTTGCGCGTCCGGCACGACGAGGTCGGCGATGGTCAGGTCGAGTAGCCGCTCATTCTCGCGCCGGGCGTCGCGCCACCAGCGGTCGAAGTGCGCGACGGTGACTACCTCCGGCGGCACGCGCTCGGCGTAGAACGCGGCGATCGCGGCGTCGTCGACGAGCAGGTCACGGCGTCGGTTGCGGTCGGCAAGGCTCTCGGCCTCGGCCCGCACTGCCTGGTTGCGCGCCCAGAAGTGGTGGCGGGTGCGCCACTGCCCCTCGACCAGGGCCGACTGGATGAAGACCTCACGGGCCACCACCGGGTCGATCCGGGCATAGCTCACCAGTCGTTGGGCGATGATCGGCACACCGAGCAGCGTCACCCGCTCGTAGGCGACGCACTGCCCGCCCTTGGCCGACCAGTGCGGCTCGGAGTAGTTGCGCTTGAGCAGGTGCGCACCGACCGCCTCGACCCAGTCGGCCTCAATCGGCGCCACGGTGCGAGCCCAGAGTCGAGAGGTCTCCACCAGTTCGACGGCCATCACCAGCGGCGGATTGGTCTTGGCCGAACTGGACCCGGGATTGATCGCGAACCTCGCCCCACGGGCGCCCAGGTACTCCGCCGGGCCGCGACGCTTCCCCCGCTCGGGCTTGGCCCGGCCCGCCTCAT
This sequence comes from Propionicimonas sp., assembly GCA_035433085.1. Classification (GTDB taxonomy): domain Bacteria; phylum Actinomycetota; class Actinomycetes; order Propionibacteriales; family Propionibacteriaceae; genus Propionicimonas. Next base: position 1,432 of record DAORUI010000175.1, on the reverse strand, counting down.
CGATCAGGCCGACGTGCGAGAGCAGGCCCGAGAGCACTGCGGTGTGGACGGCGTCCAGCCCCGCCGGTGCGTCGTTGCGGGAAAGACCCAGCTCATTGCAGGCCTCACGCAGCTGGGTGTGCAGGTCCTGCCATTCCCGCACGCGCAGGAAGTTCAGGTATTCGCTGCGGCACAAACGCCTGAAGGCATTGCCCGAAAGGTCACGGCGCTGCTCGCGAAGGTACTGCCAGAGGCGAAGCAGAGCAGCGATGTCGGAGCCGTCCGGGGTGGACGTTTCCTTAGCCTGTCGAAGGGCGGCAGCACCGTCCAGCGGTGCCCCTGGCGACGCAGTCCGAGCGGAGACCCGAGCTTGCGAGGAGTCTCCCGAGGACAAGGAAGCCTCGGTTCCGCGAAGCGGAACCCAGAACCTGCGGTGTGCCAGGTCGGCGGCAGCCGTGTCCTCAGCGGGACGTTCTCGGACGTCCGGGATGGCGATCCCCGCGACGATGGGCAGCACCTCGCGCAGGCAGCCGAGCCTGGAGGCCTCCACCAGCATGCGGCCCAGCCGGGGATCGACCGGCAATCGGGCCAACTGGCGTCCAATGGGAGTGAGGGTCACGGTGCCCCGCCCCATGCCGGAAACAGCCCCCAGCTCGGTGAGCAGGCGCAGTCCATCGCGAACCTGGCTGGCGTCCGGAGGTTCGACGAACGGGAAGTGCGTGATCTCGCCGAGCCCGGCTTCGGCCATCTGCAGGATCACGGACGCGAGGTTCGTGCGCAGGATCTCCGGCTCGGTGAACTCCGGACGGGAGGCGAAGTCCTCCTCGCTGTAGAGCCGGATGCAGATGCCCGGTCCCAGGCGTCCGCAGCGTCCGGCCCGCTGGTTGGCCGATGCCTGCGAGATGGGTTCGATCGGCAGTCGCTGCACCTTGGTGCGCGCCGAATAGCGCGAGATTCTCGCGAACCCGGGGTCGATCACGTACCGGATGCCGGGTACGGTCAGCGAGGTCTCGGCCACGTTCGTGGCCAGGACGATCCGACGGCCGGTGTGTGGCGCGAACACCCGCTGCTGCTCGCCCACTGAGAGTCGTGCGTAGAGCGGCACGACCTCGGTGAACCGTAGGTCCAGGCCGGCAATCGCGTCCGCTGCGTCACGGATCTCGCGCTCACCCGAAAGGAAGACCAGGATGTCGCCGTCGAGTCGTCCGGACAGTTCGGTGACCGCGTCGCAGATCGCATCCAACTGATCGCGGTCGCGCGCCCCGTCCTCGGCGAGCACCGGACGGTAGCGCATCTCCACCGGGTACGTGCGGCCGGAGACCTCGATCACGGGGGCGTCGTCGAAATGTTCGGAGAACCGCGCGGTGTCGATCGTGGCCGAGGTGATCACTACGCGCAGGTCGGGACGCTGCGGCAGGAGTTGCTTGAGGTAGCCGAGCAGGAAGTCGATGTT
>DAORUI010000174.1:0-5214 GCA_035433085.1 Propionicimonas sp. | reverse complement strand
CTGATCGCCGCCGTCGACCTGCTCGCGCTCACGCTGATCGGCTCGGCTGCGTCCTGGGGGGTGGACATCGCCGTCGGCTCAGCTCAGCGCTTCGGCGTCCCGCTGTTCTACGGCGGTCCGCACGCCGGGTTCATCGCCGTGCGCGCTGGTCTTGAGCGGCAACTGCCCGGACGCATCGTGGGCGTCAGCCTGGATGCCGACGGCACCTCCGCCTTCCGGTTGGCCCTGCAGACGCGCGAACAGCACATCCGCCGGGAGAAGGCGACGTCCAATATCTGCACCGCGCAGGTGCTGCTGGCGGTCACCGCCGGCGCCTACGCGGTCCACCACGGCCCGGACGGGCTCACTGGGATCGCAACCACCATCCACGAGCGGACGCGCCGACTGGCTGCGGCGCTGGTGGCTGGGGGAGTCGAACTGGCTTCGGAAAAGTTCTTCGACACTCTGACCGCGCACGTGCCCGGTCGAGCGGACGCGGTGGTCGCAGCCGCTCGCGCCGCCGGGCTGCACCTGCGTCCGGTCGACGACGACCATGTCGGCATCAGCGTCGGCGAGGATGCGGACGAGGCCGCGCTCGCGTCCGTGTGTGCGGCGTTCGGGGTGTCGGCACCCACCCGGGAGAGCTTCGGCGGCCTTGGCGACCACAGCCGCACCGAGCTGTTCCTCACTCATCCCGTGTTCAGCGACTACGTCAGCGAGACAGAGTTCCTGCGCTACCTGCGCACGCTCGCCGACCGGGATCTCGCGCTCGACAAGGGAATGATCCCGTTGGGTTCGTGCACCCTGAAGCTGAACCCTGCGGCGGCCATGGAGCCGATCAGCTACCCAGGGTTCGCCGGACTGCACCCCTTCGTGCCCGAATCGGACGCAACCGGGTACGCCACGCTGATCGGGCAGCTGTGCGACTGGTTGGCCGAGATCACCGGCTACGACCGGGTCAGCCTGCAGCCGAACGCCGGGAGCCAGGGGGAGTTCGCCGGGTTGATGGCGATTCGTGCCTACCATTTGGCCAACGGCGAGCCGCACCGCGTCGTCTGCCTGATCCCGGCCTCGGCACACGGCACCAACGCGGCGTCCGCCGTGATGGCCGGCATGCGCGTGGTGGTCGTGGGCACCGCTGCCGACGGCTCGGTCGACCTGGTCGACCTGGCCACGAAGATCGACCAGCACGCGGCCAACCTCGCCGCGGTGATGGTCACCTATCCGTCCACGCACGGCGTGTTCGAGGAGACGATCACCGAGGTCAGCGAACGGGTTCACGCCGCTGGAGGTCAGGTATACGTCGACGGTGCCAATCTGAACGCGATGCTGGGTCTGGCCCGTCCTGGACGCTTCGGCGCCGACGTCAGCCACCTCAACCTGCACAAGACCTTTGCGATCCCGCACGGCGGCGGTGGGCCGGGCGTCGGCCCAGTGGCCGTACGCGCGCACTTGGCGCCCTATCTGCCCAACCATCCGCTGGTCGCTGGTGCTGGGCCTGCCAGCAGCTATGGACCGATCAGCGCTGCTCCCTTCGGCTCGGCCGGGGTGTTGCCGATCAGTTGGGCGTTCATCGCCCTGATGGGTGCGGACGGGCTGCGGGAGGCGTCCCAGTCGGCGATCCTGGCGGCCAACTACGTCGCACGCCGGCTCGGCGACCACTACCCGGTGCTGTACTCGGGCAAGCACGGCCTGGTCGCCCACGAGTGCATCATCGATCTGCGCGAACTCAACAAGCAGACCGGGGTAACCGTCGACGACGTGGCCAAGCGCCTGGTCGACTACGGCTTCCATGCACCGACGATGAGCTTCCCGGTGGCCGGCACCCTGATGATCGAGCCGACCGAGTCTGAAGCGAAGGCTGAGATCGATCGTTTCTGCGATGCGATGATCTCGATCCGCCACGAGATGGACCTGGTCGCCGCAGGCACGTGGCCAGCCGATGACAACCCCTTGCACAACGCCCCGCACCCGGCGTCCAGAATCGTCGCCGACGAGTGGACGCACCCCTACTCGCGCGCTTTGGCCGCCTACCCCGCCGGGTTGCGGCCCGGGCCGGTCGGCTCGGGGGGACGCGACAAGTACTGGCCGCCGGTGGCCCGGATCGACCAGGCCTATGGGGACCGCAACCTGGTCTGCACCTGCGCGCCGGTGGCCGACTACGCGACGGAGTAGCCGACATGGGGGCAGCGCTGCAGTGGTGGGCTGAGTTTTCGAAGCGGCCGTTCGTGGCGCACATCCTGCGCATGATCGAACGGTTCAACGTGCGCGGCGGCGGCCAGTTGGCCGCTGCGATCGCCTTCTTCTCCGTGCTGTCGCTGGTGCCCATCCTGATGCTCGCCTTCTCGGGGCTCGGTCTGGCGCTCACCGTGTTCCGCCCGGACGCACTGGGAGTCATCGAGACCTGGATCAACGGCCAGCTCGACGCCGACTCAGATCTCGGCAAGGCCATCTACGCCGTGGTCGCGCGTTCGCTCACCAGTTGGGCCTCGACCGGTCTGGTCAGCCTCGGGATCATCATGTGGGTCGGCTCCAACTGGGTCGGCAACCTCAAGCGTGCCGTCCGATTGCTGATGCGCACCGAGGTCGACCGGCCCGGCAAGCCTCTGCCGTTGCCGCTGGAGGTGCTGGCGAACTTCGCCGGTTTGGTTGGGGTCCTGGTAGGCGTCGCCGCGACTTTCGCGGCATCCGCGATCGCGTCCGGCCTGGGTGGCGCGCTGGGCGACCTGCTCGGTCTGGCGCAGAGTCCGGGGTGGTCCGTCGCGCTGCGACTTCTCAGCGCGATGGTGTCGTTGCTTGCCGGCGCCGCGCTGTTCAGGCTGCTGTTCGGCTGGTTCAGCCCACACCCGATCCCCTCCCACCTTGCCTGGGTGGGCGCCGGGATCGGCTCGGCGGGACTGCTGGTGCTGCAGGCGCTGACCGGCATCATGATCAGTGCCTTCTCGAACAACCTCGGCTTCGCCGTGTTCGGATCGACCATCGTCCTGATGCTGTTCCTCAACCTGTTCGCCACCTTGATCCTGATGATCGCTGCCTGGCTGGCCACCGCGGACGAGCCCTTGCCAGAACCCGAGCTCGAGGCCGAACCTGTGCCTCCCGAGCCGCTCGCGCCGGTCGAGCCCGGCCAGGAAGTGGTTTCGGCAGCGGTGGCCAGGCGCTCCATGGGCATCGGTCTTGGCACTGGCTACGTCGTGGGATCGGCGACCGGTCTGGGTCTGGGCGCGCTGCTGGTGGGCGCCCTGTCGAAGCTGCGCCGAAAGTGAGCCCGCGGGTCTCGCAGCGCGGACGGGTCGAGCCCTTCCACGTCATGGAGACGGCACTGGCAGCGAGCCGGCGCCAGGCCAGCCACGGCGACGCGATCCTGCTCTGCGTCGGTCAGCCCTCGACCCCGGCGCCACTGGTGGTGCGCGAAGCCGCGCGGACGGCGATCGCCGAGCAGGTGCTCGGCTACACGGTGACCCCAGGATTGCCCGAACTGCGGGAGACCATCGCCACCGACTACCGGCGGCGGTATTCGGTGGCGGTAGACCCGGGCGAGATCGTGATCACCACCGGATCCTCAGCCGGCTTCCAGTTGGTGCTGCTGGCCGCGTTCGACGCCGGCGACACCGTGGCGATGACGCGTCCCGGCTACCCGGCCTACCGCAATACGTTGCTCAGTCTTGGGGCGAAGGTGATCGACCTCGACGTCGGGCCGCAGACCCGCTACCAGCCGACGGTGGAGATGCTAGCCGCGCTACCCGAGCCGCCGGCCGGCCTGATCGTCGGGTCGCCCGGCAACCCCACCGGCACGATCATCGACGAGACCGAGTTCGCCGCGCTCGCCGCTTGGTGCGAGGCGCACGATTGCCTGCTGATCAGCGATGAGATCTACCACGGCATCAGCTATGGACGCAGCTGTGCCACCGTCCGGCAGTTCAGTGCGGACGCGGTGGCCGTGGGGTCAGTGAGCAAGTACCACTCGATGACCGGCTGGCGCCTGGGCTGGCTGGTGCTGCCCAATCACCTGCGGCGTCCGGTGGAATTGCTGCAGGGCAATCTGGCGATCTGTGCTCCGGCGGTGTCCCAGGCGGCCGCGCTGGCGGCCTTCTCCGTCGAGGCGAGGTGCGAACTGGACGGCCACGTCCACCGCTACGAGCGCAATCGCGACCTGCTGCTGGCCCGCCTACCCGAGCTTGGCATCACCTCGTTCGCGCCACCGGACGGAGCCTTCTACGCCTACTGCGATGTCAGCCACCTCACCGGCGACAGCCAACAGTGGTGCGCGGAAGTACTCGCCTCGACCGGAGTCGCCCTGGCCCCAGGCATCGACTTCGACCCCATCAACGGGCATCGGATGATGCGCCTAAGTTTCTGCTGCGCCGAAGCCGAACTGGCCGAGGCCCTCGACCGGTTGGTGCGTCACCTGGGCTGAGCCCTAACCGGTGCACCCCGCCGACCTGCTGCCCGTCCCACATCCGCAAACTGGACAGTTGCGTCCCCGGACGGGGCACAACTGTCCAGTTTGCGGCGCGGAGTCGAGGCCGCGTGGTGTCGAAGCGGCGAGGAGTGACTGGCCCCTGGATCGGGCCGCGGCTCAGTGCTCGATGGGCGCTGCGGCCACCGGAGCGGGCTGGCCGATGTCGGCGAGCAGTTCGAGATACCAGTCCTCGGTGATGTCGAACGGCTTGCCACCCTTGATTCGATCGAAGGCGATCACGCTTAGCAGGTCGCCGTTCTCCTCGTCATGGCCGACGACGCCAGGATTCCCGGCCAGTGCCGAATCGACTGCCAGGTCGGTCATCGAGCGGATCAGGGCCAGGTCGAAGGTATTGGCCGCGGCCGACCGGGAGTAGTAGCCCGACTTCTGCACCAGCACCTTCTTGGCGTTGAGCATGTGCGCGAACTGCTTGCCGAACCAGGCGCCCGGGTTGATCCGCTCCAGACGGATGTGCCCGAAGGCATCGCGAGCGACCTCCTGGCCCGACTTCTCCATCTCCTCGACGATGTCGCTGATGCCCGCACCCTCGGAAAGGAAGATGTTCACGCAGCCGACCTCGTCCATCACCTTGATCAGCCGGGCGGACTCGGCCTCGAGATCGATCTCGGCTTCGGGCACGAAGACCGCGTGCACGTCCCAGGCCTTCTTCGACAGTCCGATCTCGGGCAGCCAGTCGACGCTCTCGACCCACTCGTGGTACTTGCGGGCAGTGGCAGCGGTGAGCCAGCCGCAGTTGCGTCCCATCACCTCATGGA
>DAORUI010000173.1:0-5286 GCA_035433085.1 Propionicimonas sp. | reverse complement strand
CGCGGCGAGGGTGGGATTCGAACCCACGGAGCCTTTCAGCTCGGCCGCTTTCAAGGCGGCTGCACTAGTCCACTATGCGACCTCGCCAGTCGGCCCATCATAACGATTCATGCTGAAAGTGCTCGATACTTCACGAGGGTCCGCTTCCGCGGACGTGCAAAGCTGGGCACATGCGCATCGTCTCCGTTACCGAGCCCGGCGGTCCCGAGAACCTGATCATCGCTGAGGCCAAGCCACCCTTCGCTGCACCCGGCGAGGTGCTGGTCGCCGTCCATGCTGCTGGCGTGAACCGGGCCGACCTGCTGCAGCGGCAGGGCTTCTACCCGCCGCCCCCGGGAGCGAGCGACGTGATCGGCCTGGAGGTTGCGGGCACCATCGTCGAACTCGGCGAGGGTGTCAGCGGATGGGCGATCGGCGACGAGTGCGTCGCGCTGCTGGCCGGCGGCGGCTACGCCGAGTACGTGAACGTTCCGTCCGGCCAGGCGATCCGTCCGCCGAAGGGCATCGACCTGATCAGCGCCGGCGGGCTCATCGAGGTCGCCGCCACCGTGCTCTCCAACTTCGACCACGTGCACCTGAAGGCGGGCGAGACCGTCCTCATCCACGGTGGCACGGGCGGCATCGGCACCTTCGCGATCCAGTACGCCAAGGCCATCGGCGCACGCGTCCTCACCACCGCCGGCTCGGCCGAGAAGCTCGCCTTCTGCCGCGATCTCGGCGCGGACGTGGCTCTCGACTACCACGACGACTGGGTTGCCGGGGTCGCCGACGCCACGGCCGGCAAGGGCGCGGACGTGATCCTGGACGTGATCGGCGCCAAGTACCTCGAGTCGAACGTCGCCTCGCTGGCACCGGACGGACGCCTGGTCGTGATCGGCCTCCAGGGCGGACGAAAGGCGACCCTAGACCTGAACGCGCTGCTGGTGAAGCGGGCGTTGGTGACGGCGACCAGCCTTCGCGGGCGTCCGAGCGCACAGAAGGCGGCCATCGCCGCTGCGGTCGCCGAGCGGGTCTGGCCACTGGTCGCGGCGGGCGCCATCAAGCCCGCGCCCGAAACCAGGTTCCCCCTGGCGGAGGTCGCCCAGGCCCATGCGCACCTCGCGTCCGGGCAGAACATCGGCAAGGTGATTCTCACGCTGTAGGCGCGCCAAACCCGATTTTGACCGGTTATGGCGGGTGGTTCAGCTACACCGGCGCGTTCAACCCGATTTTGACCGGTTATGCAGCCCGAATTCGCGCTCACAACCAGTTGAAAGTGGGTTGTGCCGTTTCGGACCTCCCATCATCGGCTCATAACCCGCCGAAATTGGGTTGAGCGTCGGTTTCGCGATCGGCCGCGCATTGGGTATCTGTCTAGGATCAGTGCAGATCAGGGAGGAGCCGGGCATGCGCGTCGACTTCGCACCGTCCGAGCAGTCGAGCGTGGGCATCGAGTGGGAGTTGGCTCTGGTCGACCTCGAATCGGGCGAACTCACCCCGTCCGCGGAAGCCGTCCTCGAGGCGTGCGGCGGCGGCGAGACCGAGCCGATCCGCAAGGAATACCTCAAGAACATGATCGAATTGGTCTCCGGCGCGCATGCAACCGTCGCCGAGGCCGTGGCCGATCTCGCGGCGAACCTGCTCACCGTGCAACGCGCGATCGGGCCGATGGGCCTGGGTCTGATCGGATCCGGATCACACCCGTTCAGCAAAGCTTCGCACCAGGAGCGATTCACCAACGCCAGATACGACGTGGTCGCCGAGCTGAACCAGTACTGGGGACAGCAGATGGCGATCTGCGGCACGCACGTGCACGTCGGCGTCGACCACAAGGACAAGGCCCTTCCGATCACCAATGGCCTGGCCCGCTTCTACCCCTATCTGCTCGCGATCACGTGCTCCTCGCCGTACTGGGAGGGTCAGGATTCCGGCTATGCGTCGCAGCGGACGATGATCTTCCAGCAGCTGCCCACCAACGGCCTGCCCTACCCGATGAGCCGCTGGTCGGAGTTCGAGGAGTACGCCGAGGACCTGCTCGACTGCCGCATGATCAGCGTCGCCGGCGAGATCCGCTGGGACGTCCGGCCGTCCCCCAAGTTCGGCACCGTCGAGAATCGGACGGGCGATTCGGTGCCCACGCTGGCCGAGATCGGCTGCCTGGCCGCGCTGACCCAGTGTCTGGTCGAGCACATCTCCCGCGGCTACGCCCGTGACCAGACCTACGAGTCGCTGGCGCCGTGGCTGGTGCGCGAGAACAAGTGGCGCGCCGCCCGCTACGGCATGGACGCCGACGTGATCACCCCCAACCGCGACAAACGTGAGGTGCCGCTGCGCGAGGGACTGCTGCAGTGGCTGGAGCGGCTAACCCCGGTCGCCCGCGACCTCGGCTGCGAGACCGAACTGAGCTTCGCCGCCGAGATAGCCGCACGGGGCGCCAGCTACAGCCGGCAACGCGCGTCCGGTGGGCCTGAAGCCGCCCTGCGCCTTCTGCTGGCCGAGACGGGCGCCGCGACGCCGTTCGGCGGATGATCTACTCTGGCTCCCGTGCTGCCCTTCCTGCTCCTCGCGACCCGCGACCACGACACCGCCGCTGAGGCCGAGTACGGTTCGGTCCTGCGCCACACCGGGCTGGACGCGTCCGACCTTGTGCACCTGCGGATCGAGTCCCAGGCGCTGCCGCCTCTCGATCTGGCCGACTTCTCCGGCGTGATCCTGGGCGGCAGTTCGTTCAGCATTTCGGACGAGACCAAGTCACCGGTGCAGCAGCGCGTGGAGGCGGACCTGGCTGTGCTGGTGAATCGCATCGTCGACGCCGACTTCCCCTTCCTTGGCATGTGCTACGGGGTGGGGACGGTGAGTTCGCATCTCGGTGGCGTGGTCGACCGTGAGTTCGGTGAGCCGGTGGGCGCGATCGAGGTGACCCTGACCGATGCCGGGCTGGCCGATCCGCTGCTGGCGGGGGTCAGCCCGCGCTTCCACGCGTTCGTGGGCCACAAGGAGGCCTGCAACGGCGCGCCGCCCAACGTCGAGATGCTCGCGACCGGTGTTGACTGCCCGGTGCAGATGTACCGGGTCGGTTCGAGCGTCTACGTGACCCAGTTCCACCCCGAGTTGGACGCCGACGACCTCGCCGGTCGCATGCGCATCTACCAGCACGCCGGCTACTTCCACCCGTCCGAGCTGGACGACCTGATCACCATGGCCGCCAACAGCCAGGTGAATGGCGAGCAGCACCGCGTCCTGCGGAATTTCGTGGAGCTCTACGCCCGCTGAACGAAAAGGGGACGGTTCCTTTTCTGTTCAACTTCTCCACAGGCACACGGCGTCAGCACGGCGGCAACTGTGGATAACCTGAACGGAAAAGGAACCGTCCCCTTCTCGTTCAAAGCTTGAAGGCTCGGAAGAGCACCGCGTTGGGGACGCCCAGCGCCTGGCCCTGGGCGGCGGTCATCCCGGTGAGCAGCTCGCGGGGGGACGGGTGGCCGGGGATGTGTTCCAGGTAGCCGGCGTGCGCTTCGAGGGACGAGATGCCGCATTCCAGGGAGCGTCCGGTCACGTCCACGCCGTGAGTCGGACGGTTGTCCCCGGCCACCAGCAGCCAGGTGACGGCCCACTTCTCCAGGGCCTCGTCGGCGGCCAGTTCGGGGAACACCCAGGTGTTGTCGGCGTCGCGGACCGCGTCCACGCAGGCCAGCCCGGCGGCGCGGTGGTCGGCCTGGTTCAGCCCGGCGATGAATTCCACGTCCCACGAGCCAGTGACCACGACGTCCGGACGCACCTGGCGGATGTGCCGAGCGATGTCGCGGCGTAGGTCGAGGGAGTAGACCAGCACCCCGTCCGGATGGTCGAGGATGGTGAGGTTCTGCACGCCGACAACCTCGCTGGCTTCGCGCTGTTCGGCCGCGCGCAGCACCCGGGTCTGCTCAGGCGGACGCTGCATGCCGGCCTCGCCGCCGGTCAACAGCAGGTAGTGCACCTCGATGCCGCGAGCAGTCCAGGCGGCCACGGCGGCCGAGGTGCCGTATTCGATGTCGTCGGGGTGCGCCACCACGCACAGCACCCGCTTGAAGTCCGCGTCCGGGAGATGTTGCAGGTTCGACTCAGCCATGCGTCCACGCTAGGCCCGCCCCCGAGAGCGGCAACAGGCGGATTTCTGCTCACCACCCCTCGACAGGCTCGGGAAGCGTAGGGGTGCCGCTCAGCAGGGACGCGTCTTCGGCGTGTTCTCTGCGGTCAGCATGGGGTTGCGGACGACCACATCGCCCAGCGCGTCGTCGATGCGGCTGAGCACCTCGGCGGAGAGCTCGACACCGCTGGCGGCGACGTTCTCGCGAATCTGGCTGGGCTTGGACGCACCGATGATCGCGCAGGCGACGTTCGGATTGGCCAGCACCCAGGCCACCGCGAGCTGGGCCATCGACAGGTCGAGTTCCTCGGCGATCGGACGCAGCTTCTGCACCGTCTCGATCACGTCGTCACGCAGGAAGCGCTGGATCATCGCCGCGCCGCCGTTCGCGTCCGTTGCCCGCGAGTTCTTCGGCAGCGGCTGGCCGGGCAGGTACTTGCCGGTGAGCACCCCCTGCGCGATCGGTGACCAGCAGATCTGGGAGACACCCAGCTCGACCGAGGTCGGCACCACCCACTCCTCGATCACACGCCACAGCATCGAGTACTGGGGCTGGTTCGACACCAGCTGGAAGCCCAGCTCCTTGGCGAGCGCATGTCCGGCCCGAATCTGAGAGGCGTCCCATTCGCTGACCCCGATGTAGAGCGCCTTGCCCTGCCGGACGACGTCCCCGAAAGCCTGCATGGTCTCTTCCAGCGGGGTCTCGTGGTCGTAGCGGTGTGCCTGGTAGAGGTCCACGTAGTCGGTCTTCAACCGCTTCAGCGACCCGTTGATCGACTCCATGATGTGCTTGCGCGACAGTCCGCAGTCATTGGGCCCCGACGGCCCGGTGGGCCAGTAGACCTTCGTGAAGATCTCCAGCGACTCCCGACGCTCGCCCTTCAGCGCCTTGCCGAGCACGGATTCGGCGACGGTGTTCGCGTACACGTCCGCGGTGTCGAAGCTGGTGATGCCAACTTCCAGGGCAGCATGGACGCACTTCGCCGCGGTCTCGTTCTCGACCTGCGACCCGTGTGTGAGCCAGTTGCCGTAGCAGATCTCCGAAACCTTCAGCCCGGAGTTGCCGAGGTAGCGGAACTTCATGCCTTGGGCTCCTCAACGTCGGCGGTCGCGGGGGCTTCGTCAGGCTCAGCCACCGTCGCGGGGGCTTCGTCGTTCTCGTCCAGGGCGATGGCTGAGCT
>DAORUI010000172.1:0-5376 GCA_035433085.1 Propionicimonas sp. | reverse complement strand
CAGCAAACCGGGCACCCACAAACCACCAAATCCCAAGGCCGAACAACACCGCCAGACCGGAGAACACCCCGATGGCGATCCCCGCCTCGCGCATGGACGGCTCGTGCGGACGCCGGCCGATGATCAACAGGTCGACGGCCAGAACAGCGACCATCACGCCGATCGTGATCAGCCAGATCTCAGGGGTCACATGCATCGGATCAGTCTCCCACGCGCGTCCCGAACCGCACCAAACCCGGCGTTGGTGAAGCCACGGCTCATCGGGTGGCTTCCAGCATCTGCCGGAGGGTCTTCTTCAAGTCGGCGATCTCGTCCCGCAATCGGGCAGCGAGTTCGAACTGGAGATCGGCAGCCGCCGAGTGCATCTGTTCGTTGAGTTCGCTGATCAACCCGGCCAGCTCACTGGAGGGCATGGCGCCGAGGTCGCGGGACTTCTGCGCTGACATCGGCGTCGGGCTCACCGGACGCCGTCCGCCGGCCCGGGTGACGAGGCCCTCCGTGTCGGCGTCCTCCCGGGCCAGCAGATCGGTCAGATCGGCGATCTTCTTACGCAGCGGCTGCGGATCGAGACCACGCTCGGTGTTGTAGGCCACCTGCTTCTCGCGGCGCCGGTTGGTCTCGTCGATCGCCGCGGCCATCGAAGGGGTGATCTTGTCGGCGTACATGTGCACCTGCCCGGCGACGTTCCGCGCGGCGCGTCCGATCGTCTGGATCAGTGACCGCGCGCTGCGCAGGAAGCCCTCCTTGTCCGCGTCCAGGATCGAGACGAGGCTCACCTCCGGCAGGTCGAGGCCCTCGCGCAGCAGGTTGATGCCGACCAGGACGTCGTAGACCCCCATTCGGAGTTCACGCAGCAGTTCGATGCGGCGAAGGGTGTCCACCTCGGAGTGCAGGTAGCGGGTGCGGACGCCGTTCTCCATCAGGTAGTCGGTGAGGTCCTCGGCCATCTTCTTGGTCAGGGTAGTCACCAGTACCCGCTCGTTGCGGTCCGCGCGGGCCCTGATCTCACCCATCAGGTCGTCGATCTGGCCCTTGGTGGGCTTCAACACGATCTCGGGATCGACCAGCCCGGTCGGTCGAATCAGCTGCTCCACGAAGCCGTCCGACTTGGCGAGTTCGTACGGGCCAGGGGTCGCCGACAGGTAGACCGTCTGGCCGATCCGGTCGACGAACTCCTCCCAGCGCAGCGGCCGGTTGTCCATGGCCGACGGCAGCCGGAAGCCGTGCTCCACCAGCGTGCGCTTGCGCGACATGTCGCCCTCGTACATGCCGCCGATCTGCGGAATGGTGACGTGAGACTCGTCCACGACCAGCAGGAAGTCTTCCGGGAAGTAGTCGATCAGACAGTTCGGGGCGCTGCCCTGACCGCGGCCATCGATATGCCGGGAATAGTTCTCGATGCCCGAACAGGTGCCGATCTGGCGCATCATCTCGATGTCGTAGCCCGTGCGCATGCGCAGGCGCTGCGCTTCGAGCAACTGGTTGTTCGCCTCCAGATCGGCCAGCCGCACGGCAAGCTCGGCCTCGATGTTGCCGATCGCCCTCTCCATGCGCTCGGGACCGGCCACGTAGTGCGAGGCCGGGAAGACGTAGATCTCCTGGTCATTGCTCAGGATCTCGCCGGTGAGCGGATGCAACGTGCTCAAGGCCTCGATCTCGTCGCCGAAGAACTCCACCCGCACGGCGTGCTCCTCGTACATGGGGAAGACCTCGACGGTGTCGCCGCGCACCCGGAACGTCCCCCTGGTCGCGGCCAGGTCATTGCGGACGTACTGGATGTCGACCAGCCTGCGCAGCAACGTGTCGCGATCGACCTCCTCCCCCACTCGCAGCCGCACCATCCGATCGACGTACTCCTGCGGCGTGCCCAGGCCGTAGATCGCCGACACGGTCGCGACGACGATCACGTCGCGCCTGGTCAGCAAGGAGTTGGTCGCCGAGTGCCGCAGCCGTTCGACCTCCTCGTTCAGGGAGGAGTCCTTCTCGATGTAGGTATCGGTCTGCGGCACGTAGGCCTCAGGCTGGTAGTAGTCGTAGTACGACACGAAGTACTCGACCGCGTTCTCCGGGAAGAACTGGCGAAGCTCGTTCGCGAACTGCGCCGCCAGGGTCTTGTTCGGCTGCATCACGAGCATCGGCCGCTGCACCCGCTCAGCCAGCCAGGCGATGGTCGCGGTCTTGCCGGTACCGGTGGCGCCGAGCAGCACGACGTCCTGCTCGCCGGCGCTCAGTCGCCGTTCGAGTTCGACGATGGCCGCTGGCTGGTCGCCGGCGGGCTCGAAGTCGGCCACCACCTTGAAGGGGGCAACGCGGCGCTGGACATCAGTGATCGGTCGCACGGTGACGAGCCTATGCGCCCCCACTGACAACACCGTCGCGGCTTCCGGCCAGACGCTCCCAGAGCCGGGCGACCTGCGCCCGCAGGTCAGCGAGGCTGCCGTTGTTGGTGAGCACCACGTCGGCCGCGTCGAGCCGCGCCGCGCGACTCGCCTGCGCGCCGATCCGCGCCAGCGCCTCGGCCTCGGTCAGTCCGTCCCGGGCACGGACGCGAGCCAACTGCACCTCGGGGTCGACGTCCACCACGACCAGCAGGTCGAAGGCGTCCTGCTGACCGGTTTCGACCAGTAGCGGAATCATCTGCACGACCACTGAGCCCGGCGACGCGGACGCGACCAGTTCAGCGGCCCTCGAGCGCACCGCGGGGTGAATGATCGCCTCCAGGTCGCGGCGTGCGTCCGGATCGTCGAAGACGATCCGCCCAAGGGCAGGGCGGTCGAGCATCCCGTCCGGACGGAGCACGTCTGCCCCGAACCGCGCGACCACCCGCGCGAGCCCCGGCGTCCCCGGAGCCACCACCTCGCGGGCCAGCTGGTCGGCGTCGATCACCAGCGCTCCATGCCGGGCGAGCTCGTCCCCGACGGTCGACTTGCCGGACGCGATGCCACCGGTCAGGCCCACCAGGATCGTTGGCCGAACGGTCATGTGAAGGTCCCACTCAGCTGGTCGGCGATGTCCTGGGCTTCCAGGGCGCGGGCGGAATCGGGCTTGGCCGTGAGTGTCTGCACCACGAGCAGGGAGTTGGCGTCCAGGTCGATCCAGAGTTGGGCCACCAGCCGCGCCGCGGCCTTCCCGATCTTCCCGCTTCCGGTGAGGATGGCCGCGTCCGTGTCACCGAAAGAGACATCTTCGGGTTCATCGAACTCACCTTTGAAGCTGCCGAGACGGCTCTTCACGGACTTGGCGATCACGTCCACCGCAGCGCCCGATACGACCGCCGCACGCGCCAGCAGGCGATTCGTGCCGCTCGTGATGACCACGGTGTTCTCCGTACGGCTGGCGACCTTCCAACCCGCAGGCAGGTTGGCGCTGTAGTCGCCGAGCACGACGTCCAGGGTCGGCACCTCGGCTTGCTCATCGTCCGGGTCGACGTAACCGTCCGGGTCTTCGTAGTCATCGGGATACGCCACCGCGGAGCTTGCCCAAGCCTGCGGTTCGGGTACCGAACTGCTCCGGGCGTTCAGAACCGCAAGGCCCAACAGTGCAGCGACTCCGGTGCCGACGCCGATCGCGGTGCGGCGCCCGAACACCGGCACTCCTCGGCGCTCGTCGGCAATCGGGGTCGCCGGGATCACCAGCGGCGGTACCGGGCGCGGTGAGGTCAAGCCGTCATCGCCGCCGCTCGGCTCCGGCCGGGGAGGGTAGTTCTCGAACTGGGTGGGTTGTTGGTCGCTCACGAATGCCGCCCGGTCGTCACTCGAACTCCTCACCCAAGGTGGTGACAGTGTCCTCGGCCTGCTGGAACGCTTCTGTGCCTTCCGCCGAGACCAGGTACCGGACGACGATCAGGCCGTCCCCGTCCTCGTCCAGCCAGAGATCAGCGAGGAGGCGCACCCCGATATGGTCGGAGACCGCGTGGCCGAGCGCCGACACGCGCTGATAGTCGTCGGTGGAGTTGTCGACCGCGTCCTCGAAATCGACGTCCACGAGGCCGTACGGCAGGAGTTTCCCAGCCCTCGCCGCGATCACCCCGGACGCGCTGCTGGTCTCGCCCTGAATCACCTGCACCATGATCTGATCGGATCCCTTGTGGAGCGTGGCCACGTCACCGGTGACCTGAGCCGTCCAGCCCGGTGGGATCGTGATCCAGTGCCCGTCGAGAACCAATTGGCTGGTGGCCTCAACCTCTTCCTCGGAGTCTTCATCGGACGAACCCATCGAGTAGAGGCCGAACCCCAGCACGACCGGGACCCCGATCATCCAGCCGAGCACCTTCCGCCGGCTGGTCCCGCTCGCCGCAGCCACGAAGTACGGCGGCGAAGGCGTCAGGCCTCCGCCTGCGGCGGGCTGCTCGGTGCCGTCGCCGGTGACCCCGGTGGGTTCGGGCGGGTAGTTCTCGAAGTGCGTGGGTTGGAGGCCGCTCACGAGCAGGCCCCACCCGAGACGGAGCGCTCGCGCGCGGACGCCTCAACGGAGTGCCGGTCCCGCGGGGGTGCGCTGCTCACGTCCCAAGAATGCCAGTAGTGCGGAAATTGCGACGTGCCCCCCACCGAAGTGGAGGGCACGTCCGTTACTGCTCGGGTCAGCGGCCGCCGGTCAGCTTCTCGCGGAGCGCCTGCAGCGCCTCGTCCGAAGCCAGGGAACCCTCGGGGGCCGAAGTGTCGGCTGCACCGGATGAGTACGTGGCGGTGTTGGCCTCGGTGACCGCGGCCTGCACGTCGGCAGCCTCGGCCTCCTCGACCTGCTTCTTGTGGGCGACCCACCGGGCCTGGGCCTCGGCGTACTGCTGCTCCCATGCGCGCTGCTGCGCCTCGTAGCCGGGCTTCCACTCCTGGGTCTCGGGATCGAAGCCCTCGGGG
Organism: Propionicimonas sp.; assembly: GCA_035433085.1. Taxonomy (GTDB): domain Bacteria; phylum Actinomycetota; class Actinomycetes; order Propionibacteriales; family Propionibacteriaceae; genus Propionicimonas. Next base: position 520 of record DAORUI010000172.1, on the reverse strand, counting down.
TAGATGTAGTTGCCCTGCTCGTCGTAGGACGCCGACATGCCGTACAGCGCCGGGTCGAAGTCGTCCGCGGCGATGTCGACACCCTCGTTGGCCTGCTTGAGGCTCAGCGAGATCCGGCGACGCTCCAGGTCGATGTCGATGATCTTGACCAGCACCTCGTCGTTGACCGTGACGACCTGCTCGGGGATCTCGACGTGACGCTCGGCGAGCTCGGAGACGTGCACCAGACCCTCGATGCCCTCCTCGACCCGGACGAACGCACCGAACGGCACCAGCTTGGTGACCTTGCCGGGCACGATCTGGCCGATCTGGTGGGTGCGCGCGAAGGTCTGCCAGGGATCTTCCTGGGTAGCCTTCAGCGACAGCGAGACCCGCTCGCGATCCATCTCGACGCTGAGCACCTCGACGGTGACCTCGTCGCCGACCTCGACGACCTCGGACGGGTGGTCGATGTGCTTCCAGGAGAGCTCGGAGACGTGCACGAGGCCGTCCACGCCGCCCAGGTCGACGAACGCGCCGA
>DAORUI010000171.1:0-5393 GCA_035433085.1 Propionicimonas sp. | reverse complement strand
AGGACGTCATCGAGGAGCTCGTCGGCGAGGTCTCGGACGCCTCGCAGCGCTGACCGCCCGGAGTCGGGCTCGGCGCAGCGTTCATGCGCCGCCTGATGCGGCCCTTGCCGACGGCCGGGTCCGCGAGGACCATGACGGAATGAGGGGGGCTTGTGGGAACGCAGCCTTGCTGTGCTGCGGCTGGTGCCGCCGTCGCAGTCCGCTCCTTCGTCGCGCCCTGCTCAGGCTCCCATCATCACTGCCGGGCACTCCTCCGCCCGCGCTGGCGCGCGTGCGGCGTGGTGGGGTTTTTGCGTAACTCGCTGACCTGCGATGGGCCGTGCAGGCCGTCGGGCTGATCCCATCGAACTGCCGCCGACAGTCCATCTGAGTCGATGTCGGTGGGCGCTGAAAGGATTCCGCTACATTGTTTAGATGGCGCTTGAAGGGGACGGACGCGTGACGACATCTGCCTCGCTGCAGTACGAGTTGGAAAGCCGCCTCAACGGAGACGCCGCTGAGCACGTCGGCAAGTTTCACGTGAGTGTCCGCTGGGAGCCGCTTCCGGCGGTGGCCCGGGTCGGCGCGATGATCGAGAACTACGACTGGGACAACCGGATGCGCACCTTGCGGGTGCTTCGCGCGTTCGAGGCGGACCACGCCGAAGACTTCGCCCTCGAGTACGACATCATCCCGCTGGAAGCGGTCACCGACGAGGCGTTCGTCGACGCCTAATGGGGGCGCGCAAGTGGCACGTCAGTCGAGCTGAACATCACAAGGAAGTCGCGAACCACCTTCGGGACCACTCGTACTTCGACTGGGCGGCTGTCGCCCTCGCGTACGCCGCGCACCAGTACGTCCACTCTGTTCTCTCCGGAGAGCCGGGGCTGGCCAGGGATGAGCGCCACCCGAGAAAGCACACCGCCCCACCGGGCAGCGGACACGGCGGTCGCGGCACGAACCAACTCGTGAATGCGATTTTCCCCGGGCCCGTGTCGGAGGCGCACGCGTCCCTGTTTGAGGCGGGGCGGCGCACTCGGTATGACGTCGAGCGACTGGGCGGCGGTACTGCATACGCCCTGCTTGAGCTGCAGTACAAGACGGTTCGCGACCACTGCATCGCGGTGAACAAGACCCGACCTGACCGACCTGCCCAGGAGCCGTGAAGGCACGCAGCGGGCACCACGCGATCCGTCGAGCCGAGTGGCTCCTTGGAAGCCTAAGGGCCCGGGTGGCACCTGATTCTGCGGCGCAGCAGCAACCGATTGAATTGGCGGCCGACGACTTGCCCGTTCAGTTCGCCGCTCTCCAAAGGGGCCGGTGGCCTCGCTGCTCAGGCGTAGGGGCCGAGGAACCGCTCACCGTTGAAGTGGATCAGGTGCTCGGGAGCGTCGGCGGTCCATGCCTCCGCCTCCCAGGCCAGGTCGGGTAGATAGCGCCTCATCTCCACGCGCGTCGGGAAACACGAAACGAACACCAGCCCAGCGGTACAACCCGAGAATAGGTTCTTCAGCTCTCCCTGCCTCTTCGCGTCTACCGGACCGTGACTTGAAGCGGCCTCAGCAAGCACCAGCCACTCGCGCTCAGGCAGCCACACGACGAGGTCTGGCAGCTTCCCGTGACTGTCCAGCGTCACGCCCAGCGAGTCCAGTCCTGCGACGTCATAGACCGGCGCCCCGCCGTCTGCGTCGCCGATGTAAAGGACCCGGCCTCCCGGGGTGAAGCGCGGGCAGAACTCCTCCACCATCTCCCGCAGAAGCACATTCTGCCCGCCAGGAGACAGCGTCACGGGAGAGCCGTCTGGGAGCGTGACCGGGATGCGTGCCAACGTGCGAGCCGCTGCGTATGCGGCCACCTGCCCCGGCAGTGAAACAAGGTACGCAGCCAGCCGGTCCTCGGACGCAGACTGCCCCCACTGCCTGATGACGTCGAGGGCGTCTGGCGCTATGCGGTAGTTCGCGTAGGGGGAGTTCACCGCCCGGTCCGGTTTGTCGGAGTTGTACTCCACGAGACCAGCGTCGACGAATTGGTGCAGGGTCCGACGCCTGACCGTCTCGCGTGTCCCCCACTGCCATGAGGCGCCCCACACGTGCGCGTTCTCCATCAAGGGAGAGACCCCGATGCGCTCGCCCGTTGCGTCGCTCCACGTGTCACCAGGCCGAAGTCCCAGCAGACACAGGAACACGATCGCAGACCGCTCGTTGCGCTGCTCAGGCTCGAAATTGAAGCGCCTCAGCATTTCCCGCGCGCCGACGATGCTTACGGCGGTGCTCGTCACGATGCCACCGCAACGACGTCGCCGAGCGCGCGCGAAATGATGCTGTCGATCGTCTCCTGGTCCGGCAGGCTTCCCCGCACATCGCGCCCCAACTCGGATAGGTCCGCGCGGCTCGGATACGGCATAGCCTCCAAGTCACCAGCGTTGACCTGCGTGTGACCGCTGAAGGTCCGAAACAACTGATCGACGGCGGTGGAGTTTAGCCACAGGGATAGGCCGTGCGCGAGATCCAACGGCAACCCGCACCCTCTCTCGTGGAAGTAGTTCAAGTGGTTCTCCACTGCCACTGGACCGGCGAGCTGGGCGACGGCCGAGACCACACGGCGCCGTTCTTCTTTCGAGCTGAACCGCTTGACAAGGACATAGACCCCCTCAGGTATCAGCAACTTGCGGGCGGGTCCCTCGGTAGCCCGGAACGCTTGCGGCTTGTTGATGGCTCGTGGCCACTCAATGACGCCGCTTCGCACGTTGCCTGGGTAGATCAGCGGCACAGTCCCAGGTTCTGCCGAGTCCCGTGACAAGAAGCCTCGCATCCGGAAGTCAACTACACGCCCAGTGCTAACCGTCAGACCTAGGTCGGAAAGCGTAGATCGTGCCGCCGCCGGGACCCTGGCTGCGCCGTCAGTGAACCGCACAAAACTGTGAGGGTCGGCCGGCTGCACGACGACCGATGCCGGGACAGACCGTCGCGTCACCGCGTCTGCGTGGCCGACCGACGCCGAAAGGGTCACCGGCCCACTAAGCCCGCCGCGGGTACTACTCACGATCACATTCTCCTGCAGGACGCCAGTGTCTGCGAACACAGCGGAGCGCGACTCGAAGACGTGAAGCACGTCCAGGTGGACCCGTTCTAGAAGCCAGTGCCGGAATGGCTCGAAGTAGACGCCATTGGCCCAGCTTCGAGGCACGATCGCAACGCACTGCCCACCGTGCGCCAAAGCGGCCACGCCGAGGGCCCAGAACGATGAGTACAGGTTGGGAGTGTCTACATGCTCAAGGGCAACCCCGCGACGATAGAGGTCGTTAGCGGGCTGTTTCCCGTAGGGCGGGTTCATGATGACCATCTCGAACGGGCCGACGAGTCGCAGGTCGGGATCCATGCCTGTAGACCCGGCCAAGAAGTCACCCGCCACCAACTCGGTGGTCACATTCGGGTTGCTCGCGCAGTCCGCCAATGTCTCGGCCAGAACCGGCAGTACCGTCTGGTCCATCTCGACGGCGACGACGTGCACGGCCAGATCCGGACGCTCGGTGATGATCCGGGCCACGAGAGCCGCCGTAAGGCTGCCGGAACCTGCGCCGGGGTCTAGGACGCGCACTCGCCCGCTGAGCGCGTCCAAGGACGGCAGGGAGGCAATCAGCGTCGCTGCCTGGGCTGGGGTGAAGAACTGCCCCAGCCGCTTTTGCGTCGCAGGGTCCAGGCGTGCCAGTGCAGCGACACGTCGCGCCTCAGCGCGCTCTACCAAGCCGTCCATTCGCCCAGCCTACGAGCCGGGGCGGACAGGTCAGGGATCGCCACGTCCGCAGCGCAGAGGTGGTCGGCGGATCTGGACGAACTGATGCCTCTGATATCCAGGAGCGGCCGAGTGCCCTCGACAAGGGCTGCACGAGACCCGACAGCTTCACAGGTTGCCGCTGACACCCACCGTTAGTCGGGAATGGCGGCATCACGGACGCCGTCTGGGCGCCAGGGTTGGTCTCCTTGAGCACCAGCACGCTCAAGCCCATTGGTCCGCGCGAGGCGGGCGAACGAGTCAAGTAGCGACGCGGTGGCTTGAAGTCGCCGCCCCGTTCGACTCCAGCACCGAACCTGCCTCGACGGCGCTCTCAGTCTTGCGAGCCGGCCTTGAGTCGGTCGATCGTCCGCAATGCGCGGCGGATCGCGAGTGGCCCGTAGACCAAGTTGGGGAATCCGGCCTGCAGCGCGGTGACGTGCCGCAAGGACATGTGGGACTCCCCTCGCATGATCGAACGTAGCTGCCACTCTCGCACGTCAAGGGGGAGGTTGTCGGCAACGGCGGCCCAGGAGTCCCAACCCTTGGTCCCGCGGCTTCGGCGGATGAATAGGGCGATCTCGTGCTGGAGCTTCGCTGCGTCGACGCCCACCTTGCCGGCGGGGGAGGCCGCGTCTTCGTCATCGCGCCATGCAGGCTCGGTCACCCGGCCGAAGTCGTCAGGATATTCCAGCCAGGTCCGAGGTGCGGGGGTCGGTGCCACGCCATGAAGCGTCGAGGCACAGACTTCGGTGTCTGACCAACTCCGCCGAAAGAGGCGCACCGACGTAGGTTTTGCCCAACACCATTGGCCAAAACCTACGTCGATGCGGGTTCTGCCCCCAGATACTGGTAGATCCCTACATCTTGGCCAGTTGTCGGCGCACTGGTCATTGTGTGACTGCAGAAGACGGCCGTGGCCTCGACGACCGGGCTCTACTTCGTCGGCCCGGCGCGACTCGACGAGCGGGCGACGCCGTGTGGCCACAGGTCGACGTCGAGTCCGGCCTCAAGCCTCGCGATGGTGCTGAGGTCTGGCCAGGTTGTGCCGTTCAGGATCGCAGCGACCGTGGTGTGGTCCACCCCGGTGGCATCGCCGATGGCTCGCAGACTGCGCCCGCCCATCGCCGTTCGCAGGGCATTCGCGAGGCGACGGGCGACTTCGACGGCAGGGTCGTCGCTTTCCCTGTCCGGCCAACGGTCGGCGACCTGGGAAGGCAGGAGTCGACGGGGGCGGGCCACAACAGGAACGTAGCGCGCCGACGGCTCACCTTGGTGCTCCATGCGGGCGATGTCGGTGGCGAGGCCCATGATGTCGATAGTAAACAACAGCCCGAGGCGGTGGACCTCGATGACCCTCCCGGAGAACGTGTGGCTCGACGCATCGCTGCGTACGACCCGAAGATCCCTGCCGAGCAATGGGCGGCGATCGAGGAGTTCGTCCGGGCCGCTGTCACCGACTTCAGCCCGCCCCAGGCACGCGAGGCCGGCTACTTCCTCACCTTGCTGACGCGGCACGTCCATTGGTGCTGGACCCAGGGGTACCCGCTGGACCGTGAGGTCATCTTCCGCCGCGAGGTCATCTCCGAGTCGATCGCCAAAGGAATGGCCGAGCGGACCAACAAGACCCAGGCAACCATTCG
>DAORUI010000170.1:0-5450 GCA_035433085.1 Propionicimonas sp. | reverse complement strand
AGCTCGGAGACGTGCACGAGGCCGTCCACGCCGCCCAGGTCGACGAACGCGCCGAAGTTGACGATGGACGAAACCACACCCTTGCGGATCTGGCCCTTGGTGAGCTGGTTGAGGAACGTGTGCCGCACCTCGGACTGGGTCTGCTCCAGCCACGCGCGGCGCGAGAGCACCACGTTGTTGCGGTTCTTGTCGAGCTCGATGATCTTGGCTTCGAGCTCAGCACCCACGTAGGGCTGCAGGTCGCGGACGCGACGCATCTCCACCAGGGACGCAGGCAGGAAGCCGCGCAGGCCGATGTCGATGATGAGGCCACCCTTGACCACCTCGATGACGCGGCCGGTGACGACACCGTCCTCTTCCTTGACCTTCTCGATCGTGCCCCAGGCGCGCTCGTACTGAGCCCGCTTCTTGGACAGGATCAGGCGGCCTTCCTTGTCCTCCTTGGTCTGGACCAGGGCCTCGATCACATCACCGACGCTGACCACGTCGAACGGGTCGACATCGTGCTTGATGGAGAGTTCCTTGGAGGGGATGACGCCTTCGGTCTTGTAACCGATGTCGAGCAGGACCTCGTCCCGATCGACCTTGACGACCGTGCCGGTCACGATGTCGCCGTCATTGAAGTACTTGATGGTCGCGTCGACCGCTGCCAGGAAGGCTTCAGGAGATCCGAAGTCGTCGAACGCGACGCTGAGCGCCTCGGGAGATGAGGTCATGTAGTAGGGCTCCGATGGGTTGAGTTATGTAGGTTGTCTTGCGCACCCCGTGCTATCGAGCAAATCCAGGCTGACACCTGGGTCTGGCCACGAAAGCGTGCCTGACCCACTCGGTCTGAGGTCATGCCGGTCGTAGTGCAGCCGTCAGCCTAGCTATTGGGCTGATCGAGGGTCAATCCGAGGGCTCGGCAGGGATAGGCTGTCCGGTGACCCTGAGGAGGACCATGAGCGGCATTGCCAAGATCGAAGATGCGACCCTGACCCCGTCGAAGCTGGAACTGCTGGCCGGCTGGCTGCCGTCCCAACCCTGGTTCAAGGGGTCCGCGGACGACCTGAGCAAGGTCGCGTCCTACCGCTTCGTCGACCCCGAGGGCGATGTGGGCATCGAGACCATCCTGGTGCGCTCGCACGGCGTGACCTACCAGGTTCCGCTCACCTACCGCTCCGAACCACTGGACGAGGCCGCGGCCGCGCTGCTCGGGACGATGGAGCACTCGGTCCTCGGCACCCGCTACACCTACGACGCGGTCGCCGATCCGGTCTACGTGGTCGAGCTGCTCCGGGTGGTCCACGAGGGCGATACCGAGGCCGACCTGAGCCGTGGCGAGAAGAGCATGACCGTGTTGGGTTCGGGCATCGTGCTGGTGTCCAACGCGGCCGGCGAGACGGCTCGGATCGTCCGGGTGCTGGACGGCAGCCACGTTCCCGGCACCCGGCTGCCGCTGGGCACGCTCACCGGCAAGTGGACCGACGAATCGGGCGAGCAGGAGCAGGTGCTCGCGACCGTTCGCTGAGCGCAGCGTCACTGGACCCGGCGCGCCACCACGGTCTCGATCAGGCGCGCCCGGCCGGCGTGGGCTTCGACCAGCTCGAAGCCGGCCGGCGCCAGTTCAGTGAGCGGACGGCGCCGCCAACATTCACCGGTGCGCGCGGTCACCCCGTCCGCCAGTCGCTGGACGCCGCGGATCGGGGCGAAAGACGACTCGACGTGGTCGAGCAGGAGTAGCCGGCCACCCGGACGCAGCACCCGGGCGAACTCGGCCATCGTCGCTTCGACCCTGGGCACCGAGCACAGCAGCAGGGTGGCCACCACAGTGTCGAAGCAGGCATCGGGATGCCCCAGCGCGTCGGCGGTGCCCAGCTCGAGCTGCACTTGCCGACCCAGGCCAGCGGCTCGTTTCCGGGCCAGCGCGAGCATCGCCGCACTGGCGTCCACCCCCACCAGATCGATTCCGGCTGCGTACCAGGGCAGGTTGGCGCCGGTGCCGATCCCCACTTCGAGCGTCCGCCCTTGTGCCTGGGGAATCAACAGCGCCCGCTCGCGCGCCAGCAGCCGTCGCTCCAGCCAGGCTGTGGCTCGGTCGTAGTGGTCGGCGGACCGCTCCCAGAGTTCACGTTGGGCCGGCTGCTCGGACATGGCTAGTGCGCCGCGTCGTGCCAGGAATGGCCGTGGCCGACCGATACCTCCAGCGGTACCCGCATCTCCACCGCGTGGCCCATCTTGTCGCGCACGAGATCCTCGAATTCCGCGCGCTCCCCCGGCGCCACTTCGAAGATCAGTTCGTCGTGCACCTGCAGCAGCATCCGGCTGCGCAGGCCGCGACGTTCGATCGCGGTCTCGACGTCGAGCATGGCCACCTTGATGATGTCGGCGGCCGAGCCCTGGATCGGTGCGTTCAGCGCTGCCCGCTCGGCCATCTCGCGTCGCTGCCGGTTGGATGAGGTGAGGTCGGGCAAGTAACGCCGCCGGCCAAGGATGGTCTCGGTGAAGCCGGTCCGGCGGGCGGTGTCGACGATCTCATGCAGGTACTCGCGCACGTGGCCGAAGCGCTCGAAGTACTCCTCCATCAGGCCCTTGGCCTCGGAGACGTCGATCTTCAGCTGCTGGGAGAGCCCGAAAGCGCTCAGCCCGTAGGCCAGGCCGTAGTTCATCGCCTTGATCTTGGCCCGCTGCGCCGGGTTCACCTCGTCAGCGCCGACCCCGAACACCCGCGAGGCCATGATCGTGTGGAAGTCCTCGCCGGACGCGAAGGCCTCGATCAGGCCGGCGTCCTCGGACTGGTCGGCCATGATCCGCATCTCGATCTGCGAGTAGTCGGCGGTCAGCAGGGTCTCGTAGCCGTCACCGACGACGAACGCCTCCCGGATCCGGCGGCCTGCTTCGGTGCGGATCGGGATGTTCTGCAGGTTCGGGTCGGTGGACGACAGCCGCCCGGTGGCCGCGATGGTCTGCACATAGGTGGTGTGGATGCGACCGTCGTCGGCCACCGACTTGAGCAGGCCCTCGACGGTCTGGCGCAGCCGGATCTGGTCGCGATGCCGCAGCAGGTGGGCGAGGAAGGGGTGCTCGGTCTTCGCGAACAGGTTCTCCAACGACTCGGCGTCGGTGGTGTAGCCGGTCTGGGTGCGGCGGGTCTTGGGCATGCCGAGTTCGTCGAAGAGCACCGCCTGCAATTGCTTCGGCGAGCCGAGGTTGATCGGACGCCCGAGCACCGCGAACGCGTCCGCTTCGGCCGCGGCCACAGCGGCGTCGAAGTCGCTGTGCAACCGGTTCAAGTGGTCGAGATCGACCGCGACCCCGACCCGTTCCATTCGGGCCAGGGTGTGCGTCAGCGGCAGTTCCACCTCGGCCAGCAGGGTGGTGCCGCCGTGATCCGCCAGCTCGGCTTCCAGCGCCGCGGCCAGGTCGATAACCGCACGGGCGCGGACCATGGCGTCGTGGCTGTCGGTGTCGTCGAAGCTGAAGGCGAGCTGGTCGGTCTCCGCCGATCCGCTTCCGGCTACCGCCAGATCACGCTTCAGGTGGCGCGCGGTGAGGTCGGCGAGGTCGTACACCCGCTGGTCGGGACGCAGCAGGTAGGCGGCGAGTTGGGTATCGCTGGCCAGCCCGGCGAGATTCCAGCCGCGTGACCAGATGGCCAGCATCGGACCCTTGGCGTCATGCATCGCCTTGTGCGCGGACTCATCGGCCAGCCAATCGGCCAGGGCCCGGTCATCGTCCGGCGAGAGTTCGGTGACGTCGATCCAGGCCGCATTGCCGTCCGCGGACGCGAGGGCGAGCCCGGTGACATCGCCCGCACCCGCGTGCCAGCGTCCGGCCACGTCGACGCCGACCACCCCGGTGCGCGCGTGCTCGGCCAGCCAGGCGCGGACCGCTCCCGTGGCCAGCGTCTCGCCGCTCACTTCGAAGCCACCCTGGGACTGGTCGTCCTCGGCCGGGAGAGTCTCCAACAGCCGGTCTCGCAGCACCCGGAACTCGAGCCCGTCGAAGAGGGAATGGACTGCCTCGCGGTTCCAGTCCCTACGAGCGAGTTGGGGAACCTGCACCGCAAGATCGAGGTCGCCGACCAACGCGTTCAGCCGCCGGTTCCGCAGCACCCCCTGCAGATGCTCGCGCAACGACTCGCCGGCCTTGCCGCCGATCTCGTCGGCGTGGCGCACCAAGTTCTCCAGACCGTCGTAGGCGGCCAGCCACTTGGCCGCGGTCTTCGGCCCCACCCCGGGGACGCCGGGCAGGTTGTCGCTGGTCTCGCCCACCAGCGCCGCCAGTTCTGGGTAGCGCGCCGGTTCGACGAGGTACTTCTCGGTGACCGTCGCCGGGTCGAGCCGGGCCAGGTCGGAGACGCCCTTGCGGGGGTAGAGCACAGTCACGTGGTCATTGACCAGTTGGAGGGTGTCCCTGTCGCCGGTGCAGATCAGCACGCGCAACCCCGCGGCATCACCCTGGCGTGCCAGCGTGGCGATGATGTCGTCGGCCTCGAAGCCGTCCCGTTCGAGATGGACGATGTTCAGCGCGTCCAGCACTTCCTTGATCAGGTCGACCTGACCGGAGAACTCAGCCGGGGACGCGGACCGGTTGGCCTTGTACTCGGCGTACTCAGCGCTGCGGAAGGTCTTGCGGGAGACGTCGAAGGCGACCGCCAGGTGGGTGGGCTGCTCGTCGCGCAGCACGTTGATCAGCATCGAGGTGAACCCGTAGACGGCGTTGGTGTGCTGACCGGTGGTGGTGGAGAAGTTGGCGACCGGCAGCGCGAAGAAAGCTCGGTAGGCCACCGAATGACCGTCGATCAGCAGCAGGGTTTCGGGCCGGTCGCCTGTGTTCGTCACAATCCGGAACTCTAGCCGTGGTGGCTGACTTCCCGACCCTGGCTGGGCGGGCCCTGTCGAGACCATGCCCCATGTGCCAAGGTGGCCCCCATGATTCCCGATTGGTTCGCCGGCCTGCGCAGCCCCCTCGACGAGAAGCTGGGCGTGGAGTTGCTCGAAGTCACCCCCACCCGAGCTGTCGGCCGCTGCCCGGTGGAAGGGAACACCCAACCGTTCGGGCTGTGGCACGGGGGCGCGTCCTGCGTGCTTGCAGAGGGTCTCGCCTCGTTGGCCGCCGCAGCCGAGGTAGGCCCGGACGGTGCCGTCACCGGGGTGGACATCAACGCCACCCACCTGCGCGCTGCCCGATCCGGGTGGATCACAGGGGTGGCTACCGCGATCCGGATCGGCGGCACGCTCGCCACTTACGACATCTCGCTGACCGACGACGCCGGTGAGCAGATCTGCGCAGCCCGGATCACCGTCTTCCTGCGTCGCGCGAAGCCGGACGTAGCCAACGGCGGCTGAGTGCTTCCGTCGCGCCGACCCTTCGACAGGCTCAGGGAGCGTACGCGTGGGACTCAGGGAGCGTACGCGTGGGACTCAGGGAGCGTGCGCGTGGGACTCAGGAAACGTGGGCTGAGCCTG
>DAORUI010000169.1:0-5472 GCA_035433085.1 Propionicimonas sp. | reverse complement strand
GCCTGGGCGGCCTCGGCCAGCGACAGCCGGACGCCGATGCGCACGTCCAAGCGGCCGGCGCGAACGGCGGCGAAGACCTCGGCGCCACGCCCGCGCAATTCGGCGGTGGTGGCGGTGTAGTGGCCGGCGGTCGGACGGGTCACGTACAGCGAGCCTCCGGAGTTGAGCCGCTGCAGGTCGAACGGCGGCACCTGCCCGCTGGCGCCGCCGAAGAGCACAAGCATGCCGCGACGCCGCAGACTGGCGAGCGATGCGTCGAAGGTCGTGCGGCCGACGCCGTCGTAGGCGACCGCGACCCCGTCCCCGCCGCTGGCGGCGCGCACCAATGGCGGGAGTTCGGTGGTCAGGTCGCCGAGTTGGTCGTATCGGATCACCTCGACCGCGCCGGCGGCTCGCGAGAGTTCGGCCTTACCGTCGGTGGAGACCGTGGTGATCACCCGGCCGCCGCGGGCGGTAGCGAGTTGGGTGAGCAGCAGGCCGACCCCACCCGCGCCGGCGTGCAACAGGACGGGGTCGCCCGCGGCCACCGGGTAGGTGGAGTTGACCAGGTAGTGCGCGGTGATGCCCTGCATGGCGAGAGCAGCAGCGACGTCGAGCCCGACCCCGTCCGGCACGCGGAGAGCGCGGGCGACCGGCACCACGACCAACTCGGCGTAGGAGCCGAGGACGTCGAGCCAGGCGACGCGGTCGCCGACCGTCAGGTCGGTCACGCCCTCGCCGACGTCGACCACCTCGCCGGCGCCCTCACTGCCCACGACGTGCGGGAACGACATCGGGTAGACCCCGCCGCGACGATAGGTGTCGATGAAGTTGACCCCCGCGGCGGCCACCCGCACCAGCACCTCCCCCGGTCCCGGTGTCGGGTCGCGGAGTTCAACAAGTTCGAGTACCTCTGGACCGCCCGCCTCGCGGGCCCGGATAGCGCGCATGCTCAGACCCTACGCCGCCGACCCGCTGGCAAGGATCCGGCAGGATCAGGTCGGCTTGCTGGCCACCGCCACCTGGTAGTTTCAGATCTCGCTCGCCACCCCGACCTGCTTCGGACGGTCGCTACTGGGCGCCTCGCCCGAGCCGTGGCCGTGGCCTCGTCGGAACTCGGCGGACGCGAGCCAGGCATGGTAGGACTCTTCGGAATCCCAGCGGGTCACAACCAGCCACTGGTCGCGACCGTCGGTCGGCTGCAGCAGTTCGAAGCCGCCGAACCCTGGCCGGCCGTCCACGTGCCCAAGCGGGTTGCGAAGCGGCTGGCCAACTCGTCGTCGGGCATCGGCTCGCTTCCGGCTGCGCCCGGCCATCAAGCGGCCGGGGCCCTGTGGATAACCTGAACGAAACGGAACCGTCCCCCATCGTTCAGCGCGGCCGGGTGCCTCGCCTCAGCTCTGGAGTTCGGCGAGGTCGTCGGCGGAGAGTTCGAGAGAGCCCGAAGCGAGGTTCTGCTCAAGGTGCGCGAGCCGGGACGTGCCCGGGATCAGCAGGATGTTCTCCCGATGCGCGAGCAGCCAGGCCAGCCCGACCTGGGCCGGGGACGCGCCGAGCCGCTCGGCGACGGACCGCACCGCGGGCTGATCGGTCACCTTCGGGGTGTTCGGGAACGCCGAACCGAGCGGGAAGTAGGGCACATAGGCGACCCCGCGTTGGTGGCAGAGGTCGAGCACGGCCGCGTCCGACTGGTCGATAAGGCTGAAGGCGTTCTGGACGCACACGATGCCGGCCTGTGCGATCGCCTGCTCGACCTGGGCGTGGCTGGCCGTCGAGATGCCGACGCCGGCGACCTTGCCCTCGTCGCGCAGTGCGACCAGTTCGGCGAGTTGGTCGGCCATCGGCACCTGCTGGTCTTCAGGGACGCCGTGGTCCATCAACCGCAGGTTCACCGCGCCGATCTGCTCGACGCCGAGCGTGCGCAGATTGTCCTCCACCGCCGTCCGCAGTTCTTCGGGACGCTGGGCAGGCAGCCAGGCTCCGCTCGCGTCCCGGACGCTGCCGACCTTGGTCACGATCACCAGGTTCTCGGGGTAGGGGTGGAGCGCCTCGCGGATGAGCTCATTGGCGACGTCCGGCCCGTAGAACTGGGCGGTGTCGATGTGGTCCACGCCGAGCTCGACCGCGCGGCGCAGCACCGCGATCGCCTCGTCGTGGTCGCGAGGCGGACCCATCACCCCTGGTCCGGGAAGCTGCATCGCGCCGAAGCCGAGGCGATGGACGGTGAACGGGCCCAGCGGGTAGGTGCTCATGGTGTCGAACCCTAGCGGCACGGCGGACGCGCAGCAGGCGCCGTGGCTAGGCTGCGGCAATGGACGCCTACCGGTTCTCCACCGACGCCGCCGAACTCGACCGCGAACGGGTTCATCGCTGGCTGAGCGAGGAGTCGTACTGGGCCAAAGGCCGCAGCCGCGAAACCCAGGACGCGGCGATCGACGGCTCGCGCAACTACGGCCTCTATGCGTGCGGTAGCGGAGAGCAGGTGGCTTATGCGCGGGTCGTCACCGACGGGGCGACCTTCGCTTGGTTGTGCGACGTCTTCGTCGCTGCGGGCGCGCGTGGCCTCGGTGCGGGCAAGCAACTGATCGCCGGCGTCCTGGCGGACCTCGACCGGCTCAACCTGCGCCGGGTCATGCTCGCCACCCACGACGCTCACGACCTCTACCGGCAGTTCGGCTTCACCGAGTTGGCGGACCCATCGATCTGGATGGTGCGTGGCGCTGGATAGAGCGGTGGCGAGGCGGACGTGTGGAGAGGCTCTGTTCTGGCGCCGCACCGCCACCTGGCGCTCGCCAGACTAGAAGGCCTCGTCCCCGCCGCGGCAGCAGTCAGAGTCGCAGGCCGCGCCTGACCGGCCTTCGACCTCGGCGACGGGCTGGCAGCAGGCGTCCCCTCGCCAGGCGTCGCGGCCCTCCTTAACGGCGACGGCGGCGATGACGAGAGCCGCGATCGGGTCTGCCCAGTACCAGCCGAGCGCGCTGTTGAGGACGAGTCCGGCCAGCAGTACCGCGGACAGGTAGGTGCACAGCAACGTCTGCTTGGAATCGGCGACGGCTGAGTTCGAGCCGACTTCGCGTCCGGTTCGCCGTTCGGCCCAGGACAGGAACGGCATCACCGCAAGGCTCACCATGGCAAGGATGATCCCGGCCGTGGAGTGCTCGGCCGGCTGGTGGGCGACCAGACTAGTGACGGCGTCGATGCTGACGAACCCGGCCAGGCCGAAGAACGAAACGGCGATGATCCGCATCGCCGCCTTCTCGCGGCGCTCGTGGTCGACGGCGGCGAACTGCCAGGCCACTGCAGCGGCAGAAAGCACTTCGACGATGGAGTCGAGGCCGAAGGCGATCAGCGCTGTGGAGGAAGCGATCCCACCGGCGATCAGGGCGACCAGTGCTTCGATGATGTTGTAGCCGATTGTGGCGGCGACGATGAGCCGAACCCGGCGGCGCAGCGCCTGTCGGCGCGCGTGGCTGGGCCCGGAGGTGCCGGTCAGGAGCGACTGCATCTGCACTCCTGACCTGCGCAGCAGTCGGGATCGACGACCAGCACGACCCGCAGGAGTTCGTCCAGTGCAGGGGCCAGGTGGGGATCTGCTAGGCGGTACCACGCATGGCGTCCGTCTTTCACCGAATCGACCAGCCCGCAGCCGCGCAGGCAGGTGAGCTGGTTCGAGACGACCTGGCGGGACACCTCAAGGGCATCGGCGAGGTCGGACGGAATCGCCGGGGCTTCGCGCAGGGCAAGCAGGATCTGCACCCGAGTCGGGTCGGAGAGCGCGTAACCGAGCCGGGAGAGGGCTTCGGCGTGGCTGAGGACGGCATGGGGCACGGCCTAACCATACAGCAATCGCTGTATGGTTAGGCGCGCGCAGTTCGTAGCGATCGGACGCCGATCCACCGGCAAGCTCGTCGAGTTCGCCCACAGTCTGGCGGATTGACTTAGTGAAGAGTAAGTTACTGATGACTAAGTCGAGGTGAGGCTCATGGACGTCCCGTTCACCTACGGACGGATCGCCGCCCGTCCGGACTTCGTTGACCGGGAGGCCGAGCGGGCCCGACTGGTCGCCAACTTCGGCGCTGCCGTGAACACCACGATCATCTCGCCACGACGCTGGGGCAAGTCGTCGCTGGTGGCCGCTGCCGCGCAGGACGCGACCGCAGCGATGAAGAATCTCCGGGTCGCTCAGATCGACGTCTTCGGCGCCAGGACCGAGGCCGAGTTCTACGCCCAGCTGGCCACCGGAGTGCTCAAGGCGACCGGCTCGCGCTGGCAGGAATGGGCGGACGCGCTGCGCCAATTCCTGGCGGCGCTGCGTCCGAAGATCGCCATCTCACCCGAGCCGATGCAGGAGTTCAGCTTCGAACTCGACTGGGACGAGGCCAGCCGCAGCCCCGGCGAGATCCTCGACCTGGCCGAGCGAATCGCCACGGCGAAGGACCTCCGGCTGGTGGTGTGCATCGACGAGTTCCAGAGCATCGCCGAGTACCCGGAAACGCTGGCCTTCCAGCGGCTCCTGCGCTCGCACTGGCAACAGCACCAGCACGTCAGCTACTGCCTCTACGGCAGCAAACGGCACATGCTCACCGACATCTTCACCAACCCCGCGATGCCGTTCTACCGGTTCGGCGACATCATGATGCTGGCGAAGATCCCCAACGCGGCCTGGGCGGACTTCATCGTGGCGCGGTTCGCCGACACTGGGAAACGCATCTCGCTGGCCGATGCCGGCTACCTCGCCGCCCTGGTGGAGAACCACTCCTACTACGTGCAGCAGCTTGCCCAGCAGGTGTGGTTCCGCGCGACTCCCGAGGCGAACCGGACGATCGTCGATGACGCTCTGGCCGCGCTGGTTGACCAGTTGAGCCTGCTCTTCGTGGCGCTGGCCGAATCACTGACCGCGCGTCAGGTCAGGTTGCTGCGGGCGGTGATCGCCGGTGAGCCCGAACTGAGCTCCCAGGCGACGCTGAAGCGCTACGACCTGGGGACTTCGGCGAATGTGACCCGGATGAAGGAGTCGCTGGCCAACCGGGAGGTGATCGACGTCTCCGGCAAGGCGATCGCGATCCTCGACCCGGTGTTCGTGCACTGGTTGCGCCGGGGCTGAACCCGAGCGCCGTCCGAAGCGCTAGCTGACGCAGAGGCAGAACGGGTGTCCGGCCGGATCCAGGAAGACCCGGAAGGTCTGGCCAGGTTGGTGCTCGGCCTTGCGGGCGCCGAGGTCGAGGACGGCGGTCTCACCCGCGTCCAGGTCGTCGACCACGAGGTCGAGGTGGAACTGCTGGGGCACGTCCTGCCCGGGCCACTCCGGTGCCCGGTAGTCGGTGACCTGCTGGAAACAGATCACCTGCCCGTAGTCGGCGCGGACCTCGGCCCAGTCGTCGTCGAGCTCGATGTTCCAGTCCAGCAGCTTGCCGTAGAACTTGGCCAGGGCCGTCGGGTCGGGACAATCCAGCACCACGCTGGGGAATCGTGCGATAGCCATGCGGCAGCCTA
>DAORUI010000168.1:1318-5473 GCA_035433085.1 Propionicimonas sp. | reverse complement strand
GTCACCTTCGACTCCGACACCAACCCCGAGTGCCGCGACCTGTTCATCAACCAGGCCACCGCTGACGGCATCGCCAAGGTGCAGATCGACATGATCGCCGAGCAGATCGGTGACGAGGGCGAGATCGCGATCTTGTCGGCTTCGGCCAACGCGACCAACCAGAACGCCTGGATCGAGATGATGAAGAAGGAACTGGCGGCCAGCCACCCGAAGATCAAGCTGGTCGACACCGTTTACGGCAACGATGATGACCAGACGTCCTTCGACAAGACCAACGGTCTGATCTCGGCGCACCCGAACCTGAAGGGCATCATCTCCCCGACCACCGTCGGTATCTCGGCGGCTGCTCGTTACCTGTCGACCTCGAAGGCCAAGGGCAAGATCGCGCTGACCGGTCTGGGCACCCCGAACCAGATGCGGGCCTTCGTCAAGGACGGCACCGTGACTGAGTTCGCGCTGTGGAACCCCGAGGAACTCGGTGCGCTGGCCGCTTATGCGGCGGCCGCTCTGGTCAAGGGCGAGATCAAGGGCGCTGAGGGCGACAAGTTCAAGGCCGGCGACAAGGAATACACCGTCGGTGCGGATGCGACCGTCCTGCTCGGTGAGCCTTACCGGTTCAACAAGGAAAACATCGACAACTTCGACTTCTGAGTTGTCCTGACCGTGGTGCCCGGCCCACACCGGCCGGGCACCACCCACCAGCGGCCCCGTACGAAAGAAGAACCCCTAGCCATGACCACTTTCGAAGCCATCACTGACCAGTTGGCGCTGCAGGCGATCGAACTGCCCTCGTGGGCGTTCGGCAACTCCGGCACCCGGTTCAAGGTGTTCGGTACCCCGGGCACGCCGCGCACGATCCAGGAGAAGCTGGCCGACGCCGCGCAGGTGCACTCCTTCACCGGGCTGGCGCCGTCCGTCGCGCTGCACATCCCGTGGGACAAGGTGGACGACTACGCCGCGCTGGCCGCGTACGCGTCCGATCTCGGCGTGGCGCTGGGGACGATCAACTCCAATACTTTCCAGGCCGACATCTACAAGTTCGGCTCGCTGACCCACGTCGATGATGCGATTCGCCAGACCGCGATCGACCACCATCTCGAGTGCATCGACATCATGTCGGCCACCGGGTCGCGCGACCTGAAGATCTGGCTCGCGGACGGGTCCAACTACCCCGGCCAGGCCGATCTGCGCGGTCGCCAGGATCGGCTCGCCGATTCGCTGGCCAAGATTTACGACCACCTCGGCCCCGAGCAGCGGATGGTGCTGGAGTACAAGTTCTTCGAGCCGGCGTTCTATCACACCGATGTGCCCGACTGGGGCACCTCGTACGCGCAGGTCGCCGCGCTCGGTGAGAAGGCGATGGTCTGTCTGGACACCGGTCACCACGCGCCCGGGACGAACATCGAGTTCATCGTGATGCAGCTGTTGCGGCTGGGGAAGCTCGGTTCGTTCGACTTCAACTCGCGCTTCTACGCCGATGACGACCTGATCGTCGGTGCGGCCGACCCGTTCCAGCTGTTCCGGATTCTGTACGAAGTGATCCGGGGCGGCGGCTACGGCCCGGATTCGCCGGTGGCGTTCATGCTCGACCAGTGCCACAACGTCGAGGACAAGATCCCCGGCCAGATCCGCTCGGTGCTCAACGTCCAGGAGATGACCGCCAAGGCCATGCTGGTCGACGCGGTGGCTCTGAAGGCCGCGCAGGATGCCGGTGATGTGCTGGGCGCGTCCGCGGTGTTCATGGACGCGTTCTACACCGACGTCCG
This sequence comes from Propionicimonas sp., assembly GCA_035433085.1. Taxonomy (GTDB): domain Bacteria; phylum Actinomycetota; class Actinomycetes; order Propionibacteriales; family Propionibacteriaceae; genus Propionicimonas. The sequence continues at coordinate 3,707 of DAORUI010000168.1, read as the reverse complement.
CGCCGATCTGGCCGCCTGGCGCCAGACCCGCGGCCTGCCGGCCGACCCGATGGCTGCTTTCGCCGCGTCCGGCTACCTCGCCCGCACCGCGTCCGAGCGCGTCGGCGGCACCCAGGCCGGTTGGGGCGCCTGAGCTGGAAACACGCGCGAGGGCCAGCCGGACGCATCGAGAGCCAGCCACTGTGGGAGGCGCTCGATGAACGAGGCTGGCTCTCGCTGTCTTTGGGAGGTAGGGGAATGGCTAGGTACTGCTTGTTGGGGCACGTCGATCCGGGGAAGCTGGACGAATACAAGGCGCGGCACGCGGCCGTTTGGCCCGAACTGCTGGTCGCACTTCGGGACGCGGGTTGGCGCAACTACTCCCTCTTCCTGCGTCCGGACGGGTTGTTGATCGGCTACTGCGAGGCCGATGACCTGGACGCAGCCCAGGTCATCGTGGGCGCCACCGAGATCAACGCGAAATGGCAGGCGGAGATGTCGCGGCTGTTCGCGTCCGAGGGTGCCCCCGACGAAGCCTGGGAGCGACTCGAAGAGGTCTTCAACCTCGAGGACCAGCTGGCCGCGTCCGGTCACTAGCCACCATTCCTCACCGAGAGCCACCGTGTCGGTCATTGGCCGGTACGTGGGTACGGGCCGATGGCAGAAGCGGTGGCTCTCGGTGATGGGGGTGGCTCTCGATGGGACGGGTTGGTTCGGTCTTGACGCTGAACCTCCCCGACCGTAGGCTATGAAACGATTCAAGTCTCGTCGCAAGGAAGCGCCATGAACCTCGTCCGCAACACGTCCCGATGGGCTGACCGGTGACCGCCCGCTACTTCGCCGCCGCCGACCTAGGCGCGTCCAGCGGACGGGTGATCCTCGGCAAATTGGAGGACGGACGCTTCGAGCTGAGCGAGACCGTCCGCTTCGAGAACGGCCCGGTCGATGCGGCCGACGGCATCCACACCGATGCCCGCGGGCTGTTCGAGCACGTGTGCAGGGGCATTGAAGTTGCCATCGCCGCCTCCGGGGGGGCGCTGGAATCGGTTGGGGTCGACACCTGGGGCGTCGACTACGGCCGGCTGGACGCGTCCGGCGAGCTGCTGGAAAGCCCTTTCCACTACCGCGACGACCGCACCACCGGGGTACCCGAGCTGGTCTTCGCCGAGTTGCCCGCCGCGCAGCTGTACGCCAGCGCGGGACTGCAGGTGATGGCCTTCAACACGATCTTCCAACTGGTCGCCGCACGTGACGACGCACGCTGGGGCGAGGTGAGCCAGATCTTGCTGACCCCTGATCTGCTGAGCTACTGGCTTTGCGGACGCAGGGCGGCCGAGGTGACGATCGCGTCCACCACCGGCCTGCTGGACGTGGCCACGCGCACTTGGTCGGACGCGATCTGCGCCCACCTCGCCGAGGTTTACCGACTGCCCGTCCCGCGCGTGCTGCCCGAACTGGTGGAGCCAGGCACGGTGCTCGGCGCGACCACCCCGGGGCTGTTCTCCCGGCTGGTCCAGGTGGTTGCCGTGGGCGGGCACGACACTGCGTCCGCGGTGGCTTCGATCCCTGCGACCACGACCGACTTCGCGTTTATCTCGTCGGGCACGTGGTCGCTGGTCGGCCTCGAACTCGAGCAACCGGTGCTCAGCGAAGCCAGCCGGGCGGCCGACTTCACCAACGAACTCGGCATCGACGGCACCGTCCGCTACCTGAAGAACGTGATGGGGTTGTGGGTGCTCAGCGAAAGCATGCGCACCTGGAAATCTCGCGGGTTGGCGATCGAGCTGCTGCCGCTGTTGGCCGCGGCCGCGGAGCGTCCCGGGCTGGCCTGCGTCCTCGACATGACGGACGCCCGGCTGCTGCCGCCCGGGGACATGCCGTCCCGGCTGCTGGCGATGGCCGCGGAGACCGGTCAGGAGCTGGCGGACGACCCGGTCGCGATCACTCGTTGCATCCTGGACTCCCTCGCCGTGGCTTACCGACGTACGATCCGGCTGGCCTGCGAGCTCGCCGGACGCGAGGTCTCGGTGGTGCACGTGGTCGGTGGCGGATGCCAGAACACCCTGCTCTGCCAGCTCACGGCCGAAGCCACCGGGCTGCCGGTGATCGCCGGGCCGGCCGAAGGCACCGCTCTGGGCAACCTGCTGGTGCAGGCCCGGGCGATGGGTGCGCTGAGCGGTGACCGGACGGCGCTGCGCGAGGTCGCGATCGCGTCCTCGGAATTGGTCACCTACCAGCCGGGCAAGCTCGCGTTCACGTCCGAGCAATGGGCGGACGCGGAGCGCAGGGCTCTGGGTGCACCTCGTGAAGGCTCCCCGTCGGCGTAGCGCAGGGCTTCGTCAGGCTCAGCCGGCGTTTGTTGGTGGCGCACCTTGTGAAGGCGCAGCGCGGGGCTTCGTCAGGCTCAGCC
>DAORUI010000168.1:0-1218 GCA_035433085.1 Propionicimonas sp. | reverse complement strand
TTTGTTGGTGGCGCACCTTGTGAAGGCGCAGCGCGGGGCTTCGTCAGGCTCAGCCGGCGTTTGTTGGTGGCGCACCTTGTGAAGGCGCAGCGCGGGGCTTCGTCAGGCTCAGCCAGCGTTGACTGGTGGGGACGCGACGTCCACGTGTCTCAGGTGTCGTCTGCCCGAGCGGGCCAGCTACTGGCGAAGGGCGGCTCGCGCGGCGGAGATCACGGCTGTCTCGATGCCGGCGAGCAGCGGGGAGTCGAGCTTCCAGCGCTGCCAGAACAGAGGTACCTCAAGGTGCGGGCCCTCCAGCCGAACCAGGCGTCCCTGCTTGATCAACTCATCCGACTGGAGTTCGGGCACAAGCGCCCAGCCGAAGCCCAGCACCACCGCGTTGGCGAAGTCGTTCGAGGCCGGCACATGGTGACGGGGCGGACGCGCGGGGTCGGCGCCGATGGCGACGAGGTATTGCGTCTGTAGGGCGTCCTTGCGATCGAAGTCGATCAGCGGCGCGCCCGCATACCCTCCGCCTTCGGCGAACCAGCGGCGGACGAACTCGGGGCTGGCCACCGGCAAGTACCGCATGCGGCCCAGCGGACGCACGGAGCACCCTGCAACCGGCTGTTCCTGTGAGGTCACCGCAGCCGACACCGTCCCCGATTCGAGCAGCCCGGCGGTGTAGTCCTGGTCGTCGCGATGCAGCTCGAACACGATCCCGTCTGCCGCGAGGGTTGCCAGCGCGGGCAGGAACCAGGTGCTCAGGCTGTCCGCATTGACCGCCAGCGGCACCTCGACCGGCCCGCCCTCGGTCAGGCCGAGGTCGACGAGGGTGTCGTGTTCAAGTGCGTCCAACTGCCTGGCCAGCCGAATGATCGCCTGTCCCGCAGCGGTCGGACGCGCAGGCTTGCTTCGTACCAGCAGCACCCGGCCGAGCCGGCTCTCCAGTGCCTTCAGCCGTTGCGAAACCGCGGACGGAGTCACATGCAGCTCTGCCGCCGCAGCGTCGAGTGAGCCGGACTCAACGATCACGGCCAGTGTGCGCACGAGCTCCAGCGGTAGATCCACATAAGCGACACTAATGCACCGACAGATTCCTGAGCTGTACTTCACCTCACTAGGCGCCTAGGTTCGAACCATGACCGCACTACTCGCCGGCCTCGGCCTGGGCCTCTCCCTGATCATCGCGATCGGGGCGCAGAACATGTTCGTGCTGCGCCAGGGAATCCGCCGCGA
>DAORUI010000167.1:3411-5495 GCA_035433085.1 Propionicimonas sp. | reverse complement strand
GCGCGGCTGAAGCAACTCGTGGCCCGCACCGAAGAGCTCGGCATGCCCGCGCTGGCGGTGACCGACCACGGCAACATGTTCGGCGCCTACGAGTTCTACAAGGCGGCCAAGGGCACCGCGGTGAAGCCGATCATCGGGCTGGAGGCGTACCTCACCCCGAAGACCCACCGCAGCGAACGCAAACGCGTCCAGTTCGGGGACGGCACCGGCGACGACGTGGCGGCCAAGGGCGCCTACACCCACATGACCATCTGGGCGCAGCACCGCGAGGGCATGCACAACCTGTTCCGGCTGAGTTCGCTGAGTTCGCTCGAAGGGTTCTTCTACAAGCCGCGAGCCGACCGCGAGCTACTGAACCGCTACGCGAAGGGACTGATCGCCACCACCGGTTGCCCCTCCGGTGAAGTGCAGACCTACCTGCGACTGGGCCAGTACGCGCAGGCAAGGGAGTCGGCGGCCGAGTTCCGCGACATCTTCGGGGCCGAGAATTTCTTCGTCGAGCTGATGGACCACGGACTCGACATCGAGAACCGGGTACGCGGCGACCTGCTGCGTCTCGCCAAGGATCTCGACCTTCCGCTGGTCGCAACCAACGACCTGCACTACGTGCACGCCTCGGACGCATCCGACCACGACACGTTGCTCTGTGTGTCGTCGGGCTCGAACAAGGACACCCCGAACCGGTTCAAGTTCGACGGCGACGGCTACTACCTCAAGTCGCCGGCGGAGATGCGGGCACTGTTCAGCAACCTGCCCGAGGCCTGCGACAACACCCTCGCGATCGCCGAGCGCTGCGAAACCTCCTTCGACGAGGGCAGCGGCACCTACATGCCCGCCTTCCCCGTTCCTCCGGGGGAGAGCGAGTCCAGTTGGTTCGTGAAGGAGGTTGCGGCCGGGCTCACCAAGCGGTTCCGCGGCGAGGTTCCCGACTACGCAACCAAGCAGGCCGCCTACGAGCAGGAAGTGATCATCGGCAAGGGCTACGCCGGGTACTTCCTGGTGGTTGCCGACTTCATCAACTGGGCCAAGCGGAACGGTATCCGGGTCGGCCCGGGACGCGGTTCCGGGCCTGGTTCGATGTGCGCCTACGCGATGGGCATCACCGACCTCGACCCGGTTCCGCACGGCCTGATCTTCGAGCGCTTCCTCAACCCCGAACGGCCCTCGATGCCCGACTTCGACGTCGACTTCGACGATCGCCGCCGCGGCGAGGTGATCCGCTACGTCACCGAGAAGTACGGCGACGACCGGGTCTGCCAGATCGTCACCTACGGCACGATCAAGGCCAAGCAGGCGATCAAGGACGCCGGTCGCGTACTGGGCATGCCGTTCGCGCTCGGCGAGAAGCTGACCAAGGCCTACACCCCGCCGGTCCAGGGCAAGGACGTGCCGCTGGCCGACGTGTTCAACCCCGAGCACGATCGCTACGGCGAGGGCACCGAGTTCCGCGAGCTCTATGAGTCCGACCCCGATGTGAAGCTGGTCGTCGACACCGCCCGCGGCATCGAAGGCCTCAAGCGGCAGTGGGGCGTCCACGCAGCCGGCGTGATCATGTCCAGCGCGCCGCTGATGGACGTCATCCCGGTGATGAAGCGGGAGCAGGACGGCCAGATCATCACGCAGTTCGACTACCCGAGTTGCGAGGACCTCGGCTTGGTCAAGATGGACTTCCTGGGTCTTCGGAACCTGACCATCCTCGACGACGCCGTCCGCAACGTGCAGCTCAACCGCGGCATCGAGCTCGATCTGGACGCGATGCGGCGCGACATGACCGACCGCGCCGCCTACGAGTTGTTGGCCTCCGGCGAGACCCTCGGCGTCTTCCAGCTGGACGGCGGCGGCCTGCGCTCACTGCTGAAGATGATGCGTCCGGACAACTTCGAGGACATCTCGGCAACGATCGCGCTCTACCGTCCGGGACCGATGGGCGCCGACAGCCACACCAACTACGCCCTGCGCAAGACCGGACGGCAGAAGGTCGAGCCGATCCATCCCGAACTCGCCGAGCCGCTGGCCGACATCCTCGACACCACCTACGGCCTGATCGTCTACCAGGAGCAGATCCAGCAGATCGCCCAGCGCGT
>DAORUI010000167.1:0-3311 GCA_035433085.1 Propionicimonas sp. | reverse complement strand
TACATGGCCGCGCTGCTGGAATCGGTGAAGAGCGACAAGGACAAGACCGCCCTGTACCTCGGCGAGGCGCGTCGGATGGGCATCAAGGTGCTCCCGCCGGACGTGAACGAGTCCGATGGCATGTTCACCCCGGTCGGGGAGGACATCCGCTACGGTCTGGCAGCTATTCGCAACGTCGGTGACAACGTGGTGCGCGGAATCGTCGAGGCCCGCACCGAGTTCGGCAAGGCGTCCGACTTCAACTCCTTCCTTGACCAGGTTCCGCTGGTCGTCTGTAACAAGCGGGTGATCGAGTCGCTGATCAAGGCCGGCGCGTTCGACTCGATGGGGCATACTCGCCGGGCGCTGATGGAGTGCTTCGAACGGCGGGTGGACGAGGTGATCGACCTCAAGCGCAACCAGGCCAACGGTCAGGATGACCTGTTCGGTGACTTCGGCACCAGCGACGACCGGATCGCGGCCAGCCCGGTGCCTGACCTTCCCGAGTGGGACAAACGCGTCCGCCTCGGTTTCGAGCGGGAGATGCTCGGGCTGTACGTGAGCGACCACCCGCTGCAGGGCCTGGAGCACATCCTGGCTGCGCACCGGGAGTTGAGTATCGGGCAACTGCGGGCGGACGACGGCCCTCGCGAGGGCATGATCACCATCGCCGGGATGATCACCCAGGTGGTGCGCAAGCAGACGAAGAACGGTGACCTCTGGGCGATCGCCACCGTGGAGGACCTGGAGTCCTCGATGGAGGTGCTGCTGTTCCCGAAGGTGTACGCCGGGGTCGCCGCATCGCTGGCCACTGACACTGTGGTGCGGATCAAGGGCCGCATCCGCACCAAGGATGACAGCCTCGAGATGCAGGGCAATGAGGTGGCGTTCCCCGACGTGGCGGAGGGCCCGACCGGACCGCTGGTGATCCAGCTCCCGGCCGTGCGCTGCACACCCGCCGTGGTCGAGCAGTTGCGGCAGGTGCTGCGGGCCCACCCCGGCCCGACCGAGGTGCGGGTCAAGCTGGTCTCTGCGACCACCGGCAGCAAGATCTGGCGACTGGACGACGGCCTGCGGGTCGCTCCCTCACGTCCGCTGATGGCCGACCTGAAGGCCCTGCTGGGGCCGTCCTGCGTGAACGCGTGAGGACGCGCTGCGCCCAGGCGCCGATGCCGTCTGCACCAGGACGGCTTCGCGTAAGCTCGGCCGCGTGAGCACCACCGTGACCGAGGGACAAGCCCAGGCGATCCTGGGCGACCCGCGCCGTTTCGTGGCGTCCTGGATCGGCCTGCTGGTCGGGCTGGCCCTGGTCGTCGGTGCGCTGGCGGGGGTGCTCTGGTCGATGGGCGTGACCCTGCCCACCTATGCGATCCAGCCGGACGGCTCCGCGGTGATCTCCGAGCGTGGCCTGACCGAGGTGGTGTCCGCCGATGTCTGGTTCGTCGTCACCGGGGCGCTGGTGGGCGCCGGGCTCGGTCTGGTCGCGTGGCGCTGGTTCCACCCACTCGGGTGGCCGACCGTGCTGCTGGCTCTTGGCGCCGGGTTGCTGGCGGGTGTCGTGTGCTGGCAGTTCGGCGAACTGATCGGCCCCAACCACTTCGCCGACCGGCTCGGCACTGCCCAGAGCGGTGATCTCGTCCCGATCTCGTTGGAATTGCGGTCGATCTCGGCTCTTGCGATCTGGGGACTGGGTGCGGTCACGCCCGTGCTGTTGATCTCATCCTTCGGTCCGGACGAGGAGGAGGGCACCGCGTTCTGGCGGCGGCGTCCGGTGGATGCTGAACTCGAGGATCCCGGCACCGTGGACGAGCGGGGCGTGCTCACCGCCTCCGAAGAGTCCACCGATTGATCCGATCAGATGATCGAGGCCGAACGCAAGTACGCGCTGGCAGCCGGCCAGCAGCTGCCGGCGCTGGCGCCGACCGTGCGGCTCGGGCCGTCTGCTGAGTTCGACCTGACGGCCACCTACTACGACGCTCCCGACTTCCGGCTCACGCGCGCCTGGCAGGTGATCCGCCACCGCACCGGCGGTGCGGACGCGGGGTGGCACCTCAAGCTGCCCGGACCCACCCCTGACCAGCGGGTGGAGCTGCAACGGGCCCCAGGGCCGTCACGGGTGCCGGCGGAGTTCCGCGAGCAGGTGGCCGCAACGTTGGACGGCGCACCGCTGGCACCTGTGGCCGTGTTGCGCACCCACCGTCGCGAGCAGCAGCTGCTCGGCGCGGACGGGCTGGTGCTGGCTGTTGCTTGCACTGATGAAGTGGTCGCCGAGGTTGGTACCCGGCAGGAGTACTGGCGCGAAGCTGAGATCGAACTCGTCGGCGGGGAGATTGGGTTGCTCGACCGCATCGAGGCAGTGCTCGCAGCGAACGACGTCCGGAGAGCCGAGACAGGTTCGAAGATCGGCCGTGCGCTTGCCGAGGCGATCGCTGCGTACCGGCCGGCGGGCCCGGAGTCGAGCGCCGGTGAGGTGGTGGGCGCCTACCTGGCCGACCAGATCGGGGTGCTCCAGACCCGGGAGCCCGACGTGCTCGCCGACGCACCGGACGCGGTGCACCGCAGCCGGGTGGCCACCCGGCGGCTGCGCAGCGCCCTGCGCACCTATCGCGAGGTCTTCGCGGGGAGCACCCGCGGCCTTCGCGACGAGCTGCGCTGGCATGCGGAGGAGCTGGGCGCGCCCCGCGACGCCGAGGTGCTGCGAGCCCGACTGCTCGAGGCACTGGTAGACCTGCCCGAGGGCTCCCGCCTGGTGATCGCCGACCGAATCGAACATGCTCTCGGCGCGACCCACGCAGCCGCGCATGCGGCGCTGGTCGAATCCATGCGGACGGCGCGTTACGAGCGCCTGCACCTCGCCCTGGAGGAGCTGCTGGCCCGCCCGGAGTGGTCTCGGGTCGCGGACAAGCAGGCTGCGCGCGTGCTACCGCCGATGCTCGGCCGGGCCGTGCACCGCGTCCGGAGGCTCGCCGAGCATGCCGAGTCGCGTCCGTCCGACCTGACCCGGTGGCACGAGGTGCGCAAGGCAGCGAAAGCGGCCCGTTACGGCTGCGAAGTGCTGGTGCCCGCGCTCGGCGAGCGCGCCGAGGCATGGCGTGCCGGTTGGGAGGCGGTGACCGAGGGCCTGGGTGCGGTGCAGGACGCCGTGGTGGCGCAGCAGGTGATCGGCGACCTCGCCTGGCACGCGGTGGCGGACGGACTGCCACGTCTCCCGTTCGACGACCTGCGCCACCACCAGGACATTCTGCTGCGTGAATCGCTCGTCGCCGGGCGCGCAGCCCTGCGCGCCGCCCTGGCTCAAGCGTCGGAAGTGAGCTGAGCGGTCGGGGTCAGCG
>DAORUI010000166.1:147-5511 GCA_035433085.1 Propionicimonas sp. | reverse complement strand
CTGATGCCGAGGAAGAACTGCCGCAGGAAGAAGATCGCGAACGGGGTCATGAAGAACATCGGCAGGATCATTCCCGGCAGCGTGTTCAGCAGGCCGAGGTTCTTCACCAGGATGAAGTTGGGCAGGCTGGTGAAGATCGGCGGCACCAGCAGCGCGCCGAGGAAGATGCCGAACACGACGTTGCGTCCGAGCCAGCGCAGCCGGGCGAACGCGTAGGCGGCCATCGCGCAGAACAGCACCTGGCCGATCGTGATGGACGCCGAGAAGATGAACGAGTTGCGCAGGTAGAGCCAGAAGTTCACGGACGCGCCCGAGCCACCCTCCGCGATCGCGGCCTCCGGGGTGCTCAGTCCGAGAACGCGCTGGAAGGCGCCCCAGGTGAAGTCGACCGGAAGCAGCGAGGTCGGGTCGGAGTACAGCGACCGGCTGGTCGACAATGACGTCCGGATCATCCAGTAGAACGGGAACAGGGTGAGCGCGAGGAACGCGATCATCACCACCCACGCGGCGATCCGGCCCGGCGAGACGTTGCGGCGACGCTGCTTGCTTTGAGCGTCTTCGAGGGCGCGGGCTTCTATGGTGGCCATTTCGCCTATCTCCTTACGCGAGATCGGATTCGCCGGCACGCAGCAGGCGGAGTTGGGCGGCGGCCATCACGGCCAGGATGATGAAGAGGATCACCGAGATCGCGCTGGCATAGCCGAACTGCCCCTCACCGAACGCTTTCTGGAAGATGTAGTACTGGATCACCCGGGTGACGTTCACGGGTCCACCGCGAGTGGTGACGGCGACGGTGTCGAACACCTGGAACGAGCCCGTGACCGTGATCACAAGCACCATCGCCAGCACCGGACGCAAGAGAGGCATCGTCATCCGCCAGAAGGAGCTCCACTCCGAACTGCCATCGATCGAGGCGGCTTCGTAGACGTACCTGGGGATCGTCTGCATACCGGCGTAGATCAGCAGCGCGGTGTAGCCCATGTGGCGCCAGACGTTCACGAACGCGATCGTGGGGATCGCCAGCAGTTCGTTGCCGAAGAACGCGACCGGGCTCAACCCGAACCAGCCGAGCACCGCGTTCACCAGGCCGATCTGGTAGTCGAGCAGCCAGAACCAGAGCATCGCGGCGATCACGTTCGAGATCAGCCACGGCAGTAGCAGAGCCCCCCGCAGCACGGTTGACTGGGTCAGGCGCTGCATCAGCGCCGCCAGAACGAGGGCGATGATCGTCTGGAAGCCGATGTTCAGCAGGACGTACTCGATGGTCACCCAGAGCGCGTTCCAGAACAGCGGGTCCTTGCTGATCTTCACGAAGTTGTCGAAGCCGATGAACTTCGGCGCACCCAGGATGTTGTACTGCGTGAGGCTGAAGTAGAAGCCACGGATGGTCGGGAACAGGTAGAAGGCAAGGAAGCCGATCGCCGCGGGCGCGATGAAGATCAGCGCGGTCTTCAGTTCGCTGCGTCCGGCCGAACTCCGGGTCGAGTCCTTCGGCGTTCTGCCGGCCTTCTTGACGGACTGCTGGATGGCGTTCGTACTCACCAGGTTTCCCCTCGTTGGGATCGCCTCTGCCTTGAATCAGGACGATGGTCTAGCGGTTCTGGCGAGGACGCTACACGAGTAGATTCATGGTTCGCAAGGGGTTGCCGAAAGTCGTCCTGGTAACCGTAGAATGTTCGTGCGGCAAAGCTGGCGCCGCGTATCTATTGGTGTAGATTCATGAGCCCACAGTCTTGGAGGAATCGTGAGCGGACGCAGCACCGACGCTGTTGAGCAGCCGAGCGTCCGCCCTCGCCGTCCGTCGGTGACCCGCGCCGATGTGGCCAAGCTGGCCGGGGTCAGCACGGCGGTGGTGAGCTACGTGGTCAACGACGGGCCGCGGCCGGTGGCGCCGGCTACCGCGGTCCGAGTGCGCGAGGCCATGGAGATGCTCGGCTATCTGCCCAACGCCAGCGCGCGAGCCCTGCGGCTGGGTTCGACCGGCACACTCGGACTCGTGCTCGGCGACAGCCAGAACCCCCATTTCAGCGAGTACACCTATGAACTCGGCCAGGTGGCCGCGGCGCATGGCAAGCGACTGCTCATCGCCGACACCCGTCAGGACGAGAGCCTGGAGAACCAGATCGTGGAAGACCTCGTCTCGCGCCAGGTCGACGGGCTGCTGTTCGCGAGTCCCCTCTCCCAGATCGACGAGAACCTGCCGCTGCGGGTGGCCGGCACCCCCGTGGTGCTGATCGACTGCCCCGGACCGATTCCGGGTCGGCGCACGGTCGGCGCGGACGCGGCCGGCGGCGCGGAGCTGCTGGTCAACCACCTGATCGAGCACGGACGCGAGCGGATCGGGCTGATCGTTGGCGACTCCGGTTTCGGCGATCCCGACCCGCGCGAACAGGGCTGGCGGCGGGCGCTGCAAGGCGCGGGCCTGCCCGACGGACCGATCGTCCGGGTGCCGTTCACCAGGGAGGGCGGCTACGCAGGTGCCCAGGTGGTGCTCGATCAGGAGCCGAGGGTGGACGCCGTGTTCGCCAGCAACGACCTGCAGGGCATCGGCCTCGTCCGAGCGCTTCAGGAACGTGGCTTGCGCATCCCCGAGGACGTGGCCGTGGTCGCTTTCGACGGTACGAAGGAGTCGGCGTTCTGCTGGCCTCCACTGACCGTCGCCCGGCAGCCGCGCGCCGCACTCGCCGAAGCCGCCATCGGGTTGCTCCTGGAGCCAGGCACCCGGGGCCGCCACATCCAGCTGCCCACCGAGTTGGTGCGGCGCGCGTCCTGCGGGTGCGCGCACGCCGACGACGTCGACCAACCGCAGGCCAACCTGCTCACCAGGGGCTGACCCCACAACCACGGAAGGAACCCCTCCATGCCTGAAGCTCAGGTCTACGCACTGCTGCGCGCAGACGACGTCTGCGTGATGCTCGACCTCAGCGGCGGCTCGCTGCCTGCGATCGTCCACTGGGGTGCCGACCTCGGTGAGCTCACAGCAGCGGACGCCGCCGCGATGGCTCTGGGCGGGGTACACCCGATCGTGGCGAACATCGTTGATGAGCCGCTTCGGCTGGCACTGCTGCCCGAGCACAACACCGGCTGGGTCGGTCGGCCCGGGCTGAGCGGCTCGCGCGCCGGACGCGCCTGGTCGCCGAGGTTCACCGTCACCAGCATCGAGGCGGACGGTGCGCCCGTGGCCTTCGGGGCGGACCACTCCCCCGCGCTGCTGGTCGCGTCCCTGCTGACGGTGACCGCGTCCGACCCGATCGCCGGACTGGACCTCACCCTGGAGCTGGAACTCACCGCGTCCGGGCTGCTGCGCAGCCGCGCCGAACTCGCCAACACCGGCGACGACGACTACCAACTGAACGACCTGGTGCTGGCCTACCCGGTGCCGTCGGTCGCGCGCGAACTGCTCGACCTGGCCGGCCACTGGGGCCGCGAACGCGCGCCGCAGCGCCGCGAGTTCACCGTAGGTACCCACCTTCGCGAAGGCCGCAAGGGCCGCACCGGATCGGACGCGGCAACGGTGCTGCACGCCGGCGTCCGCGGGTTCGGGTTCGGCTCGGGCGAAGTCTGGGGAGTGCACGTTGCGTGGAGCGGCAACCACACCCACTACGCCGAACGATCCTTCACCGGCCACCAGGTGCTCGGCGGTGGCGAACTGCTGCTGCCGGGCGAAGTCGTCCTGGCACCTGGCGACAGCTACGCGAGCCCGTGGCTGTACGGCTCGTACGGGTCCGGGCTGGACGCGGTGGCACGGCGCTTCCACCGCTACCTGCGCTCTCGTCCGCAGCACCCGAGCGCCCAGCGTCCGGTGACCTTGAACGTCTGGGAGGCGGTCTACTTCAACCACGACCTGCCCACCCTTCTCGACCTGGCCGAGAAGGCCGCCGAGGTGGGCGTGGAGCGCTACGTGCTGGACGACGGGTGGTTCGGCTCGCGGCGCGACGACTACTCCGGTCTCGGCGACTGGACGGTGTCGGCGGAGGTCTGGCCCGATGGGCTGCACCCGTTGGTGAACCGGGTGCGCGAACTGGGCATGGAGTTCGGGTTGTGGGTCGAGCCCGAGATGGTGAACCTCGATTCCGACGTCGCGCGAGCGCATCCCGAGTGGGTGATGTCGACCGGCGGCCGCACTCCCGTGCCCTCGCGGCACCAGCAGGTGCTGAACCTCGGCATTCCGGAGTGCTACGACTACATCAGGGACGCGCTGTTCGCGATCCTCACCGAGTACGACATCGCCTACCTGAAGTGGGACCACAACCGCGACCTGATCGACGCCGGCACCCAGCCGTCCGGGCGCCCGGGTGTGCATGCGCAGACCGCGGCGCTGTACCGGCTGCTGGACGAGATTCGCGCGGCCCATCCCGGGCTGGAGATCGAGTCGTGCTCGTCAGGCGGCGGACGGGTGGACCTTGGCATCCTGGAGCGCACCGACCGCATCTGGGTGTCGGACTGCATCGATCCGCACGACCGGCAGCAGATGCTTCGCTGGAGCGGGCAGTTGCTGCCACCGGAGTTGCTCGGTTCGCACATCGCGTCCGGCATCTCGCACACCACCGGACGCAGCCACGACCTCAACTTCCGCGCCGCGACCGCGATCTTCGGCCACCTCGGGATCGAGTGGAACCTGCGTTCCGCTACCGCTGCCGAGATGGCCGAACTGGCCGAGTGGATCGAGTTCTACAAGGAGAATCGCGACCTGCTGTTGGGCGGCGACCTGGTACGCCTGGACTTCCCCGACTCTGCGCTGCTGGCCGGCGGCGTGGTCTCCCCCGACCGGAAGCGCGCGATCTACTCCTTCGCTGCGATGGACACGTCCGACACCGTGATGCTGGGCCGGCTCACCTTCCCGGGTCTCGATCCGGCGCTTCGCTACCGGGTGACGCCGGTTCTGGTCGGGCAGGCGCCCTCGGGACTGCGTCCGCCTTTGTGGTGGGGCTTGCGGCGCGACTACAGCACTGAACTGGCCGACCTGCACGCGGGCGCCGGTCCACGGCTGGTGGAGACCCACGAACCGGCCGGCGTCGAACTGCCCGGTTCCGTGCTGTTGAGCACCGGTCTCACCGACGCGGCCGTGAACCCCGACCACGTGGTGCTCTACCAGGTCACCGCCGTCGACTGACCCCCCTTGCGCTCCCCGAGTCCTGAGGAGCTTCGTGAGGTACGAGCGGAGCGTCTCGAGGGGGCGTCCACCACAGTTTTCGAACCGAGGCGGCGGCCCTTCGTGACGCCGTCCGCTCGTCCCTCACGGACGGCTCCTCAGGGACCGTTTGGAAGGGTGTCGCTCGCCCCTCACGGACAGCCCCCCACGGACCGTCTGGAAGGGTGTCGCTCGCCCCTCACGGACAGCCCCCCACGGACCGTCTGGAAGGG
>DAORUI010000165.1:0-5547 GCA_035433085.1 Propionicimonas sp. | reverse complement strand
AGCGAAAGGCCGAGCGCCTCGGTCAGGCAGTTCATCGAGTTGGCGGTGAACATGCCCGAACAGGAGCCGCAGGTGGGGCAGGCGTTCTCTTCGATCGCGGCGATCTGCTCGTCCGAAATCGCCTCGTCCACGGCCTTGACCATGGCGTCGATGAGGTCGAGCCGGGCTGAGCCGCCCTCATCCGGTGCGCCGGTCACCACCCGGTCGCCGAGAATGCGTCCGGCTTCCATCGGGCCGCCGCTGACGAACACGGTCGGGATGTTCAGCCGTAGTGCCGCCAGCAGCATGCCGGGGGTGATCTTGTCGCAGTTGGAGATGCAGATCAGCGCGTCCGCGCAGTGGGCGTTCACCATGAACTCAACGGAGTCGGCGATCAGTTCGCGGCTGGGCAGCGAGTAGAGCATGCCCGCATGACCCATGGCGATGCCGTCATCGACTGCAATAGTGTTGAATTCGCGTCCGACGCCACCGGCTTCGGCGACCGCCCCGGCGACCAATTGGCCCATGTCCTTGAGGTGCACGTGGCCCGGCACGAACTGCGTGAACGAGTTGGCGATCGCCACGATCGGCTTGCCGAAGTCGGACTCGACCATGCCAGTGGCGCGCCAAAGCGCGCGCGCGCCGGCCATGTTCCGGCCGTGGGTGGTGGTGCGGGAGCGTAGTGCGGGCATGATTCCTCGATTCATTCAACCCAACCAGCCTAATCGCCAGCCCATTCCCCAGCGATCTCGGCCAAGAGCTGGTCGAGCGTCGACGCTTCCGGTAGCAGACGTGACCGCCTGAACGGTCGGGGACGGTTCCTGTTCGTTCACGTTATCCACAGCAGACGCCGGATCTGTGGAAAAGCTGAACGGAGAAGAACCGTCCCCCATCGTTCACCCGACCGTTCACCCGGACCGGATTAGGAACCGTCCCCCGAGTTGGTCCGCGGGGGCTACAGGTCGGCGGTGCCGCTGACCACCGTGCGGACGCGGCCGCCGATCCAGATGGCGGTGCCGTCGTCGTGGACGAAGATCTCGCCGCGGCGGCCCAGGCGTGATCCCTGCGTTGCCATGTAGGTCGGTGGCACCAGGGATCGAGCGCGCAACCACTGGGCGGCGGCGGCGTTCAGGCTGCCGGTGACCGGGTCCTCCCAGTTGCCGACGAAGCCGCGCACCTCGTAGGCAGATGGGCCCTCCGACAGGCCGATCAGGCCCAGGTGCTGAGTGGGTCCAAGTCGAGAGTGGTCGATCGAGGCCGCGCGCACGGCGGCCGCGTCCGCGAGTTGGATCATCATCCACGGCGGGCCGTTGTCGCCCCACTCGTGCGCCACCCACTCGTTGCTCGGGATGCCGAGCACGGCCTCCGCCAGTTGCACCGTCGCCGGATCCAGCGGTCCGGTGCGCAATCGGACGGGCGCCGCGAACGCGAGCCGGTCGTCGTCCAGATGCAGTTGCACCAGACCGGCGCCGCACTCCTGCACGAGCCGTCCCGGCGTCCGCGGACGCCCACCGGCGGCCAGCCACGCGTGCGCGCTGCCCAGGGTCGGGTGCCCGGCGAAGGGCAGTTCCGCGCTCCCGGTGAAGATGCGGACGCGGTAGTCGGCCGCCGCATCGTCCGGCGGGAACAGGAAGGTGGTCTCCGACAGGTTCGTCCAGGACGCGAACGACTGCAGCTCCGCATCGTCGAGCCCGGAGCCGTCCAGAACCACGGCCAGCGGGTTGCCGCTGATGCCGCCGTCGCCGAAGACGTCGACTTGGGCGAACGGGCGCTTCATTCGCCCAGACCGGTGCCCAGCTTGCGCGCGGTGTCCAGCCACTCGTGGTCCGGGGGTACGAGTTTCACCTTGCCGGCGACCTCCTCCAAGGGCACAAGTTCGGTGTCCTCGCCGCGGGCGGCGACCATGATGCCGAACTGTTCCCTCGACACGGCGTGGGCCGCGGCCGTCCCCAACCGGGACGCGAGCAGCCGGTCGGCCGCGCACGGGGTGCCGCCGCGCTGCACGTAGCCCAGGATCGAAACCCGCGACTCCAGCCCGGTGGCGGCTTCGAGTTCGCGGGCGAGCTTGAATGTGTGCTCGCGCTGGGAGTCCTCCACGTTGGCCAGGTGGGCCTTCGCCGCCCGCACCGACTCTGGGCTCTTGGCGGCCTTCACGAGCAGTTGCGCAGCCTCGTAGTCGGCGGCGTCCTGCGAATCGCGGGCGCCCTCGGCGACCGCCACAACCGAGAAGGTCGAGCCCTTCTGCAGCCGCTGCTTGATGGTGTCGGCGACCGAATCGACCGAGTATGGGATCTCCGGCAGCAGGATGATGTCCGCGCCGCCGGCGATCCCAGCGCCCAGGGTCAGCCAACCCGCGCGGTGGCCCATGATCTCGGTGAGGATGATCCGGTGGTGGCTGTGAGCGGTGGAATGCAGCCGGTCAACGGCCTCGGTGGCGATTTCCATCGCGGTCGCGAAACCGAAGGTGGTGTCGGTGCGGGCGATGTCGTTGTCGATGGTCTTCGGCAGCGTGATCACGTTCAGGCCCGCCTCGGCCAGCCGCATCGCGTTCTTCGCCGTCCCGCCGCCGCCCAGCAGCACCAGTGCCGACAGCCCTTCCTTCTCGTAGTTCTCCACCACCTGCGGACGCATGTCGCGCACCTCGCCGTCCACGACCATCTTGTGCACCTTGTCGCGGCTGGTGCCCAGGATCGTGCCGCCGATGGTGAGGATTCCGGAAAGCGCCTTCGTGTCCAGCGACGAGTATCGGTTCTCCACCAGCCCACGGATGCCGTCGCGGTAGCCGAGCAGATCCCAGCCGTTCCCGATCGCAGCCTTCCCGAAGCCCCGGATGGCCGCATTGAGGCCGGGGCTGTCGCCGCCCGCCGTGAGAATCCCGATCCGCTTCTTCGCCTGAGCCATTCTTCGTCCCTCACTACTGGGTGTGCAGCTTTCGCGTTCAGGCTAGTGCTCGCGGCGCGTGGCGGCGATGGTCAGTCCGGGTGCGGGGGCTAGTTTGGGACGAGGTCCACAACCCCTGGAGGCTCCCATGCGGACTCGACGACTCCTCGTACTGCCGTCAATGCTGTTGCTGGCCGCCTGCGCCGTGGTGAATCCGGCCGCGCCGGCAACGCCGTCGGCGCCGCTCGCGACCGCGTCCGGTACGCCGACACCGTCGGTCACCGCCACGCCGACACAGACAGTCACGTCCGCGTCCCCGAGCGTCACCCCTAGTCAGGACACGGCCGCGAAGCTCGTGCTGCGCGGGGACGGCCTGGGCACATTCGACTTCGGTGCGAAACAGGCACCGGTGGCCGAGTTGCTCAGCGACCAATTGGGCGACCCGGACGAGGCTTCGCAGGGCATCCTCTGCGAACTCGACGACAGCAGCCCGTGGGCAGAAACCCAGTCCTACGGCGGGCTCTGGGTGCAGTTCGTGGCGAAGGATAAGCAGAAGTCGTCACCGCGGACGCTCGCCGCGTGGGGCTTTGCCCTCGCCGAGGACTTCGCCTCACCTCTGCAAATGGCGGACGAGGTTCCGCTGACGCTGAACTTCAAGGAACTCAAGGCGAAGTACCCCAAGGGAAAACTTGAGGACATCGGCTTCGGGGACGGTTCGGCGATGTTCACCCTGCCGAACAAGATGCGTTTCATCGGCGTGGACGAACCTGACACCGTCCAGGCCGGTCAGCTCACCTTCTGCGAGTAGCCCGGAGACGCCCCTACGCGCCCCAGACCGACGTGGCGCCGGAATGCCCCACGACCACGATCACGGCCAAGCCGGCAAGCGCGGCGACGATGGTGAGGGTGCCAAGGGTGACCTTCAGCGGACGACTGGTCGACTTCGAGGTGAGCATCAGCAGCAGTGTGGTCACCGCTAGCGCGGTGGCCGGCCAGGGGGCAAGCATGCCCCAGGTCATGTGAGTCGCCAGGGCACCCGTGCCGGTCGCCCCGCCGGCGAAGGCTTCGCCGGTCACTCGCGCGCCCACGACGGAACCGCCTGCTGCGAAGGCTCCGGCGAAGACCAGCCAGCCGTAACGCTTCCGCGCCCGCTCTGACACCGCGATCACGATGGCTCCGAGGGCCGCCAACGGCAGGAGCACGACCGCAGCGTGGACGACGAGTGGGTGCAGGGGCAGTCCGAAGAGAGTCATGGTTTATTGTTCAACTATCTTCCTCCGGATTCAAGGGCGCCCGGGGTCAAGGCCGAAGTTCGCGTACCAGGCCGCCGTCCGCCTCTTCGAAGCCCACGCGCAGCAGGTAGGCCCTCAGCGCAGCTGACTCCGGCTGGGCCACCACCTGGGTGAAGCCGGCATCGGTGAGCGCCTTCGCGCCATCGCCGTAGAGCCATTGGCCGATCCGGGAGTCGCGGTAGGCACTCATCACGTAGTCGAGGCGCAACTGCAACACTTCTCCGTCCGGGTGTCCGACCAGCGCACCGGCCGGCAGCCCGTCGCGGGTGAGAACGAGCGCGAAGTCACCGGCGTCCGGGGCTCGGAAGGACGGGTGGAAGGTGGCGATGTCGGCCGCGTGCGAGCTCAGGAAGTCGAGCAGGAACGGGGCCTGCGACTCGATCGGGACCGCACCGAGGTCGCGGTTTGCGCCGAATTCCTTGCGCAGGAACCAGATGTTCAGGCCCGCCACGGCCGCGTTCGTGATGATGATCGGTATCGACGGCAACAGGGCACCGTAGGCGACGAAGACCAGCGACCCGATCAGGGACACCGTCCGGAGTCGCACCACCGAGGTCATAGCCAGCGAAGCAACGACCAGGGCGGACGCCAGGTACCCGACCAACTCGATCCAGGAGAAGCTCATCGCGTCAGCCTATGGCGTGCTCGGGCGGGTGTGAGCGAACCCAAGAGCCAAGCCGGGACGCTACGGTAACGCCTGTGCCGAAACAGACCCCCAGCCCTCCGGCCGGTGCGCCGGGAACCCGACGCGGGCGTCTGCGCCTGCTGTCCGTGGTGCTGCTGGCGCTGATCGCGGCGCTCTTCGCTGTGGTTGGGATTCGGCTCTACTTCGCCCCGCCGGTGGACGCCTTGGTGGGCGCGCTGCTCGGAGTGGTCGCTGCGGTCAGCGCGTTGGCCTACGGGCTGTCCGCACGTTGGGTGGCCATCCAGAAGCGCTGGGGCCACATCACTGCGATCGTGGTAGTGGCGCTCGGCCTGATCCTCGGCATCACCGCCAACATGACCTTGCTCGAGTGGGCGATCCTCGCCGCGAACCTGATCGCTCTGATCGCGCTGGCCGGCTCGATTCCGCGTCGAGAGCCCAAGACCGACCGCTGAGGAGCGCTCGTGAGAACCAGCGGCCATCATCTGTCCGTCCCTGAGCCTCGATACACCGAGTGAGCGCGGTCTCGACAGGCTCGACCAGCCGATCGGTGGATCAGGGGAGGAGTGCTCGTGAGGAACGAACGGCCATCGCCAATCGGTCCCTGAGGAGCGCTCGTGAGGAACGAACGAGCGCGTCACGAAGGGCCGCCGCCTGCCGTTGCCTGACGATGGCGGACGCCCTTCATGACGCCCCGCTCGTTCCTCGCGGGGCTCCTCAGGGAGCGTTTGGTGGGTGTTCGTTCCTCGCGGG
>DAORUI010000164.1:0-5693 GCA_035433085.1 Propionicimonas sp. | reverse complement strand
GGTGGCCCTACCCCCGTCCGCGTTCGAGGCGTGGTTCGTCTCCTCCGCGCACGACGACGAAACGCTCGAACGGATCAGCGCACAGTTGCCTGCCGCTGTGAGCGCAGCGTCCCACGCTGGATAGGCGCAAGCCGCGACTCCTCAAGCACCCGTGATCAAGTTCGGGGTCATTCAAGGAGTTCTCGGCTTGCCCAATCATCATGCGAACCGCCCAACTCTTGTCCAAAGACAAGCAGCGCCGGCATTTCGTGATAGCGGTAACCAAATCGTCTCTTACAAACCTTTTGCGGTTTGGTTGTCCCTGATAGCTTGGGTCAGCTTTGCCACGCTAGTGGTAATTGCTGCACCAACTTCACATCATTTGGGGGAACCAATGTCCATCGACTCCGAGACCTCCCGTCGGAATCGTCGCTCTTCAATTGCACGGACGGCGCTGGCTCTGCTGGCGCTTCTGGGCATCGGCCTCGGTGTCACCACCGCCGTCTGGTCGGACAACGTGTGGTTCACCACGTCGGTGTCGACCAAGACCTTCAACCTCCAGGGATCGCTCAGTGGCGCGGACGACACGTGGAAGGACAGCGCCACAGAGGCAGGCGTCGATCTTGTCATTCCGAACACCATCTGGGCAGGGCTCGAGCCGGGGAAGACGGTCTCCACCAAGATCTGGGTGAAGAACGCCGGCACCGCTGCCGCCGTGATGGAGCTGCCCAAGATCACCTTGGCCAACGCCGCCGCGGGCCTCACCATCACCAACGCGACCACGGGTCTGACCGTGACCACGACAGGGCTCGCGAACGGTGACGTGCTGGCCGCCAGCGCAGTCAAGGAGATCACCGTGTCGATCAAGGCCGGAGACGACCTGGTGCAGGGTGGCTCGGGCGACCTGCGCATCCAGCTGAGCGGCAAGAGCCAGGCCTGATCGCCGAGACCCACGGCCGATCCCGGGTCGGAGTCCGGCCCGGGACGCCTGGATCGGACCACTCATGCGGATGATCCGCTGGATCGCCAACGCCGTCCTGACTGTGGCGGCGATCTTCGGTGCGCTCTCTTTCTGCGTCTGGCTGGCCACCGCCAACGGCTTGATTCAGCCGTTGGTGGTGGTTTCCGGTTCCATGCGTCCGGTCTACGAGATCGGTGACCTCCTGATCACGGCACCTCGACCGGTGGGCGAAGTGAGTCCGGGCGCGATCGTGACCGTGCCAAGTCCAGATCAGAGCAATGTGCTGGTCACCCACCGAGTGGTTTCGGTCTCCGCCATCGACGACCGCACCGCGACCTTCGTCCTCAAAGGTGACGACAACGCTGAGGCCGACCCGGCGCCCTATGTGATCTCCGGCACCGTTCTGGTTCCGGTTCTGCACGTGCCCGGCCTGGGCGCGGTGGTTGAACAGTTGCGTTCTCCGTGGACTGCGATCCCGCTGACCATCGGCCTTTTCGCCTGTCTCGGCATCACGCTGTTACGTACCGACGACAGGCGTTCGCCGCGACGCGCCGTGCGGACGGACGCCGACCGGCCCACGACTCCCGAGTCGAACTGAGCAGGAGGAGCACATCACAGTGAGCAGCGGACGAGCATCGCTCCGACCCGGCGGCATGCCGGGCCGGACCGCGCTCGCGTCCGCAACCGCCATCACTGCCGCAATGCTCTGTATGACCGCGTCCCCGGCGTGGGCCGCATCCTGCCGGACGGACACGGTGAGCACCCAGGCGGTCCTCGCCCCTGGCGAGAGCGCGGCTACCAGACAGACTCTTGCGGTGCCGTCGGAGGAGATCACGCTCGTGGCCTCCGAGCCAAGCTTCAGCGGCGACCTTGGACCCTATCTCCAGGTGCGCCTGCTCTGGTGTGCCGGTGTGGGCTGCACTCCGCAGGAGACGCTGACACCGCTTGGCGACGTGACGTTCACCGCACCCAGCGTGACTATCGAGCAAGTGGTCTCACTGACCGCGACCGCCCCGACAAGCGCCGTCAGCGGCATCGTGCGCAGCCGCGTCAACTTGACCTCCGATACCTGCAACCGATCGGTCGATGCGGCCGACAGCGGTGGCACCGCCGACCAGAGCAGTGCGGGTGGAGGACTGGCGACCACGGGAGCCAACCTCACCGCCGTCGCCTGGGGGTCCGCGCTGCTGGCTGCCGGGGCTTTCCTCTGGATGGCCGGACGCAGTCGAAGGCAGGCCGAGCGATGAGGCTCCGGCTGCTCCTGACCGCCGTCTGCGGCGCAATCGTCACCGCCGCGGTGGCCCTCGGCGCCACTACGCCGTTGCCGACTGCCACCGTGTGGTCGGACCACGTCTGGACCACCGCGAAGGTCACCACCCGAACTTCGACCACGACCACCTACCTGGGTGGCTTCACCCCTGGCGCGAACACCACCTTCGCCTCCGGCCCAACAGTTACGCAGAATGAGCGTTACGGCGCCTGCATGCGCTTGAACGTGACCACCGGGAGCACCACCCCGGTGAAGTGGTCGGTCCGGCTGGACACCTTGGCTCAGCCCTGGAACGGTGGCGGCGGATACCGCGTCGAACCGGACCAGTTCGATTTGACCCCCAGCGGTGCGAACGGCCGCTATCTGATCATCACCGGCCGTGCCGGCCTTACTCCAACGCGCGAAACGGTGGTGAAAGGAACCGAGCACGTGTTCGTCGTTTGCGCCAATCCGGGAGTGCCGCCTATTGGCGAAAGCGCCTGGATGAAGGTGACCGTGTCGGGCCCAGTGACGGTAGACGACTACATGGTGTGCAAGACCATCACTGCGGTTGCGCTCGGCAAGACCCCGTTCTGGTTCCGCTGGCAGGCAACCGTGCCTACCGCCGACATGTTCACGCTCCTCGGCCAGCGATGGAGCTACTGGTGGAGCTACGGTGAAGACAATGTCGTCAGGAATCCCGAACCATCGACCAACCCCGACACTCCGTCGACGGTTGTTGTGACCGCCGCCACCAACTCGACCACCACTTTGTTGAAGGACGACCTTCAATATGTCTATACGCTTTGCCTCAAGGGCAGCGGCCGGATACCGAAGTAGACGTGGCGCGCACGGTCGTTCCTGACTGCCCCGCCTAGAACGAGCGCAGTACCGCTCCGCAGCGCTGGCCGGCCAGCGCCACCGCGGCATCGCGCGCGGCGGCGGTCTCCACATCGGTGAGCGTGCGGTCGGACGCCCGGAAGCGCAGCGCGAATGCCAGCGAGCGGTGTTCTTCGGGCACTTGGCCGCCGGTGAAGACATCGAACAGCGCGATCGACTCGAGTAGGTCGCCAGCGCCCTCCACCAGTACGCGCTGAACCTCACCGGCGCCCACGTCGTTCGGGACGACCAGCGCGACGTCCTCTTTGGCCACCGGGTGGCCCGAGACCGGCGTGATCGAGCCGCCGACCGGTGCAAGCCGGACGAGCGCGTCGAGATCGAGTTCGACAGCAGCGGTGCGCACGGGCAACCCGAAAGCCGCGATCACGGCGGGGTGCAGTTCGCCCGCGTGGCCCACCACCTCCCCGTCGAGCATGAGTGCCGCGCAGCGTCCAGGGTGCCAGGGTGCGAGTTGCGCGCTGCGGCGCTCAAGTGTTGCGCCCACCGCGGCAGCTGCGATGTCCGCGAAGGCGAATGCCTGCGTCCAGCCTGCTGGAGTGGCTTCGCCTTGCCAGCCGGTGCGACGCCACTGCCCTGCCAGTACGGCGGCCAGATGTCGTGGCTGCTCGGGCAGTACCGCGTCGATGGCCGCCAACTCCCCAGCCGAAGGACGTTGCGCGACCCCAGGGATCGGCGCTGCCTCGATCGAGACCCGACGGAAGACCCGGCCGGCCTCAAACAGCGCGAGGTCGTCGTTGCCTCGGGACGTGTTGCGGTTCACTGCGGCGAACAGCCCCGGCAGGATCGTGGTGCGCAGGCAGGGCTGGGTCTCGGCAAGCGGGTTCGCCAGCAGGACGAGGGCCCGCCGCGGATCGTCCGCATCGAGACCAAGTCGGTCTAGGTCGTCGCTCGACCCGAACGGGAAGGTGAGCAACTCGACGAACCCACTGACCGCGAGCGCCTGGCCGATCTCGCGCCGAGCGCTCTGGTCCCGGGTGAGGCCCCGACCGACCGGTGCCGGCGGCACGATCGAAGGGATCTTGTCGAAACCGACCTTGCGGCCGACCTCTTCCACGTAGTCGTACGGGTCACGCAGGTCCGTGCGCCAAGTGGGCGGCAGCAGTCGCAACGTTCCTTGAGCTCCGCCCAACGATCCCTGAGCCCCACCCAACGATCCCTGAGCCCCACCTAACGACCCCTGAGCCCCACCTAACGATCCCTGAGCCCCACCCAACGATCCCTGAGCCTGACGAAGGGTCTCGACAGGCTCGACCAGCCGAGAGTCGGAGTCGGTCGTGACTGTTACGCCACTCGCTCGCAGGATCTCGACCACGCGTTCGGCCGGGACGTCCACCCCGAGAATCCTGGAGGGCAGGTCGGAAGGAATGACCTGATCGGGCATCGCGGGCACGGCACCGGCAACGGTCTCTGCGTCCGACAAAGTGCCGCCGGCCAACTCGACCAGCAGTTTCGCGGCCAGGTGCGCCGCGCTGTAGGCGGCGTTCGGGTCGACGCCGCGGTGGAAGCGCTTGGAGGCCTCCGAGGGCAGGTTGTGCCGACGCAGCGTCCGGGAAATGGTGGTCGGGTCGAAGTTGGCCGCCTCGACCACAACGTCGGTCGTGGTGTCGCGAAGCTCGGTTGATTGGCCTCCCATCACACCCGCCAGCCCGATCGGCCCCGAGTCGTCGGTGATCAACAGATCCTCTGCGTCGAGCGTGCGCGTGGTGTCGTCCAGAGTGACCAGCTTCTCCCCCGATACCGCCTTGCGCACCACGATCGGGCCCTGCAACAGCGAGGCGTCGTAGGCATGCAGCGGCTGGCCGGTCTCGAGCATCACGTAGTTGGTGATGTCGACCGCCAGCGAGATCGACCGCATGCCGGCCATCACCAGCCGGCGAGCCATCCACCGCGGCGTGGGCCGGGACGGGTCGATACCACTCACCCCGAGCGCGACGAACAGCGGGCAGGCCGGATCGTCGAGCCGCACCGGGTAGCCGTCCCCCAGCGGGGACGGGGTGGCGCGGTCAATCACATCGGTGAACGCCACTCCCAGGTTCTGCCCGGCCTCGCGGGCCAGCCCGCGGATACTCAGGCAGTAGCCGATGTCGGGGCTCACGTCGATCTCGAGCACCTCGTCGCGAAGGTGCAACACCCCCGACGGATCGTCGCCGGGCTGCAGTTCACGCCCGGAGTCGTCATGAGAAGGCAGGACGATGATGCCGGTGTGGTCATGGCCGATCCCCAACTCATCCTCGGCGCAGATCATCCCGTCCGAGACGTGCCCGTAGGTCTTGCGCGCGGCGATGGCGAAGCCGCCGGCCAGCACTGAGCCCGGCAGCGAAACCACGACGAGGTCGCCCACCGCGAAGTTGTGTGCACCGCAGACCACGCTGCGGCAGCCCTGCGGGTAGGCGTCATGCGGCTGGTTGTGTGCGCGGCCGACGTCCACCTGCACCCAGCGGATCGTCTTGCCGTTGCTCTGTGGCTCGTCGACGGACGCGAGCACGCGACCGACGACCACCGGCCCGGTGATCTCAGCCCCGATGGTCTCGACCTTCTCGACTTCGAGCCCGGCACGGATCAGCACCTCACCCAGTTCGCGTCCGCTCAGGTCGGCGGGCAGCT
>DAORUI010000163.1:0-5902 GCA_035433085.1 Propionicimonas sp. | reverse complement strand
AACAACTCCCAGTGTTTCGAGCGAACCGATTTGCACTCAACTCGGACGGATGAGGCGTGCAGCTCCCAATTTCTGGCCTCCACGGTGCAAATCGGTTCGGCCCACCTGATTGGCGAGCACCCCGCGGCGCGGCGTAGACTCAGGGCAGCGATCCGGCCGATCCGGATCGACTTCGCACGCAACCTCACCGCCGTAGGGCGGGCCGGTGCCCGTGGTCCCGAACCAGTCCAGCTGGGCGGGTGGGAGATCCGGCGGCTGCGTCAGGCGGACCGAAGAGCTCGGTCCGAGCAACCCAAGCGGGTTCGGCGTTGCCGGCCCGCGCAGAGAGGAACGGCTATGGCCGTGGTCACCACGCGCCAGCTGCTCGACAGCGGCGTTCACTTCGGGCACCAGACCCGTCGTTGGAACCCCAAGATGAAGAAGTTCATCTTCACCGAGCGCAATGGCATCTACATCATCGACCTGCAGCAGTCGCTGGGCTACATCGACACCGCTTACGGCTTCGTCAAGGAGACGGTGGCCAGGGGCGGCCAGATCCTGTTCATCGGTACGAAGAAGCAGGCTCAGGAAGCGATCGCCGAGCAGGCCACCCGGGTCGGTATGCCCTACGTGAACCAGCGTTGGCTGGGCGGCATGCTCACCAACTTCGGCACCATCTCCAAGCGCATCGCGAAGATGAAGGAGCTTGAGGGGCTGAACTTCGACGACGTCGCGTCCTCGGGTCTCACCAAGAAGGAACTGCTGCAGCGCAAGCGCAAGATGGAGAAGCTGGCCAAGACCCTTGGCGGCATCCGCGACATGCACAAGCTGCCCCAGGCCGTCTGGGTGGTCGACACCAACAAGGAACACCTCGCGATCGACGAGGCCCGCAAGCTGAAGATCCCGATCGTGGGCATCCTCGACACCAACTGCGATCCCGACCATGTCGATTTCCCGATCCCGGGCAACGACGACGCCATCCGCTCGGTGGCCCTGCTCACCCGCGTGCTCGCGGACGCGGTTGCTGAGGGCCTGCTGTCGCGCTCCTCGGCCGCGGCCACTGGCGAAGAGGTCGAGCCCATGCCCGACTGGGAGCGTGACCTTCTGGGCGGTGCACCCGCCGAGGCCGCCCCGGCCGAGGCCGAACCTGTGGCTGAGCCGGTTGTTGAGGCTGAGCCGGTTGTCGAGGCTGAGCCGGTTGTCGAGGCTGAGCCGGTTGTCGAGGCCGAGCCGGTTGTCGAGGCCGAGCCGGTCGTCGAAGCTGAGCCGGTTGCCGAGGAAGCCGTCGAGCCGGTTGCCGAGGAGGCCGCCGAGGCTGTCGAGGCCCCCGCCGAGTCTGACGAGAAGAAGTAAGGAAGAGCACAGATGGCAACGATCACTGCCGCAGAGGTCAAGAAGCTCCGCGACGCCACCGGCGCCGGAATGATGGACGCCAAGAAGGCCCTCACCGAGGCTGACGGCGACTTCGACGGTGCCGTGGAGATCCTCCGGGTGACCGGTCAGGCGAAGATGGCCAAGCGGTCCGACCGCGAGGCCAGCAATGGTCTGGTCGCCGCCGCGGGCAAGACCGTCATCCAGCTGGGTGCCGAGACCGACTTCGTCGCCAAGAACGCCGAGTTCATGGCGCTCGCTGACGAGATCGCCGCTGCCGTGGACGCCGCGGGCGCTCACGGTGTCGAGGCCGCCGGCGCGGTCGCGCTCCCGTCCGGTCAGACTGTGGCCGACGCCGTGGCCGGGCTGAGCGCCAAGATCGGCGAGAAGCTCGAACTGGCCGCTGCCGCGACCTACGCCGGCCCGGTCAGCATCTACCTGCACAAGCGGTCGCAGGACCTGCCGCCGCAGGTCGGTGTCATGGTCGAGTACGACGGTGGCGACGAGACGTTCGTCCGCGGCATCGCGATGCAGATCGCGGCGATGTCCCCGGCCTATGTCACCCGCGACGAGGTGCCGACCGCGGTGCTCGACAACGAGCGCAAGATCGCCGAGCTCACCGCCAAGGAGGAGGGCAAGCCCGAGCAGATCATCCCGCGTATCGTCGAAGGTCGCCTGGGCGGCTTCTACAAGGAGGTCTGCCTGGTCGAGCAGGCCAGCGTGTCCGACGACAAGCTGACCGTGGGCCAGCTGCTCAAGAAGAACGGCGTCGAGGTCAAGCGGTTCGTCCGCTTCGCTGCCGGCGCCTGATCGCATCACCCGCCGAGCGGCCGTCCAGCACCTGCTGGGCGGCCGCTCGCCGCGTCTACCGCGCGAGTGGGCCCGACTGCTGAATCGCGCACCACGGACGGTGCACAGCGCAGCACTCTGCGATCACACCGGCGTTGGTCGAGCGCGCCAGCCAGCGGCCGACTTCGGTAGGGTGGGGGCCGCTGTGACCGCCCGAACGAGGAGAACTATGACCAGCCCTTACCGTCGCGTCCTGCTCAAGCTTTCGGGTGAGGCTTTCGGCGGCGGCAAGCTCGGCGTCGACCCCGACATCATCTCGAGCATCGCCAACCAGATCGCGGCCGTGGTCGCGTCCGGCGTGCAGGTCGCGATAGTCACCGGCGGCGGCAATTTCTTCCGCGGCGCAGAGCTGCAGACCCGAGGGATGGACCGTTCACGCGCCGACTATATGGGCATGCTCGGCACGGTGATGAACTGCCTGGCACTGCAGGACTTCCTGGAGCAGACCGGCGTCCCCACCCGCGTGCAGACCGCGATCGCCATGGGCCAGGTTGCCGAGCCCTACATTCCGCGGCGCGCGATCCGGCACCTGGAGAAGGGCCGCGTGGTCATCTTCGGCGCAGGGTCGGGCATGCCGTACTTCTCGACCGACACGGTGGCGGCCCAGCGTGCCCTTGAGATCGGCGCCGAGGTGCTGCTGATGGCCAAGCAGGGCACCGACGGCGTCTACGACGCAGACCCTCGCACGAACCCGGACGCCAACAGGTTCGACGAGCTCACCTATGACGACTTCCTCGCCCGCGACCTCAAAGTGGCGGACGCGACCGCGGTCAGCCTGGCCCGCGAGCACCAGTTGCCGATGATCTTCTTCGACCTCGGTGCCGAGGGGAACATCGCCAAGGTGGTCGCAGGTGAGAAGATCGGAACCACCCTGCACGCGTGACGTGCAGGCGAAGCAGAAGGGAAAGACCTCGTGATCCCCGAGATCCTCAAGGACGCCGAACACAAGATGAACGGCGCGGTCGATCATGCGCGCGAGGAGTTCGCGGCCATTCGCACCGGACGCGCCCACCCCGCCATGTTCAACAAACTGACGGTGGACTACTACGGTGCGCCCACGCCGCTCCAGCAATTGGCCACGTTCCAGGTGCCGGAAGCGCGCACGGTGCTGATCAGCCCCTTCGACCGGGGCGCGATGGCCGGCATCGAGAAGGCCATCCGCGACTCCGACCTGGGCGTGAACCCGGCCAACGACGGCAACGTGATCAGGCTGGTGATGCCGCAGCTCACCGAGGAGCGTCGCCGCGAGTACATCAAGCTGGCGCGACACAAGGCCGAGGAGGCCCGGGTTGCGGTGCGCAACATTCGTCGGCACTCGATCGAGCAGGTGAGCAAGCTGGCCAAGGACAAGGAGGTCAGCGAGGACGACGCCCGCGGCGCGGACAAGCAGCTGGACGCGGCCACCAAGAAGCACGTCGACTCGGTCGACGAGCTGCTTAAGGCCAAGGAAGCCGAACTGCTGGAGGTCTGAGTGACCTCCACCGAGGCGGGCCCACAGAAGAAGTCGCGTGCCGGACGCGATCTGCCGGCGGCGATCGCGGTCGGACTGCTCCTGTTCGGCATCGTCGTGGTCACCCTCATGTGGTGGCATCCGGGCTTCATCATCCTGTTGGTGGTGCTGACCAGCCTGTGCGCGGTCGAACTGCACCAGGCACTGATCAAGGTGGGCATGCGCTCGGCGATCACGCCGGTCGTGATCGGGAACGTCTTCATCATCGGCGGCTCGTACGCCGCGGCGACCCTGCAGAACGTCACGAACGTGCCCTGGCACGTGGTGCTGCTCGGGACGATCGGCGGCACGATCCTGTTGGCGCTGATCTGGCGCATGTTCGGCGGCGCGGACGGGTACGCGCGCGACAGCGCCGCCAGCCTCTTCATCATCGGCTACGTGCCGGTGCTCGCCTCGTTCGTCGGCCTTCTGCTGGCGCAGGAGCACGGCGTGGCGAAGGTGGTGGCCGCGTTCCTGTGCATCGTCGGCAGCGACACCGGCGGTTACGCTGCCGGTGCTTCCATGGGCAAGCACGCGATGGCGCCGACCATCAGTCCCAAGAAGACCTGGGAGGGCCTGGCCGGGTCGTTCGTCCTTGCCGGAGTGCTGGGCACCCTGATGGTGACTCTGGTCATGGATGGGCCCTGGTGGCTGGGGGTGGCACTGGCGGTGATCGTGGTGATCTTCGGTACGGCGGGTGACCTGATCGAATCGCTGATCAAGCGCGACATCGGCATCAAGGACATGAGTTCGTTCCTGCCGGGGCACGGCGGGGTGATGGACCGGCTCGATTCGACGCTGGTCGCCGTCCCTGCGGCGTGGCTGCTGTTCACGATCGTGGGGCTGGTCGGATGACCGGGCTGACCCCGGAGGAGATCGCCGACTACGACCGCCTGGTCGCCGCCGCAGAGTCGGGACGGACGGTCCCGCTGCTGCTCGGTACCCCGAAGCGCGGCAAGCCGCCAATCCACTGGGCCGACCTGGACGCGACCCAGCGGCTGGACGCGATCACCGAACTCGGCCTGCCCAAGTTCCGCGCGGCGCAACTCAACAAGCACCTGTTCGAGCGGCTGGCCACCTCACCCGATGACTGGACCGACATCCCCAAAGCAGTGCGCGCCGAATTGGCCGAACGGTTCGTGCCCAGGTTGCTCGAACCCGTCCGCGACCAGAAGGCCGACGGCGGCACCACGGTGAAGACGCTGTGGCGACTGCACGACGGCTCGCTCGTGGAGAGCGTGCTGATGCGCTACGGCGTACGTGGCATCCGGTCCAGCGGACGCGGGCGCGAGCGTGCCACGGTCTGCATCTCGTCGCAGGCCGGCTGCGGAATGGCTTGCCCCTTCTGCGCGACCGGACAAGGCGGGCTGCAGCGGAATCTCAGCACGGCCGAGATCCTCAGCCAGGTGATGGACGCGGCCCGCCGGCTGCGTGACGGCGAGATTCCCGGAGGCCCGGGACGGGTGAACAACGTCGTCTTCATGGGCATGGGCGAGCCGATGGCCAACTTCAACGCGGTTCTGCGTGCGGTGCGCGCGATCACCGCCCCGGCCCCGGACGGGCTGGGCATCTCAGCGCGCGGCGTGACGGTGTCGACGGTCGGGTTGGTGCCGCAGATCGAGCGCCTGGCCGCTGCCGGGCTGCCGGTGACGCTCGCGGTGAGTCTGCACGCACCCGACGACCGGCTGCGCGACGAACTGTGCCCGATCAACACCCGCTGGAAGGTGGCCGACGTGCTGGCCGCTGCCCGGAACTACTTCGAGGCCACCGGACGCCGGGTCTCGATCGAGTACGCCCTGATTCGCGACATCAACGATCAGGCATGGCGGGCCGAAGCCCTCGCCGATGTGTTGCGCGGCGCGTCCGCGGAGGGGCGCAACGGCGACTACGGCTGGGTGCACGTGAACCTGATCCCACTGAACCCGACCCCCGGGTCGAAGTGGACGGCCTCCCGCAGCGAGGATGAGGCCGAGTTCGTCCGCCGCCTGGAAGCCAGGGGAGTGCCGGTCACCGTCCGCGATACCCGGGGACGCGAGATCGACGGCGCCTGCGGCCAGCTGGCCGCTCAGAGCGTCCCGGACACGCCTTGAGCCTCACGATCGTCTAAGCCTGACGATCCCTGAGCCTGACGATCCCTGAGCCTGACGAAGGGTCGACGACCTGAGCCTGACGAAGGGTCGACGACCTGAGCCTGACGAGAGATGTATCACCGGT
>DAORUI010000162.1:0-5905 GCA_035433085.1 Propionicimonas sp. | reverse complement strand
ACACGGCCACTCCGAGTTCTCCCCACCCCTACAACCCGGCCAAGCCGTTCGGGTATGGAAGCAACACGCCCGATTCCGCCGCTGAACCTACGCGCCTTCACGTTCCCTGAACCTCGATACACCCAGAGAGCGCGGTCTCGACAGGCTCGACCAGCCGATCGGTGGGATCAAGGCTGAGGCGGCGGCCCTTCGTGACGCCGCCCGCTCGTTCCTCACGGCCGGCTCCTCAGGGACCGGATGAGAGGGGTGCGCTCGTTCCTCACGGCCAGCTCCCCAGGGACCGGTTGGGGGTTGGCGCGTGGCACCCGAAAACGTTCCCTGAGGAGCGCTCGTGAGGGACGAGCGAGCGCGTCACGAAGGGCGTCCGCCACCACCGGTGATATGGGCGGCGAGATTCTCGCGGACGGATCCTCAGGACCGAATGGAGGGGCAACCCGGAAGCAGTCAACGCCAGTGCCTCCCAAGCTGACCAGACGCGTCCTAACGTGAAGGATGACAACCACTCACCCGTCGGGGGAGAAGACCAGATGGCCATCACTGAGAACGCCCGCCGCAACCACGAACAGCTGTTCGGAAGCCGCACGTCCACGCTCGCCCAGACCGACCCGGAGCTGGTCGAGTATTTCGACAACTTCGCGTTCGACGAGGTACTGGCCCACGGCTCGGTCGACCTCCGCACGCGCCTGATGGTGCAGTTGGCCGCGCTGATCGCCTGCCAGGCCCATGCCGAGTTCCGCATCATGCTCGGAGCAGCCCTGACCAACGGCATAGCACCGATCGAGGCCAAGGAGATCGTCTACCAGGCCGTCCCGTACGTGGGGATGGGCAAGGCGTTCGACTTCCTGCACATCACCAACGACGTACTCCTCGAGCGTGGAGTGGAACTGCCCCTCCCTCCGCAATCGACCACCACTCCGCAGACCCGCTACGCACGCGGACGCGAGGTGCAGGAGCGCATCGTCGGGCCCGAGCGCATGGCCGCCATGCAAGCGTCCGCGCCGGCCGACCAGCAGCACATCCATGAGTGGCTCGCCGCGAACTGCTTCGGCGATCACTACACCCGCAACGGCATCGACCTCGTGACCCGCGAACTGCTCACCTTCGCGATCCTGGTCGCCCACGGCGGTTGCGACGCCCAGGTGCGCGGCCACGTCGCCGGCAACCTGAACGTCGGCAACGACCGCGCCCGACTGGTCGACGTGCTCAGCCAGTTGCTGCCGTTCATCGGCTACCCACGAACGCTCAACGGCCTGAGTGCGGTCGACGACGTCGCGCCGGTGACCGAGACGAGCCGGCAGTGAGCAGCTTGAGCGTGCTGGCGGTCGGCGCCACCGGCAGTATCGGACGCCACGTGGTCACTGAGGCGATGGCCGCCGGGCATCGGGTCCGAGCCCTGGTGCGTTCACCTGAACGCGCGGGTTCACTACCTTCTGGGGTCGAGATCGCGCTCGGCGACGTCACGCGTCCGGAGACCCTCGCGGACGCCGTCGCGGGCATCGATGCAGTGGTGCTCACCCTCGGCTCCGACGGGCTCGGCCGGACGGGAGCGCGCACGGTCGACTACGAAGGCGTCCGAAACGTGCTGGCCGCGATCGGGTCCAACCCGGTGCGGATCGCGCTGATGACCGCCATCGGAGTGACCGACCGCGAAGGCCACTACAACCTCACCACCGAGGCGCACGACTGGAAGCGTCGTTCCGAGCGTCTGGTGCGGGCCAGCGGTCAGGAGTACACGATCGTGCGGCCGAGCTGGTTCGACTACAACGCACCCGACCAATTACGTCTGGCCTTCCTGCAGGGCGACCGCCGGCACAGCGGCTCGCCCGCCGACGGTGTGGTGTCCCGGCGTCAGGTGGCGCAGGTACTGGTGGCCAGCCTGACCAGCCCGGCCGCGGGAGGCAAGACGCTCGAACTCGTGGCCGAGCAAGGCCCCGCCCCGGTCGACCTGGAGCCCCTGTTCGACGCGCTGGCCCCGGACGCGACTGGCGCACTGGACGCGGTTGACGACGTCCCCAACATGCCGCTCGAGCTGGAGCCCGAAGACATCCGCGAGGACCTCGCCAAAGCGGCGCGGCTATAACGCGCGGACGGCGTCGAGCACGCTCAGCGTCGTCAGGGTGAGCTCCTGATCCCGCTCGGGAACCGCGCCGGAGGTGACCAGTTCGACGAATCGTACGACCTCGTCGCGTAGCCCATGCTGGGGCGCGTCGATGGTCCGGGTCTCATGAGTGCCGTCTCGGCGGCTGAGCCGGAGCATCCGGGGGCTGGCGATGTGGTCGATGGTGAGGGTTGCGTCCTCGCCCTGGATCTCACTCGGCAGGTCGGACGAGGTGATCTTCGAGTAGCTCAGGTCAGCCACGAAGTCGGGGTAGCCAGCGAGGATCACTCCCGCTCCGTCCACCCCGGACGCGACCCTGACCGAGTCGGCCACCACCCGCGACGGCTTGCCGAAGAGGCTCACCAGCGGGTGGACGCAGTACACGCCGAGGTCGTTGAGCGCGCCCCCGGCCATCGCCGGATCGAAGATGTTCACGTGCCGGCCGGCGAGCACCTGGTCGTAGCGGGACGACCGTTGGTCGTAGCGGAACGACACCCTGCGCACCCGACCGACTTCCGGCAACCACTCCCGGACGGCCGTCATCCCCGGGTCGTACGCGGTGCGCATCGCCTCCAGCAGCACCACCTCGGCCGACCGTGCCTGCCGCACCAGCCCTGCCCACTCGGTCGCCGTCGGCACCGCCGGCTTTTCGACCAGGACGTGCAAGCCGGCCTCGATCGCCGCCCGGGCATGCTCGCCGTGCAGGCTGTTCGGCGACGCGATGTACACCGCGTCCAGATCGTCGCGGGCCAGCATCCCCACCAGATCGGACGCGGACTCGGGCGCACCCAGTTCGGCGGCGAGCGCTCGGCCGCGCTCGGCGTTTCGGGAATGGACGATCTGGATCGCGATGCCGTCCACCTGCGCGACCGCAGCGGCGAACGTCCGGGTGATGGCCCCGGTGCCGATCGTGGCCAGGTGGATCATGCTGCCCCCTACCTCGTGGATTCCCGGACTGAGCAAGCGATCGGGAAGGGAATAACGATGCATCCTCGACGCTTGTTACAAGCAGCCAGCTCTTGGCCACGGTACTGCGCCCGCTTTGCCCGAACTACCTGACGCATGGGAAGTCCAACCCTTGACCCAAGATATCGATACCACCCAGGTTGCCGCGTCGCAGCCGGCCGCGAATCCGGATCGGCTGCCGGCCGAGTCCGTCCGCGTGCTGGCCGTGCTGCTGGTCGGCGCTTTCGTCGTGATCCTGAACGAGACCGCGCTCAATGTCGCGCTGTCGCGGATCATGACCGACCTCGCGGTCGACGAGCGCACCGCGCAGTGGCTCACCACCGGCTTCATGCTGACCATGGCGGTGGTCATCCCGATCACCGGTTGGCTGATGGAACGCTTCGCCACCCGGACGGTGTTCACCCTCGCCCTCTCGCTCTTCAGCGCGGGCACCTTGATGGCCGCGCTCAGCTGGGGGTTCCCGAGTCTGCTCGCCGGACGGATCGTCCAGGCCAGCGGGACCGCGATCATGATGCCGCTGCTGATGACCACGGTCATGGAACTGGTGCCGTCGAAACAGCGTGGCCGCGTGATGGGCACGATCAGCCTGGTGATCTCAGCGGCCCCAGCGATCGGCCCGACTATGTCGGGCGTGATCCTGAACTTCCTGCCGTGGCGCTTCATCTTCATCCTGGTGCTGCCGATCGCGCTGGCGATCCTGCTGCTCGGCCACCGCCTGGTGCCCAACCTCAACACGCCCGTACCGGTGAAGCTGGACGCCCTGAGCGTCCCGCTGGCCGGTTTCGGCTTCGGCGGCCTGGTCTACGGGTTGAGCCTGGTGGGCAGCCCGACCGCCGGCTGGTCCCTGGAGATCGCGCTCGGCGTCGGGGTGGTCTCGCTCGCACTGTTCGTCTGGCGCCAGCTCTCGCTGCAGCGCACGGACGCGGCCCTGCTCGACCTGCGCACCTTCACCTACCCGATCTTCACCATGGCGCTGGGAGTCATGGCGATCGCGATGGCCGTCCTTTTCGGCACGATCATCGCGCTGCCCCTGATCCTGCAGCAGGTGCTGCACGCCGAGCCGCTGTTCGTCGGTCTGCTGTTGCTCCCGGGCGCCCTGCTCACGGGCCTGCTCGGGCCGGTCGTCGGCCGGCTGTACGACATGGTGGGTCCGCGCTGGCTGGTTGTGCCCGGTGCGGTGGCGGTCGCCGTGGCGATGGCCCTGTTCAGCCGGCTCGAAGTGAGCACTCCCTGGTGGCAGCTGCTGGTGGCCCACCTCTTGATGAGCCTGGGGCTGGCGTTCATGTTCACGCCGTTGTTCACCATCACGCTCGGCGCGCTGCCGTATCACCTGTACGGCCACGGTTCGGCGATGGTCGGGACGATCCAACAGGTTGCGGGCGCAGCGGGCACCGCGATGTTCGTCACAGTGATGTCAGCGGTCGCGTCCGCACAGCCGGCTGGGCTCAGCGCGGAGGAAGCCCTCGCGGCCGGCGCCCGGTCGTCCTTCCTCACCATGGGAGCTTTCTGGCTGGTCGGCCTGGTGGCCACCCTGTTCCTGAGGAAGCCGGAGGAAGTCGGGGGCCACGCCCCACCGGTCATGCACTGACCGGCGGCTTCGTGGCCCCCGCCAAGGTTCCTCGGCTGGTGGTTTACTGATCCGGTGCCGTCGCCCCGCAGTCCCCTGCTGACCAGTCTTCTTGGCCTGCGCGGCAACGGCCGCGCCTGCGTCTACACCGAGCCCATGTGGGGCCTCTCGATGATGCTGGTGCTGCCCTACGCGTCCGTCTTCATGCTCGCCCTAGGCGTGCACGACCAGCAGATCGGGCTGTTGGCCACGATCGCGATGCTGTCCCAGGTCGTGTTCGGCCTGCTCAGCGGGGTGATCACCGACAAGCTGGGCCGACGCCTGACCACGGCCCTATTCGACGTGGTGGCCTGGGTGATCCCCTGCGTGATCTGGGCGGTGGCCCAGAACTTCTGGTACTTCCTGGTGGCGTCCGTGATCAACGGCGCCTGGCAGGTGACCCAGAACTCCTGGGACTGCCTGCTGGTTGAGGATGTAGATCGCGGCGAGATCACCAAGGTCTACTCGCTGATCAAGGTGGCAGCGGAGTTCTCGGCCTTGTTCGCGCCCATCGCTGCGGTGCTGGTCTCGCAGTTCGGCCTCGTGCCTGCCGTGCGCATCCTCTACGTGAACGCAGCCGTGATCATGACCGCGAAGATCATCTGGCTCTACCTCTGGTCGACCGAGACCGAAGTCGGCCACCAGCGTCGGGCCCAGACGCGCGGGGTGAGCCTGTGGCACTTGCTGGCGGAGTACCGAGGCGTGCTCGGCCTGATCCTGCGGTCGAAGGGGACGATCTTCTCGCTCACGCTTTCGGCCATCGTGGGTGCGGTCGCGCTGGTGAACGGCACTTTCTGGCAGGTCGTGATCAACCAGCACCTGCGAGTGCCGGACCCGCTGCTGCCGTTCTTCCCGATGGTCCGGTCGGTGCTGTCGGTGGTGTTCTTCTTCACGCTCATCCCCTGGCTCACCCACGAGAAACACCTGCGCCGACCCACGCTCTGGGGCTTCCTGGTCTACCTGGCGGGACAGGTGCTCCTGGTGGCCATTCCAGCGCCCGACGGGGCCGCTGGGTGGTCGACCTACGCTCTGTTGGGTGTCTGCCTCGTGCTGGACGCGTTCGGCGCGGGAATCCTGTTCATGCTCGCCGAGTCGCTGGTGGCGCTGCACGTCGACCGGGACGAGCGCTCACGGGTGATGGCGATCCAGCGCACCTGCGTGATGCTGGTCACCGCTCCGTTCGGCTGGATCTCCGGATGGCTGTCGGGGATGGACCGCACCTGGCCGTTCATCCT
>DAORUI010000161.1:0-5985 GCA_035433085.1 Propionicimonas sp. | reverse complement strand
CGGTGGACGCCGGGGCGGGAGATGACCTGGCCGGAATAGACCAGGCCAGCGCCGAAGCCGATGATGAGTGCGGTCTGGCCGCTCTTTGCCTCACCGGTCTCGAGGAGTTCGGCCATCGCCATCGGGATGGTCGCCGCGGAGTTGTTCCCGAACTGGCGGATGGTGCGAGCCACCACGACCTTCTCAGGCAGCTTCAGGTACCGCAGCAGGGTGTCGGTGATCCGGTCATTGGCCTGGTGCGGAATGAAAACGTCCAAGTCGTCGGGAGTGATCCCGGCCTCGTCCATGCACTGCTTGGCGGCGCGGGCGATGAAGCCGGTGGCCCACTTGAACACCGCACGGCCGTCCATGCCGAGCTTCGGCCAGGTGCCGCTCTCGACGGCGGTGTGCCAGTCGGTGGTCTGCCAGATCGCACCTGCCTGGTTGCCGTCCGATCCCCAGACCACCGGCCCGATGCCGTTGGTCTCGCTCGGCCCGACCACCACCGCACCGGCGCCGTCACCGAACAGGAACGCGGTGCCCCGGTCGGTCAGGTCCGTGATCTCGGAGATCGTCTCCCCAGCGATCAGCAGGACGTGCCGCGCCTGGCCGCTGCGCACCAGCGCCTCGGCCTGGGCCACGCCGTAGCTGAAGCCGGCGCAGGCTGCCGAGATGTCGTAGGCGGCGGCGTCCGGGATGCCCAGTTTGGTGGCCAGTTGCGGTGCCAGCGCGGGCGTCTGCTGGTAGTGCGAGATGGTGGCCAGGATCACCGCGTCGATCTGGTCGACGGAGATGCCGGCGCGCTCGATCGCCTGCTCGGCGGCAGCCAGGGAGAGGGTCTCGATGGACTCGCCCTCCGCGATCCAGCGCCGCTCGCGGATGCCGGTGCGCTGCGTGATCCACTCATCGCTCGAGTCGATGTACTGCAGCAGGTGCTCGTTGTCGATCACCCGCGACGGCGCGGCGGAACCCACCGACAGGATGCGGGCGTACTTCGGCCCGGTGCTTGCCAAGATCTGAGTCATGCTGCTCCTGTGGAGTCCTGGGTCGGGTAGAGCCGAAGCAGCGGCTGGCCGGGGGAGACCGGGTCACCGTCCTCGACGAGCCACTCAGTGACGGTGCCGGCGTGGCTGGTGGGCACGGACGTGGTGTCGCGCAGGTTGGCGACCGTGCCGATGACGGTCTCGGCCGTGAGGTGCGAGTCGGCCGAAAGGCCTTCCGCCTTGCGGAACTCACCCTTGCTGGGCGAGACCACCAACATCCACGAGGGCGTGCCGGCCATCGCCGAACCGACGTCACCGTGCTTGGCGACGAACTCCTGCGCTGCCGGGATCTGGTCAGGGGTGTTGAGGCTGAACAGCTCGACGCCCTTCAGGTTGCGCTTGGCGATACCGGTCAACGTGCCCGACGGCGGCAGTTCCAGCAGACCCGTGATGCCAAGGTCGGCCATGGCCTGCATGCACAGGTCCCAGCGGACGGGGTTCGCGACCTGCTTCACCAGTCGGCTGAGGTACTCGCGGCCGTTCTGCACCACCTGGCCGTCGGCGTTCGACAGCAGCCGGGTGCGGGGATCGCGGGTGGTCATGGCCCGTGCGAGGCGGGTGAGGTGGTCGACCGCGGGCTGCATATGGACGGTGTGGAAGGCGCCGGCCACGCTCAGCTGGATCAGCCGCGCCTTGGCCGGGGGATTCGCCTGCAGGGCGGCGAGCTGCTCGACGGTGCCTGCGGCGACGATCTGGCCCGACCCATTGTTGTTGGCGGGGGTCAGTCCGGCGGCTTCGATCGCGGCCAGGACCTCGACCGGGTCGCCACCCACGACAGCCATCATCGAGGTGGGTCGGGCGGCGCTGGCGACGGCCATCTGCCGGCCGCGCTCGCGCACGAACACCATGGCCTGCTCGGCCGAGAGCACCCCGGTGGCCGCGGCTGCGGTGATCTCACCGACGCTGTGGCCGGCAGCGAGCGCGGTGCGGCGGAACCCGTCCGCTGGGCTCGGGAAGAGCTGGAGCGCGGTGACCAGGCCGGCGGCCACCAGCAGCGGCTGGGCGATGGCGGTGTCCCGGATGGCTTCGGCGTCGGCCTTCGTCCCGTAGTGGGCGAGGTCGATTCCCGCGACCGTGCTGAGCCAGTTCAGACGATCTGCGAGGGCGGGGACTTCCAGCCAGGGGGCCAGGAACCCCGGGGTCTGGGCGCCCTGTCCGGGCGCAACGATTGCGAGCACG
The DNA here is from genome assembly GCA_035433085.1 of Propionicimonas sp. GTDB lineage: Bacteria > Actinomycetota > Actinomycetes > Propionibacteriales > Propionibacteriaceae > Propionicimonas. The sequence goes on along the minus strand of DAORUI010000161.1, from coordinate 3,784 downwards.
TGTCCACTGTGGCGGAAACCGCCCACCCGCCAGGCTGGAAACACAACGAATTCATAACGGTGGTTTTTGTAGGTTTCCTACAACAGCGGTCCATGCTGCACCGGTTCAGCTCGTCGTGTCGTTGTGGAAAGTCCCACGAATGCTGGTAGTGGGAGCCCATGACGACGCGGTCAGTCCAACAGCCGGCCGAGGGTGAGCGCCAGCCGCAGGGCGTACGCGTCGCGGGCGTCGTGGGGGGAGTAGCCGGTGACTTCCTGTACCCGTCGCAGCCGGTAGCGGACGGTGTTGGCGTGCACGTACAGGGCTCGGGCGGTGGCCTCGATCGAGCCGGACGCGTCGAAGAAGGCGGACAGGGTCTCGACCAATTCGGCGCCGGTGGCCACCAGCGGCTGGTACAGCTCGCTCGCCAGGGTTCGACGCGCATGACCGTCGCCGGCAAGGGCGCGTTCGGGCAGCAGGTCCTCGCTGGCGACCGGACGCGGGGCGCCGGGCCAGGCTTTCGCCGCCCGCATTCCCGACAGGGCCGCCCGAGCACTGCGTGCCGCCTCAACCAGGTCGGCCACGATCGGCCCGACCACGATCTGCCCCGAGCCGAACTGGTCGGCGAACCCACCGACCAATTGGACCAACTGCCCGGTCGATTCGAGTTGCCCGCCGATCACCAGTACCAGCCGGTCACCCTGGGGTGCGGCGAGCAGATCGAGGGAATCCCTGGCCGCGGCCTCCCGGATCGATTGCACGGCCGCGCCCGGATCGTCTGGCACTGTCCCGATGACGACCGCGATGCCCGCGGGGGAGGCCCAGCCCAGGGTCGAAGCGCGGGAGACCACCGACTCGTCCGCATCGCCGCGCAGGACTGCGTCCACGACCATGGCCTCCAGCCGGGCGTCCCACGCGCCGCGGGACTCGGCCGCTCGGGCGTAGACCTTCGCGGCGGCGAAGGCGACCTCCCGCGAGTAGCGCAGGATGCCGATGCGCAGCACACCCTGGTCTGCCTCGGGCAGTTGGGAGATGCGGTGCTCGACGGTGTCGATCGTGGTGCGGACGAGGTCGACGGTCTGGTTCAGAGTGATCCGCCGGGTAAGCGCCCGCGGGGCCGCGTCGAACACGGTCTCCGGCGAGGTGTGGGCGCCGCCCGCGGCGAACCACTCCAGGAAGCCGTCGATGCCGGATCTGGCCACGAGGTTGATCCAGGAGCGGTTCTCAGCGTCCAGTTCGGCGAACCAGGGGTGCTCGGCCGCGATCCTCGCCAGGGCGGCGGTGGTCAACTCGCCGGAGGCGGCCAGCAACTGCTTGGAGAGCGCGACCCGGCTCTCCGCCGACGGCCAGCCGGCCGCTTCCAGGTCGGCGTTCAACCGTCGATCTCTGTTCTGCGCAGCGCGACCAAACGGGTGATCACAGCGTCGGGCAACGGCCGGTCGGCGGTGAACCGGATCGTCCCCTTCGACAACGAGTAGCCCGAAAGGTCGTCGGCGACGGCGGCCACCACCTCCGGACTGAATGGGAAGACCGAAAGATGCTTCGCGCTCACCCGAACGCCGACCAGCGGCTTGCCGCGGTACCTGAGGGCCGGGGTGCCGTAGCTGAGATCCTCGACCGCGTCCGGCACTTCGGTCAGCGCGAGATCCAGGATGCGCTGCAGTGCGTCGCGGGTCGCCCCTTCACTTGTGGCGATGAGATCGCTGAACTCGCCCATGGGCAGAGCTTACGGCCCGCCACCCTCATAGGCTGTGCCGGTGCACATCGACCCGGTCGCAGCCCTTCGCGAGATCGCCTACCTGATGGAGCGTGTACAGGCGGATGGTCACCGCGTCCGTGCTTTCCGCGCGGCGGCCGATGTGGTCGAAGGCCTGTCCGCCGAGGAGTTCGGACGCCGCGCCGCAGCAGCGTCCTGGCGGGAACTGCCCGGCCTCGGCACCAGCACCGCAGAGGTGGTCACCCAGGCAACGGCAGGAAAGGTGCCCGACCGGCTGGCGAAGCTCCGCGCCCAGGCCAAGCCGCTCGCCACAGGTGGCGAAGAGATGCGAGCAAGGCTGCGGGGCGACCTGCACACCCACACCGAGGCGTCCGACGGTACGGCTCCACTGGCCCAGATGGTCACCGCGGCCACCGCGCTGGGTTATGAGTACTTCGCCGTGACAGACCACTCGCCACGTCTGCGGGTTGCCAATGGGCTGTCCGCCGAGCGCCTCGCTGCCCAACTGGAGCAGATCGACGAACTGAACCGCACCGCCGGGCTGAGGGTGTTGCGGGGCATCGAAGTCGACATTCTCGCCGACGGCCGCCTCGACCAGACCCCAGCAATGCTGAAGCGCCTCGACGTGGTGGTGGCAAGCGTCCACTCCGAGCTGAGGATGCCGGCCGAGCAGCTGACGCTGCGTATGGTGGCGGCGATCGCGAACCCGCACACCAACATCCTCGGCCATTGCACGGGCCGGTTGATCACCGGGTCGCGCGGGACCCGTCCGCCGAGCACATTCGACGCCGAGGTCGTCTTCGAGGCCTGCCGCCAGTTCGACGTGGCCGTCGAGATCAATTCTCGTCCCGAGCGAACCGACCCGCCCGACGACCTGCTGGCGCTGGCCGTGGAGACCGGCTGCCTGTTCTCGATCGACTCCGACGCCCACGCGCCCGGCCAGCTGGAGTTCCCGGCATACGGTGCCGCCCGAGCCGAAGTGGCCGGAATCCCGCCCGAGCGCGTGGTGAACACCTGGCCGGTAGCCGACCTTCTGGCTTGGACGGGGGCCGGCCCAAGCTGAGCCGAACCGTCCCCAAAACTGGATCGCGGGTGGCGCGCTCCGCTGCGACTGCCGGTAAGGTCGGATTGCGCAACGACCTTGTGCAAGAAACGGAAAGGCACAGCTGTGGCACGTCGTGACTCTTTCGGCCCGATCCTGAACGGATTGCCGACGAACCTGCCGGACATCGACTCCGACGAAACCGCCGAATGGCTGGAATCCCTCGACTCGATGATCGAGAAGGACGGCCGCAACCGGGCTCGTTACGTGATGTTGCGCCTGCTCGAACGCGCGCGCAACCAGAACCTCGGGCTGCCGTCGCTGACCGCCACCGACTATGTGAACACCATTCCGCCCGAGCGCGAGCCGTGGTACCCCGGCGATGTCGAGCTAGAGCGCAAGTTCCGCCGCCTTGCCCGCTGGAACGCGGCGATCATGGTGCACCGGGCGCAGCGTCCCGGCGTCGGTGTCGGCGGCCACATCTCGTCCTACGCCTCGTCCGCGACCCTCTACGAGGTGGGCTTCAACCACTTCTTCCGCGGCCAGGACCACCCCGGCGGCGGTGACCAGGTCTTCTTCCAGGGCCACGCCAGCCCCGGCATGTACGCCCGGGCGTTCCTTGAGGGACGGCTTGATGAGAACGACCTGAACGGCTTCCGGCAGGAGAAGAGCCACCTCGTCGACGGCCGCGTCCGCGCGCTCCCGTCCTACCCGCACCCGCGGCAGATGCCGGACTTCTGGCAATTCCCGACCGTGTCGATGGGTCTCGGCCCGATCGCCGCGATCTACCAGGCGCAGTTCAACAAGTACCTGGGCAACCGCGGTCTCAAGGACACTGCCGACCAGCGCGTCTGGGCGTTCCTCGGCGACGGTGAGATGGACGAGGTGGAGAGCCGCGGGGCGCTGCAGCTGGCCGCCTACGAAGGCCTGGACAACCTGACTTTCGTGGTGAACTGCAACCTGCAGCGCCTGGACGGTCCGGTTCGCGGCAACGGCAAGATCATGCAGGAGCTGGAGAGCTTCTTCCGCGGCGCCGGCTGGAACGT
>DAORUI010000160.1:2754-6121 GCA_035433085.1 Propionicimonas sp. | reverse complement strand
GAACTGTTGGCCGGTGAACTGATCGAGGATCGCTCCCGGTTTTTCGTTGCCGAAGGGCCGGCGACCCGGCAATTGGCCCGGATCGCGCCGGTGGCGTCGGCAACGCCCCGTCCGGGGACGGTGGTGCTCGACTTCGGTGAGTCGGTGAACGGCTGGCTGCACCTGCCTGATCTCGGCGCGGCCGGCACCCATCTTGTGCTGACCCACGGCGAGACCCTGGACGCGTCCGGGCTGGTCAGCACCGAGCACCTGCGGGCGTTCAACTTCGCCAGCAAGGAACTCCTGCCCGCCGGCCAGGTCGACGAGGTGATCTCGGCGGGACGGGCGGGCGACAGCTTCGAGCCGCGGCACACCACCCACGGCTTCCGCTTCGTGCAGGTGGACGGGGTACCCGTTGGCCTTGACCTGGCCGGCGTCCGAGCGGTGCTGGTGGGCGACGACCTGGGCCGGACGGGGGAGTTCGCTTGCAGCGACCCGCGCCTGGAACGGCTGCACGAGGCGGTTCGGCGCTCGCTGGTCACCAACGCCTGCGCGGTGCCCACCGACTGCCCTCAGCGCGAGCGCTCCGGCTTCACCGGAGACTGGCAGGTCTTCGTCGGCACGGCCGCCCTGCTGGCCGACGTCGACGACTTCTCGCGGCGCTGGCTGCGCGATCTGGCCGCCGACCAGTGGGCCGACGGACGGATCCCGACCATCGTGCCCAACCCGGGCGGTGACCGTCCCTCCGGGGTGGCGTTCGAGGACGGTTCGGCGGGCTCTGCCGGTTGGGGGGACGCTGCCGCGATGTTGCCTTGGGAGTTGTGGCGGGCCTACGGCGACCGCGACGCCCTGGCTGAGGCGTTCGACGCCATGACTCGCTGGGTCGACTACGCCGCCGGCTGTGCGGCCGGGGCCAGACATCCCGAGCGTGCCGCGTCCCGTCCGGAGCCGGCGGCGCATGAGCGGTACCTGTGGGATACCGGCTTCCACTTCGGGGAATGGCTCGAACCTGGCGTCCCGCCCAATCCCGACCCGCGCATCGACCGGGGGATCGTGGCGACCGCCTACCTGCACCGCTCGGCTATCCTGGTCGCCAAGGTGGCCGAACTGCTCGGCCGGCCCGACGCCGCCGCGTGCTACGCCGGCATTGCCGCAGGGGCCAAGGCCGCCTGGCGGGCCGAGTATCTGGGCGTGAACGGCCGGCTCAGCGAAGAGCGCCAGGCCCACTATGTGCGGGCGCTGGCCTTCGGCCTGGTACCGGACGCGCTCGCGCAGGCCGTCGCCGACCGCCTCGCCGAACTCGTGCAGGAAGCCGACGACCGGCTGAACACCGGCTTCCTTGCCACCGGGATGCTGCTGCCGACGCTGGCCGACCACGGGCACGCCGACCTCGCGCACCGCCTGCTCACGCGCACCGGCTACCCGTCCTGGTTGGGCATGCTGGACGCCGGCGCCACCACGATGTGGGAGTGGTGGGACGGCGTGGCCGGCGACGGCAGCGTCCGTGGGTCACTGAACCACTACAGCAAGGGCGCGGTGGCGTCCTTCCTGCACACCCACGTGGCCGGGCTACGGCTGCCCGAATTCCCCGACGCAGCCGAAGCCGGTTACCGGAGCGTCCGGATCGCACCCGTGCCCGGGCCGGAACTGACCTCGGCTTCGACCATCCAGCTCACCAGGGCCGGACGGGTCCAGGTCGGCTGGCGCATCGAGGGCGGCGAGTTCGTGCTCGACGTCTCGCTGCCGGCGGACTCGACCGCTGTGGTCGAACTGCCGGACGGCGCCCACCACGAAGTCACCGGTGGCGAACACCGGTTCAGCTGCCGCTTCGAACGAGCTGAGGAGATCCGATGAGCTACGCCAACCCAGTCGTGCGCGGCAACGCACCCGACCCGTCCGCCATTCGAGTCGGAGACGACTACTACCTGGCGAACTCGACCTTCGACCTGTTGCCGGGGGTGACGATCCGCCATTCGGTCGACCTGGTGAACTGGCGGATCGTCGGCCACGCGATCACCCGTCCCAGCCAGTACCGGCGCGACGGCCTGCCCGGACCGATGGTGCTGTTCGCGCCGACCCTGCGCCACCACGACGGGATCTTCTACCTTGCGTGCACGAATGCCATCCCTGGTCAGGGCAACTTCGTGGTGCGCACCGACGACGTGACCGGCGAGTGGTCGGACGCCGTCTGGATCGACGACGCCGGCTTCGACCCGTCCCTGTTCCGCGACGAGGACGGCACCTGGTACTACACCCGCCGCAACCTGCAGTTCAGGCCGGACGGGAACCTCGGCCCGATCGTCCAGGCCACGATCGACCTGGACACCGGTGAGCTCGGCGAACTGCGCGACATCACACCGCCGCACGGCTTCGCCAGCAACGACATCGAGGGCCCGCATCTGTACCGGCGCGGCGACTGGTACTACCTGTGCTCGGCCGAAGGCGGGTCGTGGCACGGCCACATGCAGACCATCGCCCGCAGCCGCTCGCCGTGGGGGCCGTTCGAGGCGGGTCCGCAGAACCCGTTCATCACCCACCGGCACCTGGTGGCCAACCGCGTCCAGACCCTCGGGCACGCTGAGCTGTTCGAGGCGTCCGACGGCTCCTGGTGGGCGGTGGCCCTGGGCACCCGGCACCCGCGGATGGCCCAGCACCACAACCTCGGCCGGGAGACGTTCCTGTTGCCGGTGACCTGGGTGGACGACTGGCCCGTCGCCGGGCACAACGGGGACGGCACCACGTCGCTGGAGGTGCCCGTCGCCCTCCCCGAGCCCGGTCTCGGCACGATTCCTGAGGTGTCCGACACTCTCTGGAGCCGTGGCTGGAAGAACATCGGCCCCGCCTTGGCCGCCTTGGACGCGGACTGCCTCGACGGCTCCATCCGGTTGCCCGGGGGCACCGACCCTCGCACGTGCGAGGCTGGCCCGAAGGGCGCCTTGCTGCGTCCGCAGACCGAGGACGACCAACGCTTCGAGGCGACGCTCGTTTCGGTTCCCGACGGCGCCACGGCCGGGATCGCAGCTTTCGCCGACGTGCGGCACTACTACTCGTTGATGGTCGAGTCTGCCGAGGACGGTGGCCGGCAGGTGGTCCTCACCAAAACGGTGGACGACCTGGTCGGCGTCACCGCGGTGCCGGTGCCGGCTCAGGGCCCGCTGACGCTGCGGATCGACGGTCACGAGACTGAGTACTCGTTCAGCGTGGTTTCCACCGGCGGCACACAGGTGGTCGGCTCGGGTTCAGCCCGGCTGCTCTCGGCCGAAACGGCCCAGTGGTTCGTCGGCGTGCACTGGACGCTGCTGGCGCTCGGGCCCGATGGTTCGCAAGTCGAGTTCAGCGAGGTTGGGGTCTCCCCGCTCGAAGCCGGCCGCCCGGCGTCGCCAGTGCC
>DAORUI010000160.1:0-2654 GCA_035433085.1 Propionicimonas sp. | reverse complement strand
TCAGCGAGGTTGGGGTCTCCCCGCTCGAAGCCGGCCGCCCGGCGTCGCCAGTGCCGTTCTGACCTCTGGGAGGTCGCGGTCGGCTTGAGCGCTACAAGGACGTCCTCGCCCCCTTCCTCACCGAGAGCCACCCTTCCTCACTGAGAGCCACCGTTTCGGTCATCCGCCTGTACGTGGGCACAGGCCCTCGACCGAACCGGGGGCCCTCGGTGAGGAGGGGTGGCCTTCGATGACGGAAGGAGGCGGTCTTTCAGCCGCCGATGCCGACGATGCGGCTTCACCAGACCCACGCGGACGCGGACGCGCCGCCGGCAAGTAGTGCTTAGCCAGCCGGGTCACCGCCCTGGCAGGGGTCTTGTGACGAAGGCCCCGTGTAGGCTTGGGCCACTTGATCCCTTGCTTCTACCGCCGGACTGATCCGAGGACCAGGTGGAACGCGAGGACGCATGGCCCCGATCCATTCCCCGAAAACCCAAGGCAGCAGTCCCGACCGCGGTCGGCGACTCGATGGGTGACACCGCAACCGCCGAACGCACCGACCCCGCCGGACGCCGTCCGCTACGCCTGTCGCCGGGCACCGTGCGTCCGGAGAACCCGCTGCTGCACACGTACTCCGAGCTGTCCCAGACCGTCCGCAGCCGCGGCCTGCTCGGCCGCACCCGGGTGTTCTACGCGCTGCTCTTCGCGTCGCTGCTGCTCGCACTGGGAGGCGCGCTGACCGGGCTGTTCCTGCTGGGTGATTCCTGGACGCAGATGGGCATCGCAGTGGTGCTCGGAGTGATCTTCACCCAGTTCGCTTTCCTCGGCCACGAGGCGTCCCACCGTCAGGTGCTCGCGTCCGGCCCGGCGAACGACCGGATCGGACGGGTGCTGTCGACCCTGTTCGTCGGCATCAGCTACTCGTGGTGGATGAACAAGCACACCAGGCACCACGCCAATCCGAACAAGATCGGCAAGGACCCCGACATCGAGGCGGACACTTTCTCGTTCATCGAGGAGACCGCCGCCGGACGCACCGGCCTGCTCGCTTGGATGACCCGTCGGCAGGGCTGGTTCTTCTTCCCGCTGCTGTTGTTGGAGGGGTTGAATCTGCACCAGGCGTCCATTCGCGGACTGCTCGGGCGCCGGCCCGTCGAAGGTCGCTGGCTCGAACTCGGTTTGCTCACTTTCCGCTTCGGCGCCTACCTGACGCTGGTGTTCTGGCTGCTGCCGCTGGGCATGGCTTTCGCCTTCATCGGTGTGCAACTCGCCGTGTTCGGCGTCTACATGGGGGCGACTTTCGCGCCCAACCACATCGGTATGCGGGTCGTGGCGCGAGATGCGAAGCTCAGCTTCCTGGAGAAGCAGGTGCTCACGTCCCGCAACATCAGCGGCGGGTGGTGGGCCACCATCTTGATGGGTGGGCTCAACTACCAGATCGAGCACCACCTGTTCCCCAGCATGCCGCGGCCCTACCTGGCCCGGACGCGTCGCCTGGTACGCGAGCACTGTGCGCAACTGGGTGTTCCCTACACCGAGACCAGCCTGGTGAGGGCGTGGGGGATAGTGGTCAGCTACCTGAACAAAGTCGGACTCGCCGCCCCGAACGCTTTCCGCTGCCCGGTGGGCGAGCGGATGCGTGGCCTGTGACCAGGCAACATGCACGCGCCTCAACCAACGCCGGCCGAGCGTCCTGGACGCCGGGCATGACCGCCGTCCGGTGTGGCCGCTGCATCGCCGGCGAGCACTCCCAGTGCGTGGTCAGCATCACCATGGGCACCCCTCGGGCGCTCTACAAGTGGCATTGCGAATGTGCTTGCCAGGCGGTCGACTCCCGGCCCGCACGACGCGCTGGAGCCTGAGCTCCGGCCCCAACACATCGAGAGCCACCGTTTCGGTCATCGGCCCGTACCTGCGTACGGGCCCTCGACCGAAACGGTGGCTCTCAGTGTTTGGGGGTGAACCCCAGCGTTGAGGGGTGGCTCTCAGTGGCGACGACCCGAGCGGCCGGCGGACGCGGAGAAGGCGGCTGCGCCGCGGGTCCCGCCGCTGGTCGCGGGCCGGTTCGAGTTGGGCCGCGAAGACTGACTGCGCGGCGAACCCTGGGTGGACTGGCCACGGGTGGAACTCGATGCGGACTGGCCGCGAGTAGAGCTCCTGGTGCCGTCGGGGCGCGTCCGCTCGTTGCGGTTGCGGCCCGACTCGCCTTGGCGGTTCGAACCTCCTGCGGACGAGCCGCGTCCCGAAGAACGGCCACCACCGGAACGGCGTCCGGGCTGCTGGGCGGCACCCTCGGGCTGTGCGTTCGGGTTGGCGACGGCCATCGCCTCGTCAGCGGCCAGATAGGTGCGCTGGCCGGGAGCGAGGCTGGCCAGGGTGGCGTCACCCGGGTTGACCGCGGTGCTGGTCGGCTTGATCTTGGCCGCACGCATCAGCGCGGCCACCTCGTGGCGCTGATCGGGCGTCACCAGGGTGATGACGGTGCCGGACTGGCCGGCGCGTGCCGTCCGTCCGGAGCGGTGCAGATAGGCCTTGTGCTCGGCCGGCGGATCGGCGTGCACCACCAGCGCGACGTCGTCGACGTGGATTCCGCGGGCCGCGATGTCAGTGGCCACCAGGGTCTCGACCTTGCCGGAGTGGAAGGCGTCGAGGTTGCGGGTGCGGGCGTTCTGGGC
>DAORUI010000159.1:0-6212 GCA_035433085.1 Propionicimonas sp. | reverse complement strand
ACCTGGTTGCGGACGCGGTTGAGGTCGGCACCGAGCTTGATCAGCACCTGCGCGGCCACGCCCTCGCCCTCACGGATCAGGCCGAGCAGAATGTGCTCGGTGCCGATGTAGGGGTGGTTGATCTGAAGCGCCTCGCGCATCGAGAACTCGAGCACTTTCTTGGCCCGCGGGGTGAACGGGATGTGACCGGTCGGAGCCTGCTGGCCCTGACCGATGATCTCCTCGACCTGCTCGCGGACGGCTTCAAGCGAAATACCCAGGGATTCCAGGGCTTTCGCGGCGACGCCTTCACCTTCATGAATGAGCCCAAGCAAGAGATGCTCGGTGCCGATGTAGTTGTGATTCAGCATGCGCGCCTCGTCCTGGGCGAGCACGATCACTCGTCGGGCACGGTCGGTGAACCGATCGAACATGCTTGGGACTCCTTATCCAGCTGCGGCAGGCACGCGTCCGCTCGGAAGCGGAGCTTGCCCCTTCAGCTTAGTCAACGCGGCCGGACCCTCAGGCAGTCCCAGTGTTCGCCCCCGGCTCAATCTCGTTGTGCCGGGGGCGGAAATGCGCGGCTATGCGCCGATCAGAGATCAGGCGTGCGCCAACTCGTAGGCCTGGCGCACCTCGGCGGAGACCCGGCCACGGGCCGAAACCTGCATGCCCCGCTCTGCGGCCCAGGCGCGAATCTCGGTCGCCTCGGCGCCGCCGGCCTTGCGTCGGGACGCCGCGACCCGCTTGGAGGTCGTGCCCCGTTCGCGCTCCCCGGCTGCGATGTAGGGTGCCAGCGCTTCGCGCAGCTTGGCGGCATTAGCCTCGGAGAGGTCAATGCTGTAGTTGATTCCATCGATTGCGAAGTTGATCGTCTCGGCGGCATCGCTCCCATCGATGTCGTCGGTATGAATCACCTGAACACGCTTTGCCACGTCGTTCCTCTCGAGTCTTTGCCGGTTGGCTTCCCCAATGCCTTGCGAGCATATACCGACAATCCCAAGAATCCGCCAGCCGATTTCGTCCGAATCCAACAATCGCGGGTAAAACGTTCGGACTACTTTGCCGAAAGCAAGCAAAACAGCGATTGAGTTGATGAATGCAGATCAGCGCCGCGTTGATCCACGCCCGGACGCGAGCAGCGACGAAGCCGTCGGTTCACGGCCTGGCGCTCAACCCGTGGCTCAGCCCTCAGGCCTGCTGGCGCAACTGGGCGGGCTCGACGGGCGGGTTCGCGAGGGCCTGCAACTGCACCACCGTGGGCGCTCCATCGGCGCCCCAGAGATCGTCGGCATCGCTGCGTCCGGAACCTCGGCGCGGCCACGCGAACACCTCTGCTTCGGCGGCCGGCTGACTCTGGGCCAGTTCCATTTCGAGGGCCGCCTTGTCGCCGCGAAGCTGGGCAGCCTCCTGGTTGAGGTGGGCGTTGTCCGCGCGGGCGGTGTTCAGCTTCGCGCGCAGGTCGGAATTCCGTACCTGCAGTACCCCGAGCAAACGAACGTGCTGCACGCGCTCGGCATGCAACTGGTCGGACGCCGCGCGCGCGTCCGCGCTGTTCTGGGTGAGCAGGACGGCGCGTTCCGCCTTGACCTCCTGCCAGGCGAATCCGGCGGCCAGCAGTGCACCGGCCACGGCGACGCCGATTCCGGCTCGGGCCACCCAGGCGCCTCCGAATGCGCAGGCGAGAGCGACGGCGGCACTCACCAACAACGAAAGCCACGCATTGCGGCGCAGCGGTGACGGATTCGCAATTCGGTGCGGAGCGCTGGTCTTCACAACCTCGGATTCTAGTCAGCGATATCCGCCGGCTCCGGGATCTGGAGGCGGCGTGGCGTCGTCATCCGGGGGCCGCGGAATCTGGCAGGCCTTTTCCAGGAGCGCTCCGGCAACCGCCAGGCCGACGCTGGCAACCACAGCCACCAGAGAGCTCGCCACCCGTTCTCGCGGCAGGAGCGCGTCCTGGCGGCTCCAGAAGTAGGCGGCAACGGCGGCGTAGCCCGCGGCCAGACCGGCACCGGCGAGCACGCAGGTCTTGCCGAGCACGAGCAGCGCGACCGCACGCCGAGCCGGCGGCTCGCGGTGGCGCACCTGGATCATCCGGTGGGTGCGCACCGCCTGCGCAGCCACGATCAGGGCGAGCAGGCCGATGGCGAAGGTGACCACGATCGGCAGCTGGGGCGACGGCCAGTCAAGCGCGTCGAAAGCGGTGAACATCGACCAGCCGATGCCTGCGCCGACCACCACCGCAACGCCGATGGCCTGCCAGCCGGTCGGTGCGACGGTCGGCCCGGACGGCGTGGGCTCGCTCACCAGTCCACGCTCAGGTCGTTGCGGCGGCGCACCCCGGAAGTGTCCATCGCGGCCACCAGTTCGGCGACCTTTCCGTGACCGACGAGATCCGCGTCCGGGTCGACCTCGAGCCAGGGCACGAGCACGAACGCGCGTTCGTGCGCGCGAGGGTGGGGCAGGGTGAGTTCGGGCGTCTCCAACTGGCGATCCTCCACCGCGATCAGGTCGACGTCCACCGTCCGTGGTCCCCAGCGGGTGGCGCGGACGCGGTCGAAGGCGTCCTCGATCGCCAGTGCACGTTCCAGCATCACCATCGAGGCGAGCGTCGACTCGGCGGCGAGCACAACATTGAGGAACTCGGGCTGGTCGAGCAACCCCACCGGGGCGGTCTCGTAAACTCCGGAAATGCCGGTCACCTTCAGCCCGGGAGTGGCTCGAAGTGCCTTGGCCGCACCGGTGAGGTATTCGAGGCGATCGCCAAGGTTCGATCCCAGCGAGAACACCGCTATGCGGGTGGAGTGCATTTGCCAGAGCGAATCAATGTCGACTGAATTACCCGGCATTGCTGCTCCGGCGGGTGATGGTGACGGCAATATCAGCGACCACAACCGGCATTGACGCCTGCGGCTTGTGGACTGTGACTTCGACTTCTGTGATCTTCGGATCGGCCAGGCAGACCGCGGCCACCCGTTCGGCGAGCGTCTCGATCAGGTCGACGGAGTCGGCGGTGGCCACCTCGGTGATCTGCTCGGCAAGCTCGGCGTAGTCGACAGTGGTACTCAGGTCATCTGCCCGCGCCGGGGACGCGAGCCTGCAGGTCACGTCGATCAGGAACAGCTGTGGGGTGACCTTCTCCTCGGCGTACACCCCGTGCCGGGCGGACACCTGGATGCCGGTGAGGGTGATTCGGTCAGGGTTCATCGCACTCGCCTCCTTCTCTCCTCGACCCTACCGATTGCCACTGCCATGCACCCGTCCAGCCACCGCGATCGCGTCCCGATGAGGGCGGACGGTATGCGTCCGCACCCCCCAGACCCCGTGGGCGGCGACCAGCGCGCTGATCGCGATACCGGCGTCCTCGCGTTCTCGTACCGGACGGGGGCCGTCCTCGGTGGCCAGCAGTTCGCCGAGGAAACGCTTCCTGGAGGCACCGATCAACAAGGGGCAGCCGAGGGTGGCGAGTTCGTCGAGGCGATGGAGCAGTGCCCAGTTGTGATCGGACGTCTTCGCGAACCCGAGGCCGGGGTCGAGGATGATCCGGTTCCGGCGGATACCGGCCGAAGTGGCCGCGGCGAGCCGGTCGTGGAGCTCGGCGACGACGTCCGCCACCACGTCGTCGTAGACCGCCAGCTCGGCCATGCGGTCGGAGTAGCCCCGCCAATGCATGGCCACGTAGTCGACCCCGAGGTCAGCGACGGCGGCCAGCATCTCGGCGTCGGCCAGTCCACCGGAAACGTCGTTGACCAGCACCGCGCCGGCCTGTACCGCGGCCACCGCGACCTCGGCTCGCATAGTGTCGATCGAGACCGCCACGCCGTGGGCGCTCAGCTGCTCGATCACCGGAATGACGCGGTCGAGCTCGACGTTCGGCTCGGCGCGCTGAGCGCCCGGACGCGTCGACTCGCCGCCCACGTCGACCAGGTCGGCGCCCTCGTCCGCGAGTCCGAGCCCGTGCGCTACGGCCCGGTCCAGGTCGAGGTACTCACCCCCGTCCGAGAACGAGTCGGGAGTGACGTTCAGGATGCCCATCACCAGCGTCCGGCCGGGAGTCGGGAGTCTGCTCACCCGGGAAGCCTAACCACCGAGAGCCCCCCGTCCCCGCCGAGAGCCTCCGTTTCGGTCATCGGCCCGTACGAGAGCACAGGCCCTCGACCGAACCGGGGGCTCTCGGTGAGGAAGGGTGGCACTCGATGACGCGGACGCCGGGCGGCGGGCTGTGGATAACCGTGTGCCGTCCACGAAGGCTGTGGATGCGTGAACGGATTCCGAGCTCGGTACCGACAACACGGGTATGACACTGATCAGCTACCAGCAATGGTTCGACACCGGACGCACCAGGCGCGAGTTGGAACGTGGACTCGCCACGGGCGACCTGCAGCGGGTACGTCGTGGGTTCGTCACGGATGCCACCGAGCCGCTCAAGCCCAGCCAGCAGCATCTTGTTCGGCTGCGGGCGACGGCGCCGTACCTGGGTCGGCAGACCTACTTCAGTCGCTACTCGGCCGCAGCGCTGCACGGCCTGCCGCTCTTCGCGCGTCGGTACGCCGAAGTCACCGTCGCGCGAGCTGGCGGTGGCCACGGATCGATCGCGTCGACCGTCCACGCTCGTCGGGCGAGACTCGGCGAGAGTGAAGTCACCGAGATTGACGGGCTGCCCGTGACCAGTCTGGCCAGAACGGTCGCCGACCTGGTGCGGGAGCTGCCCTTCGCGGAGGCTGTGACGCTCACGGATGCTGCACTTGCCAGCGGCGTCGACAGATCGATCCTGTTCGCGCTCACCGACACCGGCCGAGGATGCCGCCGGGCCGCGGCGGCCATCGTCTTCGCGGACGGGGACTCCGAGAGCCCGGGCGAATCGCTGAGCCGCGTCCGCATGTTTCAGGCGGGGCTGGTCATGCCGACGCTCCAGCACGTCGTCCTCGACCAAGCCGGTAGGTTCCTCGGACGCGGGGACTTCTACTGGGAGCACAAGGATGTGATCGGCGAGTTCGACGGCGAGAGCAAGTACGGCGAACTCGCGGTCGGACGGACCGCCGCCCAAGTGTTGATGGCCGAGAAACGCAGGCAAGGACGCATCGAGGACACCGATACGAGGGTGGTCCGATGGACGTGGCCCGACATCTTCGACGACACCATGGTTCGTCGGCTCACTCGAGTCGTCGGCACCGCGTCCTGACGTTTCTTGGACCAACCCGGGCGGTCAGCGCCGCGTCCCGACCCTGTCGAGAGCCCGTCTCCCTCATCGAGAGCCACCGTTTCGGTCATCCGCCCGTACAAGGGCACAGGCCCTCGACCGAAACGGTGGCCGTCAGCAAGGAAGGGTGGCTCTCGATGGGGAGGGGTGGCAATCAAGCTGTGGCGGGTGAGATTGTCGGCGAGGGAGGGTGGCTGCCGGTGGGGAGGGGTAGCTCTCGGGTGGGAAGGTCGGTCCGTCGCGAGATCAGCCGATGATCAGGCTCATCGCTTCGGCTCGGGTGGCGGGGTTCGACATGATGCCCCGGACGGCGCTGGTCACCGTCTTGGCGCCGGGCTTGCGCACTCCGCGCATGGTCATGCACAAGTGCTCGCACTCGATGACGACGATCACGCCGCGGGGCTGCAGGTGCTGCACGAGTGCGTCCGCAACCTCGGACGTGAGTCGCTCCTGAACCTGCGGACGCTTCGCGAACGCGTCCACCAACCGGGCGAGCTTGCTGAGCCCGGTGATCTTCCCGCGGGTGGGGATGTAGCCCACGTGCGCGACCCCGGTGAAAGGCAGCAGGTGGTGCTCGCAGGTGCTCCACACCTCGATGTCGCGAACCAGTACCAACTCGTCGTGGCCAAGGTCGAAGGTCGTCGAGAGGATCTCCGCCGGGTCGCTCTGCAGGCCGTCGAACATCTCGGCATACGCCTTGGCCACCCGCGCGGGCGTCTTGCGCAACCCGTCGCGATCGGGATCCTCACCGATGCCGAGCAGGATCTCGCGGACGGCGGCAGCCACCCGCTCCTGGTCTACCGCCATCTCAGCCCTCCGGCTTGTCCTGACCCGGCTGCACGGGTGCGGCCGCGTCCGGGCCCCCGTCCTGGCCGGGCGGGGCGAACCCCGGGCCGGCCGGGGCGTCCTGGGGCGGGTACGGCTGGGGGTACGGCTGGGGATAGCCCGCGGGCGGGTACCCCGGCTGTTGCGGGTAGACCGGCTGGCCGTACGGCTGGCCCACCAACGGGGGCTGGCCGTTGGGCTGACC
>DAORUI010000158.1:2590-6610 GCA_035433085.1 Propionicimonas sp. | reverse complement strand
GCGCCCATGATCAGCTGGTTCTGCTTGATCGAGTACATGCAGCAGAACTTCGAGCACAACGGGTTGCCGACGGTCTTGTCCCGGGATCCGGTGCAGGACACATAGGCGATCCGTTCGGGCACCTTGCCGTCGCCGGGACGCAGAACCGTGTTGAACGGACGGGTGGGCGCCAGCAGGCGGTCCATCTGCATGCCGGTGATCACATTCGGGAACTGCCCGAACCCGTACTCGGGCTTCAGGTCGGCGGCGAACAGCTTGTGCCCGGTGGAGACCACCACAGCGCCCACCTCGAACTCGTGAACCTGGTCGCGGTCGTCCAGGCGGATCGCGAACGCCGGGCACGCCTTCACGCACTCCTGGCATTCCGAGCAGACTCCGCAGTCGAGGCACGAGCCCGCTCCCGAGCGTGCCTGCGCCTCGGTCAGCGGCGCCTCGATCTCGGTGAAGTCGCGAGGGTTCGCCACCAAGGCGACGTCTCCGCTCACCGGGTGGCGGTGGCCGAATGCGGTTTGGCGAGCCAGAACCTTGTCGGAGCCGATCGTCTCCAGCCGGTCGTCGAGCGCGGTGAACCCGTCCAACGGACGGCCGGTGAGCCATCGGTCGACCATGTGCGCGGCCCGGCGGCCCGAGCCGATCGCCCGGGTGATGTCGGTGGCGCCAGCGGTCACATCTCCGGCGGCGAACAGGTGGTCCACGGTGGTCTGCAGCGTCCGCGTGTCGACGCTGATCCGTCCGCGCTTGTCCGCCAGGGCTGCGAACGGCACCGGATCGGGGCTCATCCCGATCGTGGAGATCACCAGGTCACAGTCGAGGGTGTACTCGCTGCCGGGGATCGGTTCCGGGCTGCGCCGCCCGGACGCGTCCGGTGCGCCGAGCTGCATCCGCTGGAGCCGGATCCCGGTGACCCGGCCGTCGCGGACGACGACCTCGGTCGGCGCGACGAGCAGCTCGAAGAGCGCTCCTTCAGCCTCGGCGTCCTTGCTCTCGACGTGGTGGGCCGGCATTTCGGCCCGAGTGCGCCGGTAGGCGACTCGAGCCTCGTCGGCGCCGAGACGCAGCGAGACCCGCGCGGCGTCCATCGCGACATTGCCGCCACCGACCACGACGACCCGCTTGCCGGTCAGGTCGACGTCGGCCCCGTTCGCGACCTCGGCGAGGAAGTCGAGCCCGTTGACCGATCCGACCGCGTCCTCCCCGGGCACCTCCATTCGGGTCGCGACCTGGGTACCGGTGGCCAGGATCACTGCGTCGTAGCCGTCGTCCTTCAACGCCGCAGGATCGGCGACCGCGGCATTGCACGTGATCTCCACCCCGAGCGAGGTGAGGTTGGCGATATCGGCGTCCACGACCTCGTGCGGCAACCGATAGGACGGAATCGCGTGCCGCAGGTAGCCGCCGGGAGTGGCCCGCTTCTCCAGGATCGTGACGCCGTACCCCAGCCGGGCGAGCTGCCAGGCTGCGGTCAGACCGGCCGGCCCCGAGCCGACGATGGCCACCTTCTTGCCGTTCGGTTCGGCCACCTCGATCGCCGCGCCGCCCGCCCCAGCCGAGGCGGCGTAGTGCTTGTCGGCGGCGAAACGCTTCAGCAGCCGGATCGGAACCGGACCTTCGAGCTTCACCCGCGTGCACTCCGACTCGCAGGGTGCGTAGCAGGCCCGTCCGAGGGTGCCGACCAGCGGGGTCGCGTCCAGTACGAGCTGGAACGCCTCCTCGTCCTTCCCGTTGCGCACCAGGGAGACATAGCCGTGGGCCTTGATCCCGGCCGGGCAGGCTCCGATGCACGGCGAGGTGCCCTCGCGTTCGAGCACCGCCTTCTTCGGCACCGCCTGCGGGAAGGCGATGTAGGCGGCCCGCCGGGCGGCGAGATCGGCGTTGAACTGGTCGGGGACGGCTACCGTGCATGCCTTCTGGCACGCGTCGCAGCCGGTGCAGGCGGCCCAGTCGACGAACTTGGCACGTTCCTTGACCGTGGCCCGGAAGCGTCCGTCGGCATTCTTCGCGATGTGCTCGACCTGGCTGTACGCCATGGTCGTGATGTTCGGGTGGTTGATCGTGGACGACATCTTCGGCCCCGAGATGCAGGAGGCGCAGTCGAGGGTGGGGAAGACCTTGGACAGCAGGATCATCCGGCCCCCGACGCTCGCCTCCTTCTCCACGAGCAGAACCTTGTAGCCCATATCGGCCAGCTTGATCGACGACTCCATGCCGCCGATCCCACTTCCCACGACCAGGACGTCGTAGTCCATCACTTGCTCCCGTTGGTGCGCGCCGGAGCCCCGGCGAGATGGGTGGATCAGATGAAGAGGTTGACGTTGGCCTCGTCGGCCTCGCCCAGATAGGTGGCCACGCCGGCGTACTCGATGCCGTCGATCAGCTCCTCGGCGCGGATGCCCATGACGTCCATGCTCATCGTGCAGGCGATCATCTTGATCCCCTGCTCCTGAGCCGTGGCCAGAAGCTCAGAGATCGGCATCACGTTCTCGGACTTCATCACCTTCTTCATCATCTTCTGGCCCAGTCCGCCGAAGTTGAACTTCGACAGCCCCAGCTTCTCCGGGCTCGCCGGCAGCATCATCGAGAAGCCCTTCTGCAGGGTGCTCTTCGGCTTGCCCTTGGCCGCGCCGGTTGCCGGCTTGCGCAGCGTGGCCAGCCCCCAGAAGGTGAAGAACATGGTGACCTCGTCGTCCATCGCGGCCGCACCGTTGGCGATGATGAACGCTGCCATCACCTTGTCGTAGTCTCCACTGAAGACAATGATCGTCTTCTTCGACATGTCTGTTGCCTTGCTTTCTGTTGTCGTGGTGCGGCGCTTCAGGCCGCGGAGGTGGCGCTCATCAGCGGCTTGAGCGCCTCGGAGAACTCGCGCATGTACTTGGCGAAGGGCTCGGCGCAGACCGAGCAGACCGCGGCCATCTTCAGGCGTTCGGGACGGATCCCGCGCTCGGCCATCTCGGCCTGCGCCTGGTCGACGATCCGCGCGGTGCGCTCGGCGCAATCGGGCAGATAGGCGCACTCCTCGCCGTCGGAGGCGATGAATACCCCATCGAAGCCGCTGTCGAGGGCATGAATCAACCACGACGGCTTCAGGCCGCTGCTACACGGAACCGCCATCGTCTGGACGGTGGCCGAATACTCCAGGTGCCTGCTGCCGGCCAGGTCGATGCCGGGGTCGGAGATGTTGATCGTCGAGAACACCAGGATCCGCGGCGACCCGTCGGTGGCCGCAGCGTCGGACATCGCTACTTGGCTTTGCGCAGGAACAGGTGGATCGAGCCCGCCTCATCGAACGAGCCGAGGAACTCGTGCCCCATCTTCTTGCACCAGGCAGGGATGTCCTTGAGCGTGCCGGAGTCGGTGGCCAGGACCTCCATCACGTTGCCGACGGCGACGCCGCCGATCTGCTTCTTCGCGGCGAGGATCGGGCCCGGGCAGGACACTCCTCGAGCGTCAACCACCACGGGACACACAATGGCTTTGAGTTCTTCGATCTGTGCAGTCATTTCTTGGGTTCCAGTCCTGGTGCGGGCTCGACCTCGTCGTCGGGCAATACCAACTTATACCCATAGGGGTAGGCGTATGGGTGGAAGTTGCGCAGATTCCGACCCGAGGGTCTCGGCCGGCCCGAGCCCGTGTTCCCTGACTGCCTGATCTTCCTCGACGAGCAATCCTGCTGATACCCTGCGGGGTATATGAGAGGAGCCGTGATGGCCCGCGTCCCACCGCTCACGATCGAGCCTGCGGCTCTGGGCATCGCATCTCCGGCCGAGGACACTACTGGCCTGAGGCTCGACCCGGACGAGCTGACAGCAGTGCTCAAGCGGCTCGCCCGCGCGCAGGGCCAGATCGGCGGCATCATCGGGATGATCGAGGAGCGCCGCGACTGCGGCGAGATCGTCACTCAGATGGCCGCGGTGTCGAAGGCGCTCGACCGGGTCGGCTTCGCCGTGATCGCCGCCGGCTTGAAACAGTGCCTGGTCGACCACCCGGACGGCGACACCATGGACACCGCATCGCTGGAGA
>DAORUI010000158.1:0-2490 GCA_035433085.1 Propionicimonas sp. | reverse complement strand
GATCCGGCAGGGCGTGATCGGTGACGATCAGGTGATGACCGGCCCCTACGGCCCCCGGCGCGTCACTTACGCCGATTACACCGCGTCCGGTCGAAGCCTCGACTTCATCGAGGACTTCATCCGCAACGAGGTGCTCCCCCGCTATGCGAACACCCACACCGAGGCCAGCGGCACCGGATTCCAGACGAGCCGGCTCCGCGAGGACGCCCGCGGGATCATCCACCGCTCCGTTGGCGGCAATGCCGACACGGCCGTGATCTTCACCGGTTCCGGGTCGACCGCGGCCATCGACAAGTTGATCGGGATCCTGGGCCTGCGGATCCCGTCCAACCTCGAGGACCGCTACCACCTGAGCGACGCCATCCCGTCGGCCGAGCGCCCTGTGGTCTTCATCGGACCCTTCGAGCACCACTCCAACGAGTTGCCGTGGCGAGAGTCCATCGCCGAGGTGGTCACGATCCGCGAGGACGCGGACGGCCACATCGACCGCGCCGAACTCGCCAGGCAATTGGACGCCCACGCCGACCGTCCGCTCAAGATCGGGTCGTTCTCAGCGGCCTCGAACGTGACCGGCATCATGTCGGACGTCCGAAGCATCGCCTCCCTGCTGCATGCCCACGGAGCGCTGAGCTTCTGGGATTTCGCCGCCTGCGCACCTTATGTGGCGATCGACGTCTCGGCAGCTGCCGGAAGGCCGGACAGCTACCTCGACGCGGTGTTCATCTCGCCGCACAAGTTCATCGGCGGGCCCGGCACCCCGGGAGTCCTGGTCGTGCGCCGGGAACTGTTGACCAACCGCGTCCCCGCCGTGCCGGGAGGGGGCACGGTGATGTTCGTGAACTCGGCCGAGCACCGCTACCTGCTCGACCCGGTGCAGCGGGAGGAAGGGGGAAACCCTGCCATCGTTGAGTCGATCCGCGCCGGACTGGTCTTCCAACTCAAGGACGCGGTCGGCGTCGACCTGATCGAGGAGCGAGAGCACGAACTGCTCCAGCGGGCGATGACGGCCTGGCGCGACGAGCCGAGCATGGAGATCCTCGGCAATCCCGCGGCACAACGGCTCTCCATCGTCTCGTTCGTCGTCCGCGCGCCCAGCGGGCGCTACCTCCACCACCACTTCGTGGTGGCGCTGCTGAACGATCTCTTCGGCATCCAGACCCGCGGCGGCTGCTCCTGCGCAGGCCCCTACGGGCACCGCCTCCTGGGCATCGACCTGGAGCATTCCCACGAGTTCGAGGCGCAGATCGCCACCGGCTGCGAGGGCATCAAGCCCGGCTGGGTGCGGGTCAACTTCAACTACTTCCTGGACGAGGATGTCGTCGGCTACATCGTCGAAGCGGTCCGCCTGGTGGCTCGGGACGGCTGGAAGCTGATGGGCGACTACCGGTTCGATCCGGTGACCGGGCTGTGGCGGCACCGCGCCGGGCCGGTCGAACCGCCGCTGCGGCTCACCGATGTCAGCTACGCGGTCGACGGGGTCATGCGCTATCCGCGCCACGGCTCCACCGCTTCGATCGAGGTGCTCAGCGAGTACCTCGACGAAGCGCGGCGGATACTCTCGGCGACCCGGCCCGACACCCAGGACCCTGCCCAGGTGTCGGCCGACTTCGACCACCTGCGCTGGTTCGACCTCCCCGCCAGCAGCCTGCGCCGCTGAGACGCTCGGGCTACCGGCGGGCGGACGCGGTCAGTGGTGGCCCTTGATCACCATCCGCATGATCCGGGTGTTGAACGACATGAACCGGGTGAACTGGAACAGCAGGCTCCGGCGCATCTTCAGGGTCTTCGCAGTGGGCATGGGAGCCTTGGACAGATCGGCGATCGGATCGCCGGTCGGTTGGTGCATGGTGTCGGTCACGATCACTCCGGAATCAGCGGCCAGCCCGGAAGGGCTTTAGCCTTATAGATGAACAGGTAGTGGAGCATCAGCTTCACCCAGTGGCCGTGCAGGCCGAGTTCGCCGCGAGTCTCACGCTCGTCCCGTCCGGTGGCGAAGCGCTGGTAGTCGGGGACCACCGGCATCATCGTCATGGCCGCGGCCGAGCCCCGGGTGAGCCCGG
Source organism: Propionicimonas sp. (assembly GCA_035433085.1). Lineage (GTDB taxonomy): Bacteria > Actinomycetota > Actinomycetes > Propionibacteriales > Propionibacteriaceae > Propionicimonas. The sequence goes on along the minus strand of DAORUI010000158.1, from coordinate 430 downwards.
CACCGGCGGACGCGACGCAGGCAGCCCCCATTCGAGCCATGGACGCGGTGTGCACGTGCGCGGCCGGACCCTTCTTGATCCGCTCGGCGATGGTGAGCGCCACGGTCTTGCCCATCACACCGGACGGCATGCCGGTGCGTGGCGGCGAAGGTGCGACCACGGTGCCATTGGCGGTCTTGCGCGGACGCGAGATCTGGTGCGGCGGAGCGAAGGCGATCCCGACCGCCCAGATGTTGTCGTAGCCGGGCGCGGCGTAGGTGGTCGGCCAGTCCTCCGCGCGCCACTGTTCGTAGGGCTTGGCGGTGTAGTCGGCGTCCACCTTCATGAAACCGCTCGGGGCGAAGATCTCGGCGGTGATGTCGGCGCCGTCGGCATCGTAGGCCTTCAGCGGGACGCCGCCGAACGGCGGGATGAGCATCGCGAAGTCGAA
>DAORUI010000157.1:0-6626 GCA_035433085.1 Propionicimonas sp. | reverse complement strand
CCGACCTGCCGCCCAAGGACCGCGACATCGCGATGGTGTTCCAGAACTACGCGCTCTACCCGCATATGACCGTCGCCGACAACATGGGCTTCGCCCTGAAGATGGCCGGCATCCCGAAGGCGGAGCGCGACCAGCGCGTGCTCGAGGCCGCTCACCTGCTCGGTCTGGAGTCGTTCCTCGGCCGCAAGCCGAAGGCCCTCTCCGGTGGCCAGCGCCAGCGCGTCGCCATGGGCCGCGCGATCGTCCGCCAGCCGCAGGTCTTCCTGATGGACGAGCCGCTCTCCAACCTGGACGCGAAGCTGCGCGTCTCGACCCGTACCCAGATCGCGGCACTGCAGACCCGCCTCGGCGTCACCACGGTTTACGTGACGCACGACCAGGTCGAGGCCATGACCATGGGCGACCGGGTCGCCGTGATGAAGGACGGCATCCTGCAGCAGGTCGACAGCCCGCTGACCCTCTACGATCGCCCGGCCAACCTCTTCGTCGCAGGCTTCATCGGCTCCCCGGCCATGAACCTGATCAACGGCAAGATCGTTGAGGGCGGCGTGCAGGTCGGTGACTACGTGGTTCCGGTGACCCGCGAGGTGCTCTCCAAGACCACCGGCGAGGAAAGCCTCGTGCTCGGCATCCGTCCGGAGAACTTCCAGCTCTCCGCCACCGAAGGCATCGGCCTTGAGGTGGACGTGGTCGAGGAGACCGGCGCAGACGCGTACGTGTACGGCACCCTCGCGGGTCTGGACACCGAGGCCAAGCTGTCCGCTCAGCAGATCGTCGCCCGGGTCTCGGCTCGGACGCCACCGCAGCGCGGCACGACCGTCAAGCTGGCCACGATCGACCCGAGCTCGATGCATGTCTTCTCCGAGAAGACGCAGGAGCGCTTGAGCGCCTGATCATCAGCGTCGAAGGGCCGGCCGGGAGCAACTCTCCCGGCCGGCCCTTTGCATTCTCGGTCTCGATCTTGCCGACCACGATGCGGAAGCCGGCATCCTTGCCCCTACGCTGGACCGGTGCAGAGCGACCCCGAACTCGAACAGCTACGCGGCTCGATCGACAACCTCGATTCGGCGATCATCTGCCTGCTCGCCGAGCGCTTCAAGATCACCCAGCGCGTCGGCGTCCTGAAGAAGTCCCGCGGGTTGGCGCCGGCCGATCCTGACCGAGAGGTTCAGCAGATCGCGCGCCTGCGCGCCCTCGCCGAACAGGCCAACCTCGACCCCGAGTTCGCCGAGAAATGGCTCGCCTTCGTGGTGGCCGAGGTCGTCCGGCACCACGAGGCCATAGCCGCCGAGTAGGCGTCGGCGACCCGATCTGTGAGCTTGACGAGACCCGATCCCTGAGCTTGACGAGACCCGATCCCTGAGCTTGACGAAGGGTCGCGCGATTCCGATCTCAGCCTCGCCAGCCGTAGATCAGCAGGGTGTAGGGGGCCAAGGTGAGTTCGGCACTCGCGTCCATGCCGTCGTAACGGTCGGAGGTGGCAGCCAGATCGCGGGCTGAGTGGTCGCCGAAGTCTTCGTTGTACATGGCCGAGTCGCCGTCGAACAGCAGTTGCCACTTGCCGGCGGCGGGCAGTCCCAACCGGTAGCCCGTCCGCACCGCGTTCGAGAGGTTCGCGACCACCACGACATCGTCGCCCACGCCATGCTCGCGCCAGCGCTGGAAGGCGATGACGTTCTCGGCGTCGTTGTTGTGGATGGCCCGCAGCCCTGAACCGGTGAGGCCCGCGCTGCGGCCGTCGCGGTTCAGCCGCAGCTTCACCAGGTCGCGGTACAGCTTCACGATGCCGCGGAAGTCGTCGTTGTTGTCCCAGTCCAGCGCGACGTTGTCGCGGAACCAGCCGCCCTCCAGGAACTCCTGGCCTTGGAAAAGCATAGGGATGCCCGGTGAAGTGAGCACGAGCCCGGCGCCCAGCGTCGACCGCTTCTTGGCGAAGTATCCGGTGGGGTCGTCGCCGTCGATCTCCTCGGGCACCCGCGCCTTGCCGTTGGCCACCTCGTCATGGCTCTCGGTGTAGATCACCCGCGCGAACGCGTCCCCGTACGAATAGCCGACCGCGCTCAGCACCTCGTCGGTGGAGCGGTACTTGTCCTCGGCCTCGATCATCGCCTCGCGGATCGGATGGACGAACTGGGCGTCCCACTGGGCGTGGAACGCCGCGCCTTCCGGACCGGTGCTGCTGACCGCCGGGTTGGAGTGCAGGTCCTCGGCGATCAGCACCTTGTCGGGGTACTTCGCCCGGATGTCGGTGTTGATCCAGCGGCTCAAGCTCCAGCCCTCGGGAATGTCGTTGCCCGAACCGTCCACGCTGCGCATGTACGGGGTCATGTCGTAGCGCAGCCCGTCCATGTGGAACTGCTCGAGCCAGGCGAACGCGTTGTCGTGGATGAACTGGCGCACCTCCCCGCGTCCGTAGTCGGGACGGGTGTCGCCCCAAGGCGTGGCTGAGCGCCAGTCGTTGTAGAAGTAGATGCCACCCTTCTCATCGTCCGACCAACCGTCGAACTGCCAAAGGTTCAGGTCACTGGGCCCGAAGTGGTTGTAGACCACGTCCTGGATCACCGCCAGCCCCAGCGCATGCGCCTGCTTGACCAGGCGTTTCAGTGCGTCCGGGCCGCCGTAGGCGCTCTCGACCGCGAAGACGTGCGCCGGGTTGTAGCCCCAGGAATAGTCGCCGGCGAATTCGGCGACGGGCATCAGTTGGATCGCGTTCGCACCCAGGCGCACCACGTGGTCGAGACGCGCCGCCATCTCGTCCAGGTCGCTGACCTCGCCGTCGGCCTCGCTGGCGAACGTGCCGGCGTGCAACTCGTAGATCACCAGTTCGTTCAGCGGTGGGCAGGTGAACTCATCGCCGTCCCACTCGAAGACGGCGTGGTCGTAGATCACGCCGTTGCCCACCGAGTTGGTCACCTGTGCGGCGTACGGATCGACCTTCGACAGCACCTGCTCGCCGTTGGTGATCACGAACTTGTACTCCTGGCCGGCGCTCGCACCCGGGATGAACCCACTCCAGTTGCCGTTGCCCTCACCCTCCAGCGGGTTCGCGTCCGGCGACCAGCCGTTGAAATCCCCGGTCACCGCGACCGCGTCCGCGTGTGGCGCCCAGACCCGGAAACCGACCCCGTCCGAAGCGACGATCGCACCCATGCCCGACAGTTCCATGTGTTCTCCTCCGACTGAGGCCAACCTAGCGGGTCGGTAAACTCCTGCCTTGAACCCCAACGACACCCCGGAGACCGATGACCAACCTGAGCGCCACGACTCTCCGGTCACGCGGGGTGTGGGTGGGTGTTCTCGGCTCGCTGGCTGTCGCGTGGGGCAGTTGCCACCCCGAGTTCTCCCCTTCGGCGTACGGGTGGCCATCGGACGTTGTCAACGCGATCGGCGAGGCCGCGCCGATCCCGGCGAACCGCGTCCTGATCGTTGTCGGGACGATCCTGCTCACCTGGGCGTGGTGGCACGTGCGGCCCACCCGCGAGCGAGAACCCGTCCATGCTGGTCTCACGATGCTGCTGTGGTCGCTGCCACTGCTGCTGGTGCCGCCGGTGCTGAGCCCGGACGCGGTGCTCTACGCCGACCTGGGTTGGACGCTGCACTCCGGCCACAGCCCATATGAAGTCGGCTTGGCGACCTCCGGTGGGCCGTTCGCGGCCTGGGTCGACCCGCTCTGGGCGGGCAGTGGGGTCGCGTATCCGCCCTTGTCACTACGCTTGAACCAGGTGGTGGTGACCGCCAGCGGGATGCACCCGTACTGGTCGGTCATCGCCATGCGGGTACCCGTGTTGCTCTCGGTGGCGACGATGGGCTGGCTGGTGCCGCGGATCGCGTCCCTGCTCGGCCGACCTGTGCGCGGTGCGGTCTGGCTGGCCGTCCTGAACCCGCTGTTGCTACTGCACTTCATCGGTGCCGGGCACAACGACGCCCCGATGGTGGCGCTTTCGCTCGCGGCGATCTGGGTGGTCTGTCGCTGGCCGCATTGGTGGGCCTCCTTCCTGGCCGGCCCGGTTGTGGTGGCCCTGGCCATGGCGTTCAAGCAGCAAGGCGGGCTGACCGTGGTCGCCGTTGCCGGGCTGCCGGTGGCCGCCAGCCTGGCGTCCGCTACCTCGCTGCGCAGGCTCTGGTTGCTGGCTTGGCGCACCGCGCTGGCGACCGCGGTCACGTTGGTCGCGTTCGTCGGCATCAGCCTGGTCAGCGGGCTGGGATTCGGCTGGCTGGAGTGGCTCGACCTCATGGGTCTGGCCGGCACGCCCGCCCCTCTGGCATTGCTGAGCAAGGGCGGCGCGCTGGTCTGGCAGGCCGCAGGCGGGTCGTACACCGGGTTCCTCATCGTCGCCGGACGCATCGGCACGCTCATCCTCCTCGCTGTGTTGGCCTGGATCTGCGTCCGCTTCGCAAACCGTCCGCTGGAGGTGGTGGCGTGGGGATCACTGGCGATCGCCGTGCTCGGTCAGGCCCTGCATCCCTGGTACCTGCCCTGGAGCCTCGCTCTGCTCGGCCTCGTGCCCCTGAACCGGCGGCGCCGGTACTGGGTCTTCGGGTTCGCGATCGCGTTCTGCATCTGGAACGCGCTGCAGACTGTCATCTGGCACGGTCAGACCTGACCGACCGATTTGCCACCCCGAGTTGTCAGGATCTCCTTCGTTGCAGGCGCGCCAGGTTCTGACAACTTGATGGGGGAGGGGCGCGACTTGACCACGGGTGGCAGGATCGGGTCATGCGGGTAGCGATCGGCGGCAGTACCGGGCTCATCGGCACCGCGCTGACCCGGCACCTCACGGCGTCCGGCCATGAGGTGGTGCGGTTGGTGCGTGGGAAGGTAAGCGCGTCCAACCAGCGACTCTGGGATCCCGACGCCGGGCGCATCGACGAGCCTGGCCTCGATGACGTGGACGCGGTGGTGAACCTCGCCGGAGCCTCCATTGCCGGCGCGCGCTGGACGAAGGAGCGCAAGACTGAGATCCGCCGGTCTCGGGTGACTTCGACGCTCACCATCGTCACTCATCTGTCGCCGACCGGACGCTGCCAGCGACTGCTGAACGGCTCAGCGATGGGCTTCTACGGCGACACCGGCACCGAGATCGTGGACGAGACAATGCCGGTGGGCCGAGGGTTCCTAGCCGGCGTGGTCGCCGACTGGGAAGCCGCTGCCGCGCACTCTCCGGTCTCGACCGCGCTGCTGCGCACCGGGCACGTGCTGGCCAGACATGGCGGCTACCTTGCCGCGCAGTGGCCGATCTTCGCCCTCGGGCTGGGCGGACGGGTCAGCACCGGACGCCAGTTCATGAGCTGGATCAGCCTAGACGACCATGTGCGGGCCACAGCCTTCCTGCTGGACGCTGGAATCACCGGGCCGGTGAACCTGGTCTCGCCGGAGCCCGTGAGCAACGCCGAGTTCACCCGCTCTTTCGGCAGGCACCTGCATCGTCCGACCCCGCTGCCCCTACCGCTGGGCGCAGTCGGCCTGGTGTTCGGCCGCGAGTTCGTGAAGGAACTCCTCCTGCCCGGCCAGCGCGTCCGTCCGGCCCGCCTGCTGGAAGCCGGTTTCGAGTTCGAGCACCCCTCCCTTCGCGAAGCCTTCGCAGCACTGAGCTGACCGTCTGAAAGAACCGTCCCCGAATGTTCACCCGAATGTTCACGGGTCGTTGCGAGCGCCAGCGAGACGTTTGGGCGGGCTGGGGGGAGCGTGGGTGGCCGGCGGTAGACTGTCCGCTCCGTCTGTCCGACTGATTGGTGTGAAGTGTCGAGTCCTGTTGAGCTCACCGGTTCCGGAGTGCCTGGGCCGTTCGCCGCCCTCGGCCTGACCTTCGACGACGTTCTCCTGCAGCCCAATGAGAGCGACGTGATTCCGTCCGCCGCCGACACCAGCACGTGGGTGACCAAGCGCATCCAGCTGAGGGTGCCGCTGCTCAGCTCGGCGATGGACACGGTCACCGAGTCGCGTCTGGCCATCGCCATGGCTCGCGAAGGCGGCATGGGCATCCTGCACCGCAACATGTCGGCCGAGGACCAGGCCAGCCAGGTCGACCGGGTGAAGCGCTCCGAAGCGGGCATGATCGACCAGCCGATCACCACCACGCTGGACGCCACCATCGGCGAGGTGGACGAGATGTGCGGGCACTTCCGGATCTCCGGGGTGCCCGTCGTCGATTCCGACCTCAAGCTCCTGGGCATCGTGACCAACCGCGACATGCGCTTCGAGGACGACCCGCACCGCCCGGTCGGCGAGGTGATGACCCCGATGCCGCTGGTCACCGGGCCACCCGGGATCAGCAGCGAGGACGCCCTCAAGCTGCTGGCGAAGTACAAGATCGAGAAGCTGCCGCTGGTGGATGCGGACGGACGCCTGCGCGGCCTGATCACGCTCAAGGACTACGTGAAGTCCGACAAGTACCCACTGGCCAGCAAGGATGCCCAGGGTCGCCTGCGCGTCGGGGCGGCGATCGGCTTCTTCGGGGACGCCTGGGAGCGCGCCATGATGCTCGTCGACGCCGGCGTGGACGCGATCGTCGTCGACACAGCCCACGGACATTCCCAAGGCGTGCTCGACATGATCCGCCGGCTGAAAGCTGAGCCGGCCGCCGCCGAGGTCGACATCATCGGCGGCAACATCGCCACCTACGTCG
>DAORUI010000156.1:0-6699 GCA_035433085.1 Propionicimonas sp. | reverse complement strand
GAGATCAGGTCGGCGTAGTCGGGGTTCCAGAGGTCCTCGACGCCGTCCGGCAGCAACAGCACGCGGTCGGGCTCCAGAGCCTCCACCGCGCCCTCGTCATGGGTGACCAGGACCACCGCTCCGGCGTAGGTGCGGATGGCCTGCAACACCTCCGCCCGGGAAGCCGGGTCAAGGTTGTTGGTCGGTTCGTCCAGGAGCAGGACGTTGGCCGCCGAGACCACCAGCATGGCCAGCGCGAGCCGGGTCTTCTCCCCGCCGGACAGCACCCGGGCGGGCTTCTCGACGTCGTCGCCGCTGAACAGGAACGACCCCAGGATCTTGCGCACCTCGGTCTCGTTCAGCTCCGGCGATGCGGTGATCATGTTCTCCAGCACACTGCGGGACACGTCCAGGGTCTCGTGTTCCTGCGCGTAGTAGCCAAGGCGCAGGCCGTGGCCGGGCACGACTCGTCCGGTGTCCGGCTCCTCGATGCCGGCCAGGATTCGCAGCAGTGTGGTCTTGCCTGCGCCGTTGAGGCCGAGGATCACCACCTGGGCACCGCGGTCGATGGCGAGGTCGACGTCGGTGAAGACCTCCAGCGAGCCGTAGGACTTGCTCAGCTCCTCCGCGGTCAGCGGGGTCTTGCCGCAGGGCGCCGGCTTGGGGAAGCGGATCTTCGCCACCTTGTCGGCGGCGCGCTGGTCCTCAAGCCCGGCCAGCAGTTTCTCGGCGCGCTTGGCCATGTTCTGCGCCGCCACGGCCTTGGTGGCCTTCGCCCGCATCTTGTCGGCCTGTGCCATGAGGGTCTCGGCCTTGCGCTCGGCGTTGGCGCGTTCGCGCTTGCGGCGCTTCTCGTCGGTCTCGCGCTGCAGCAGGTAGCGCTTCCAGTCCATCGAGTAGATGTCGAGTTCGGCGCGGTTGGCGTCGAGGTGGAAGACCTTGTTGACGGTCGCTTCAAGCAGGCCGACGTCGTGGGAGATCACCATCAACCCACCCGGATAGGACGCGAGGAAGCTGCGCAGCCAGACGATCGAGTCCGCGTCGAGGTGGTTGGTGGGCTCGTCCAGCAGCAGATTGTCGGCGCCCGAGAACAGGATGCGGGCCAGCTCGACCCGACGGCGCTGGCCGCCGGAAAGCGTACCCAGCGGCTGGCTCATCGCACGATCTGGCAGGCCGAGGTTGGCCGCGATCCGAGCGGCTTCCGACTCGGCGCCGTAGCCGCCCGCAGCGGTGAGCTCGGCTTCAGCCCGGGCGTAGCTGGCCATCGACTTGTCGAGTTCCTCGCCCTCGGTCGTGGCCATGGCCATGGAGTAGGTGTTCAGCCGGCGCAGGACCTGGTCGAGCCCGCGGGCCGAGAGGATCCGGTCTCTGGTCAACTGGCCGACGTCGCCGGTGCGCGGGTCCTGGGGCAGGTAGCCGATCTGGCCGGTGCGGCTGATCGTGCCGGCCGCGGGGAGCGAATCGCCGGCGAGAATCCGGGTCAAGGTGGTCTTGCCCGCACCGTTCCGTCCGACCAGGCCGATCTTGTCGCCGGCGGCCACCTGGAACGAAACCGGGGACAGCAACAGCCGGGCTCCGGCCCGCACTTCCACATCTCTAGCCACCAACATCGCCCGGCAAGGTTACCCTGTCGCGGTGGCCGACATTCCCCCAGCAGAGGTCAGCATCGACGCACACCTGGTGGCCCGCCTGCTGACCGAGCAGTGCCCGCACCTCGCCGACCCGCACGTCGAGGCCTTCGCGCACGGCTGGGACAACGAGTTGTACGCACTCGGGCCCGACCTGCTGGTGCGGCTGCCGCGGCGGGCGGCGTCCGCCCCCCTGCTGGAGAACGAGATCGCCACGCTGCCCGCGATCGCGCCGATGCTGCCCACCCTGGTACCCCGACCGGTGTTCGCCGGGCGTCCGACGAAGTACTACCCGTGGCGGTGGTCAGTGGTGCCGAGGCTGCCTGGGCACAGCGCGTCCGGGATGCCGGTCGCGGCTCGGGCCGCAGCCGCGTCCGGGCTGGCGGCATTCTTCGCCGCTCTGCACCGGACGGCCCCTGCGGACGCGCCGCAGAACCCGTTCCGCGGCGTGCCACTGGCCGCCAAGACCGAGTTGTGGAGCCCGAAGATCGAGGCGGTCGCGGGCACCGCGGCACTGGAACGCTGGCTGCGTTGGTCCGCAGCACCGGCGTGGCCCGCCGCACCCGTCTGGCTGCACGGCGACCCACATCCGATGAACCTGCTGCTCGGCTCGGACGGACGCCTGGTGGGCGTGATCGACTTCGGCGACGTGTGCTCCGGAGACCCCGCCAGCGATCTCGCCGTGGCGTGGTTGATGTTCGATGCGGACGCCCGGGCCGAGTTCCGCGCGGCGTGCAGCCTGTCGGGCAACTACGACGGCGACGTCTGGGCGCGCGCCTGGTCCTGGGCATTGGGACTGTCGGTGGTGTTCAGCCTGGCCAGCGACAACATGCCGGCGCTGGCCGGGATCGCTCGCCACGGGCTGGCCGAGACCGAGGCGGAGCCGGAGTTCGACTGAGCCGAGCTACCGCAGCTGGGTCAGCGCGACCTGGTCGTCGAGCTCGAACTGGTCGGTCACTGCGGTCACGTCGATCGAAGTCAGTGCCACGGATGCGCCGTTGCTGGTCAGGAAGGCGGTGTCGGCGGCATCGCGTCCGGTCGCCACGCGGAGCAGGCTCCGCCGCGGCGCCAGCTTGGTCGCGTCCAGCACCCACCACTGCCCGTCCACCAAAGCCTCGCTGACCGCGTGGAACTCCATCGGGCTCAACCCGGGCGCGTAGACCGCGGCCAGCCGCGCCGGCACGCCGAGAGAGCGCAGCAGTGTGATCGCGAGGTGGGCGAAATCGCGACACACACCCTCGCGAGCCAGCAGGGTGGTGACCGCGCTGTCCGTGCCCGTGCTGGAACCGCTGACATAGCGGATGCGTGAGTGCACCCACTCGACCACGGCAGCCAGCAGTGCCGTCCCGGACAGCCCGACGAACTCCGCGGCGGCGGTCGGCGCGAGCGTGTCCGCTTCGCAGTAACGGCTCTGGCGCAGGTAGCGCAGGCGGTCCAACGGCGTCCACTGCGGGGACGGCGCCAGGCCGGGCACCTCGGCGGAGTACCTGAGCCCCACCTCCCCACCGGACACCGATAGGCAGTGCAGCCGCGTGCCGTGCTCGGCCAGCAATTCGGTCGGCCTGGCTTTGCGGCCGTCGACGGTCACGTCGAGGCGCTCGGTGGCAAGCGGGAGGTCCTGCGCGAGCGCGAGACTGAAGACCAGCTCAGCAGGTCCGTCCACCGCCAGCTCCAACTCGCAGCGCACGAACCGGTTCATGGCGCCCATGCTGCCTCATGGCGAACGGTTGCGCCTCCCCCACTCGGGACGTCGCGCCGCCCTAGGCTGTCGCCCGGAGAAGGAGTGGAAGTGAACTTCCGACATGTGCAGGCCCCCACGGCAGCGGTGATGGTACGACCGCACCGCTTCGGCGTGAACCCCGAAACCCTTTCGGACAACGCCTTTCAGTCACTTGGTGGAGACGCGTCGGCAGACGCTGTGGCAGCAGCGGCGTTGGCCGAGTTCGACGCCTGCGTGGCTCGGCTGACCACCGCCGGGGTGAGGGTCCATGTCTTCGAGGACTCAGGGGAGCTGGACACCCCCGATTCGGTGTTCCCGAACAACTGGTTCTCGACCCATCACGGCGGACGGGTCGCGATCTACCCGATGTATGCGACCAGCCGCCGCCGAGAGCGCCGGTCGGACGTCATCGAGCTTCTGAAACACGACTACCGGGTGCAGGAAGTGATCGACTACTCGGGCCTGGAGTACGACGGCCTCTTCCTGGAGGGCACTGGAGCGATGGTCTTCGACCACCTCGAACGGGTGGCGTACGTGGCCAGCTCGCACCGTGCGGACCCGGTGATCCTGGAGCGCTTCTGCACCGCCTTCGGCTACGAGCCGATGGCGTTCCCGACCGCCGGACCGGACGGACGGCCGATCTATCACACCAATGTGCTGATGGCGATCGCGACCGAGTACGCGCTGGTCTGCCTGGACGCGATCAGCGACCCGCACCGCCGCGACGAGGTCGCCTCGCGGCTGGCCGAGAGCGGACGCGCCGTGCTGGAGCTCAGTCACGACCAGGTCGCCGACTTCGCCGGGAATGCCATCGAGCTCACCGGCACCGACGGCCGGCTGCTGGTGCTGTCCGCCCGCGCCGCAGCAGCGCTGACCGCCGAGCAGCGTGCGGTCATCGAAGGGTCGGCCCGGCTGTTGCCACTGTCGATCCCGACCATCGAGCTCGCCGGCGGCTCGGCCCGCTGCATGATCGCGGGAGTGCACCTGACCCCGCGCTGATCCCCGCGACCGCAAGCAACCCGGAACCCTCCCCGGTCCCGCTTGGGCTGTCCGCCGGGGCGCACCGACGTGATCAATCCGACGATGCCGGCGGACGACCGCGTTTGGGTAGCGGCCCGGCCGCCCGGGGTGCGCGCCCGGCCTTCACCAGCGCCTGGCGCAATAACAACTCGATGTGGGAGTTGAGCGAGCGCAGGTCGTCGGCCGCCCACTGGGCCAGCGCGGCGTGAACCGCCGGGTCCAGCCGCAACAGGACGGGCTTGCGCTCCCGTCCGCCGGTCTGTGGCGCGTCCGTTGGCTCGGCCATCGGTCAGCTGTACAGCGTCCCGGTATTGACCACTGGCGTTGCTTGTGACGAACTACAAAGTACTACAAGCAGGTTGGACACCATGGCTGCCTTGCGCTCCTCATCGAGTGCAACGATGTTCTCGGCTTCCAGTTGGCGCAACGCTCCCTGCACCATGCTGACCGCACCCTCGACGATCTTCTCCCTGGCCGCGATGATCGCCGAAGCCTGCTGGCGCTGCAGCATCGCGTGCGCGATCTCGGGCGCGTAGGCAAGGCTGGAAATGCGCGCCTCGACGACTTCCAGGCCGGCGATCGCGATCCGGGCCGCCACTTCGGCGGCCAGTTCGGCCGCGACCAGATCGGTGGAACCGCGCAGCGACTCCTCCCCCGGCCCGGCGTTGTCGTAGGGATGGCTGGTGGCCACGTGCCGCAACGCCGACTCGGCTTGCACCTCGACGAACTCGGTGTACTTCTCCACGGCGAAGATCGCCTTCGCGGTGTCGGCGACCTGCCAGACGATGATCGCGGCGATGTTCACCGGGTTGCCGTCGGCGTCGTTCACCTTGAGTTCGTTGGTTTCGAAGTTGCGAACCTTCACCGAGACCTTGCGACCCACCACGAACGGAACCGTGAGTTGGAGCCCGGGCGTCCGGACCGTGCCCACATAGCGTCCGAACAACTGCAGGACGCGGGTGTCGCCCGGCCCCACGATGGTGATGGCGCTGCAGGCGATGATGCCGACGAGCAGGAGCAGCCCGCCCAGCACGCCGAAAGCCGTACCATTCCCGCCGGACTCGTCAGCCATCGCGGCCAGGACAACCAGCCAGATGCCCAGGCCAAGAACGACCACGATCCCCGCCACCGCAGCCAGGCCGGGAATCGACCAGGCCCGCCGCTCGCTGATCTCAACCCTGGTGCCGGCATGTCCCACCGGCACCCCGGCAGGCTCACCACCCAGCGTCTCCTGGTCGTCCCGCGGTTCGTCGTAGCTCGACATGATCCTTACCTCTCGTCGAAAACTGATATCTAAGTGATATCACTTTTTCGGACGGGCGCCAACCCGCAAGCGCCACAGTTGTGGTCGCCCGGCTTCCGCCTCCCAAGAGAGGTGGACACTCGTGCCACCCTCCCACCTCCCGACTCCCAACTCCCGACTCCCAACAAGCTGGACAGTTACGCACCCTGACGGGGCCAAACTGTCCAGCTTGCGGGCGGCGGGCGACGTGCGGCGACGTGCGGCGGCGGGCGACGTGCGGCGGGGGGCGAGTCGGGTGGTGGACGCGGGGTTGCGGACTACAGGTTGTAGCCGATCGAGCGGAGCTGCTCGCGTCCGTCCTCGGTGATGTTCTCCAGGGTCCACGGGGGCAGCCAGACCCAGTTGATCGTGACCGAGGCCACCAGGCCCTCCAGCGCCAGCTGGGTGTCGTACTCCAGCCGATCGGTCAGTGGGCAGGTCGGCGAGGTGAGGGTCATGTCGATGGTCAGATTGTTGTCGTCATCGATGGTCACGCCATAGACCAGCCCGAGGTCGACGACGTTCACCATCAGCTCGGGGTCGACGACGTCCTTCATCGCCTCCAACACGTCGTCCTCGGACGGCCGCGCGGTGCTCACCTCGTCGGGGAACGTATCGTTCACCAGCTCGGACGGGCGGGGGGTCTGGCTCATCTCATTCCTTCCGGTCGGCTACTGCCAGGGCTTGGGCAGCGGCGTCCTTGAACGCCGACCAGCCCAGCAACGCGCACTTCACCCGAGCCGGGAACTGCGCCACGCCGATGAACGCGACCGCGTCCTCCAGGCGATCCTCGTCGGGTTCCATCCGCCCCTGTGAATGCATCATCTCGGTGAACTCCTCGTGCAGGGCGAGGGCCTCGTCCACCGTCCGGCCGATCACCAGATCGGTCATCACCGAAGTGGACGCCTGTGAGATCGAGCAACCCACGCCCTCGTAGGACACGTCGCTCACCACGTCGCCCTCGAGCGCGACCCGCAACATCACCTCGTCACCGCAGGTGGGGTTCACGTGGCTCACCTGGGCCTGGTAGGGCTCGCGCAGGCCGCTGTGATGCTTGGCCTTGTAGTGGT
>DAORUI010000155.1:0-6786 GCA_035433085.1 Propionicimonas sp. | reverse complement strand
GCCCGCTTCCGCCGGGCCGTCAGGGCCCGGGGCCACTTCCCGACCGAGCAAGCCGCGCTCAAGTGCCTGTACCTCGTGGCGCGTTCCCTTGACCCCACGGGGACCGCCAAGACACGATGGATGAACCGGTGGAAGCCGGCACTCAACGCGTTCGCGATCACCTTCCCGGGCCGCCTCGACCCGGCAGGGAACAACCAGTAAACGCCAGATGCCGCCCACCGTTAATCAGACAGTCCCGATGGGGGGTGACACTCGCTCCTCACGGCCAGCTCCTCAGGGACCGGGTTTGGGGACACTCGTTCGTGACACCGTCCGCTCGTCCGAACGGTCCCTGAGGAGCGCTCGCGAGGCACGAGCGAGCGCGTCACGAAGGGCGTCCACCACCAATTCTCGGATTGAGGCGGCGGCCCTTCGTGACGCCGCCCGCTCGTCCCTCACGGCCGGCTCCTCAGGGACCGGATGGGGGCGACACTCGTTCCTCACGGCCAGCTCCTCAGGGTCCGGGTGGGGGGTGATGGCTCGCGGTCGCCGTGGTCGCCGGCCAGCGCTCGGCGGCGAGGTGCATCGACTCGGGCAGCGGCACGGGACGGCCGGACGCGTCGCCGCTGACCAGGACGGTATGGGTTCGAGCCAGCACCGCGTCGGTGAGCGGGTCCTCCACCTGGGCGACGATCGTCACCGAGGTGCGTCCGACCCGGGCGATGCCTGAACGCACCCGATACGGCTCGCCACGATGGGCGATCTGGCCCAGGTAGAAGACGTCCTGCCGGGCGACCATCCATAACAGGCCTTCCTTGGCCGCGGCGTGCATACGGGTGGTGCCGTCGTCGTCCGGGTTCATCCGGATGCGCGCCTCGGCCACGAAGTCGAACACCCGCACGTTGTTGACGTGCCCGTAGGGATCGAGGTCGGACCAGCGAACGACGAACTCGTACGAATGGGCAGCCGTGCCGACCTGCCAGCGTCCCAAGGACGGCAAGGAGGTGAGAGGTTCGGCCTGGTCCAGAAACCAGCCTCGCTCGGCGGACGTCATCCGCCGCGGCCGGCCGGCGGCGTAGTCGAACAGGCACAGCGCCGAATGGGCCCGCGCGACCTCGCGTCCGTCCTGCTCAACGGAGTAGCCGAGGTGGAACCGGGAGGCCCCGACCGCGCCCACACTGACCGCGACCTCGACCGGCGCAAGGCTGAACACCACCGGGCCGAGGTACTCCACCTGATGCGAAACCACCATGGTCGAAGAACCCAGCAGGTGCGCGTTCGGGCCCGACAGCAGCCAGTCGACGCGCGCCTCCTGCAGGTAGTCGGCGGTCACCGCGTTGTTCACATGCCCCTGGGCGTCCAGGTCGACCCACCGCAGCGGGACGCGACTGCGGAAGGAGCTCACTCCTCGTCTGCCGGGTCGGTGCCGTACAGCGACTCCACCACTTCTGCGTAGCGCTCGGCCACCACCTTGCGGCGGATCTTCATGTTCGGCGTGACGCCACCGTCGTCCACGCTCAGCTCGGCCGGCAGGATGGCGAACTGCTTGACCGTCTCCCAGCGTTCCAACTTGGCGTTGGCCGAGTTGATGAAGCGCTCAATGGTCCTACGCAGCTCCGGCGACTGGGTGAGTTCCTCGTAGGACAACTCGGCCATGCCGTGCCGGGCGGCCCACTTGGCCAGGTTGTCGCGATCCATGGTCAGCAGCGCTGAGATGTACTTGCGTCCGTCCCCCACCGCGACCACCTGCGAGACGTAGGGAATCGTGGCCGCGATCACACCCTCGACCTTCGCCGGGGCGACGTACTTGCCGCCGGAGGTCTTCATCAGGTCCTTCTTGCGGTCGGTGATCGTCAGGTAGCCGTCGGCGTCGAGCTTGCCGATGTCGCCGGAGTGGAACCAGCCGTCGACGATCACCTCAGCGGTGCGCTCGGGGTCGTTGTGGTAGCCGCGCATCACCGCAGGACCCTTGATCAGCACTTCGCCGTCCTCGGCGATCCGGATCTGGGTGCCCGGAAGCGCCGGCCCGACCGTCCCGAAACGCGGCGGCAGCGGCAGGTTCACGCAGCTGACCGCACCGGTCTCGGTGAGTCCGTACCCTTCGGCGATCACCAACCCTGCCGAGTAGAACCAGCTCTGCACCTGCGCGTTCAGCTTCGCCGAACCCGACACGAAGAAGTCGATGTTGCCACCCATCCGGTCCTTCAGCTTGCTGAACACCAGGCGGTCGGCGACGGTGTAGGCCAGCCGCATCGGCACGGGCAGCGACTGCCCGGCCAGGCGGTACTCCCGGGACGCGCGCCCCACGGCGAAAGCCCACCGGGCGATCTTGCCCTTGATGCCGCTGCGCGGGGACGCCAGCATCACCGCCGAGCGCACCTTCTCGAAGATGCGCGGAGCACCGCACATGAAGTTCGGCTTGATCTCGCCCAGGCCGCTCACGATGTGGTCGACGCGGCCGTCGACCGCGCTGCTGAACCCGATCGCGAGCTGGATGGTGAGCAGGTCCTTGCCGAACACGTGCGAGAGCGGCAGCCACAGGTACTGCAAGTGGGTCGCCGGGATGATCTTCATCGCGTCCAGCACGAACGCCTGGTACACCCAGCAGCGGTGCGTGAGTTCCACACCCTTGGGCATCCCGGTGGTTCCGGAGGTGTAGATGAGGGTCGCCAGACCGTCGTGGCTGGCCGCTGCGATCGCCCGATCGACCACGCCGGGATCGGACGCGAGCAGCGCCCGTCCGCGTTCGGTGAGTTGCGCCCAGCTGAGCACGTGCTCGCCGTCGCCCTCGCCGTCGATCAGGACGATGTGCCGCAGCTGATGCGCGGCGTCACTGGCGGCTTCGAGTTTGGCGACCTGCTCGGCGTTCTCGGCGAAGAGGATCACCGAGCCGGAATCGGTGACGATGTGCGCGAAGTCGGCGCCCTGAGTGTTCGGGTAGACCGTGGTCGTGGCACCCCCTGCGGCATTGATCGCGAAGTCGGCCAACACCCACTCGATGCGAGTGTTGGCGACGATCGCCACCCGCTCCTCCAACGTCAGGCCGAGCGAGATCAGGCCCGCCGCGAGCGCGTCCACCCGACGTCCGGTCTCGGTCCAGTCGATGGACACCCACTTCTCGTCGGCGTCCGGATAGCGGAACGCCTCCTTGCCCGGGGTCTTGGCGACCCGCCAGCGGAACATGGCGCCCACGGTCGGTGGTGCGGCGCTGAGAATGGCGTCGACGTCGATCATGGCTGGTCTCCCCTCGAATCCACCGTTGGATTGGCTGTGAGTCTAGGCGTGGGCCGTCCGCGGTGGAAACAGCCTCAACCGACGGCGCCTGCGAGATACGGAGCATCTGAGGCCTACGCCAAGTCGTTGAACCGTAAACTTTCTTGATACAATCCCGGACATGACCACCCGAGTCGAACCACGTTGGCTGAGCACCGAGCAGCAGCACGTCTGGCGTGCCTTCCTCAATGGTGTCGCCGCGATCAACGAAACACTCGAAGCGGAACTGAGGCCGTTCGGCCTCGACCTGGGCGAGTACGAGATCCTTGTGCACCTGTCCGAGTCACCGCGGCGAGCACTGCGCATGTCCGAGCTGGCCGAACGGGTGCGGCAGTCGCGCTCCCGTCTCACCCACACGGTTGCACGCATGGAGAGCAAGGGCCTGGTGGCCCGCACCGCCTGCCCGTCCGATCGGCGCGGGGTGATCTCGGTGCTGACTGACGCCGGCTACCAGTTGCTGGTGGACGCGGCCCCGCACCACGTCGATTCGGTGCGGCGCGCTCTGGTCGACCCGGTCGATCCGGCGGACTTCAACGCCCTTGGTCGGGCCATGGAAGCCGTCCTGGGCGTGACAGACTGACTCAGTGCCGGACGCCGCAGGGTTCACCGAACAGGTCTCCGCGCTGGCGTCCGCCGGTCTCGCGCTCGATTCGGGGACGCTGACCCGCGCTCTCTACTCATCGGACGCATCGCTGTATCGGGTGCCACCGGCCGCGGTGGCCCGGCCGGCGAGCGTCACCGAACTCTCCGCTCTCGTGGACGCGGCGCGCACCGCAGGGGTGCCGATCACCGCGCGCGGCGCGGGCACGTCCATCGCCGGCAACGCCGTCGGGCCGGGCCTCGTGCTGGACTGCTCTCGGCTCGACCGCATCGCCCACGTCGACCCGCTCGCCCGCGCCGCGATCGTGGAGCCGGGAGTGGTTCCGTCCCGACTGACCGCTGCCGCCGCGAAGCACGGCCTGCGCTTCGGGCCCGACCCGTCCACGGCCGACCGCTGCACGGTAGGCGGCATGATCGGCAACAACGCGTGCGGCCCGCGTGCCCTGGGCTACGGACGCACGGCGGACAACGTCCTGGGCCTCGAAGCGATCACCGGTACGGGCGAGCGGCTGAGCCTCGCGCCCGGGGCCATAGCCGCGAGCGGGTCAGCGACCCTGACCGCATTGCAGGAACTCGTGCAGGCGAACCTCGGCGTGATCCGCACCCAGTTCGGCCGGTTCCCGCGGCAGGTCTCCGGCTACAGCCTGGAACACCTGCTGCCGGAGAACGGCTTCGACGTGGCGCGATTCCTGGTCGGCAGCGAGGGCACGCTCGCCGTGGTCACCGGTGCCCGGCTGCGCTTGGTCGAGGACCTGCCAAATCGGCTGCTCGTCGTGATCGGGTACCCGAGCATGGCCGCTGCCGCCGACGCCACTCCCCTGGTGCTGGAGTCGCGACCCACCGCGGTCGAGGGTTTCGATCGCCGCATCCTCGAAGTGGTGCGCCGCCGGCGAGGCGCGGACGCCGTGCCGAACCTTGCGGCCGGGGACGGCTGGCTCTTCGTTGAACTCACCGACTCCGATCCGGACCGCCTGGCCGAGCGCGCGGGTGGCCTCGTGCAGGCGGCCGGCGGCCTTGCCACGCAACTGGTCTTCGATCAGGGCGAAGCCGCCAGGCTGTGGCGGATCCGCGCGGACGGCGCGGGCCTGGCCAGCGTCAGTCTGGCCCGTCCGGCGCACGCCGGGTGGGAGGACGCCGCTGTCCCGCCGGCCGTGCTCGGCGCCTATCTGCGCGACTTCGATGCGCTGCTGGCCGCCCACGGCCTGCACGGTTTGCCCTACGGCCATTTCGGTGAGGGTTGCGTGCACGTGCGGATCGACTTCGACCTGTCCGCACCGGCCGGGGTCGCCGGGTATCGCCGGTTCGTCACCGAGGCCGCGGAACTGGCCGCCCACTACGGCGGATCGTGCTCAGGCGAACACGGGGACGGCCGCGCGCGCTCGGAGCTGCTGCCGAAGATGTACTCGGCGCAGGCTTTGGCGCTGTTCGCTGCGGTGAAGCACCTCTTCGATCCGCAGAACCTGCTCAACCCGGGCGTGCTGGTCGATCCCCGTCCATTGGACGCCGACCTGCGGCTGCCCGCGGCGGCGGTTTCTGCGCTACCGCGACTCGACGACCAGTTCGCCGCGGACGTGCACCGCTGCACTGGTGTGGGCAAGTGCCTGGTGGCCGGCGATGGGGTGATGTGCCCGTCCTACCAGGCGACCGGCCGGGAGCGGGACTCGACCCGGGGGCGTGCCCACGCCCTGCAGGAAATGGTGAACGGCACGCTGGTGACCGGCGGCTGGAGGGCTGCGGAGGTGCACGAGGCGCTCGAATTGTGCCTGTCGTGCAAGGCGTGCGCGTCGGAGTGCCCCACCGGCACCGACGTCGCGGCGTACAAGTCGCGCGTGCTCGCCGAGGCGTACCGGCACCGGCTGCGTCCGCGGAGCCACTACGTGCTGGGTCGGCTGCCGCTTTGGGGCCGACTGGTGACGGGCGTGCCTGGCCTTGCCGGGCTGGCGAACGCAACGCTCAGGGCGCCGCTGCTCGGGCGCGCCGCTAAGTGGCTCGCCGGAGTGGACTCGCGCCGGCTCCTGCCCGCGTTCTCCGGGCGTCGAGGCCGTTCGCGTCCGGACCCGCTGGTGTCGGGACGTCGGGTCGTGGTCTGGGTGGACTCGTTCACCGACACGATGGACGCGAGCCGGGTCGACGCGATGCTGGCGGTGCTGGTGGACGCCGGGTTCGCGCCGAGCATCCTGCGTCGGACGGCCTGCTGCGGCCTGCCGTGGATCACCACCGGACAACGCGAGCAGGCGGCGCGGCTGCTGGCTCACTCGGTCGAGATACTGCACCCGATCGTCGCCGCAGGCACGCCGATCGTCGGACTGGAACCGTCCTGCGTGGCGGTGTGGCGCAGCGATGCCGCCGAGTTGGTCACCGACGAACGGTTACCCGAGGTGGCGGCTTCGATCCATACGCTCGCGGAGTTGCTGGCGACCGCGCCCGAATGGCCACCGCCCGACCTGAGCGGCACCGTAGTTGTGGCGCAGCCGCACTGCCACCACGCGTCCGTACTCGGCTGGGCGGCGGACGCGGCCCTGCTGGCCCGCACAGGTGCGAAGGTGGTGACCGTGTCGGGCTGCTGCGGGCTGGCCGGCAACTTCGGGGTGGAGATCGGCCACTACGAGACGTCGGTGGCGGTTGCGCAGAACCACCTGCTGCCCGCGGTCGCGTCCGCCGGCCCGGATGCCGTCCTGCTGGCCGACGGCTTCTCCTGCCGGCTGCAGCTGGCCGACCTCGCCGGACGTCCCTCGCTCACCCTCGCCGAACTACTGACCCCGTCCGTCCGCCCCTGACCCCATCGCAATCGCGAGGTGGCCACTCCCCTCCATCGCAAGGTGGACACTTTCGTCCCGGGACGGGGCGCGACTGTCCACCTTGAGTGAGAAGCGGGCCGGCGCAATCGCGAGGTGGCCACTCCCCTCCATCGCAAGGTGGACACTTTCGTCCCGG
>DAORUI010000154.1:0-6815 GCA_035433085.1 Propionicimonas sp. | reverse complement strand
AGGTTCAACTCCTCTCTCGCGCACCTCTCGAGGTCGTAGAAGTGGCCCTTTGACTAGGGCGAATGATCGAAATCGCGTGGAGGATGTCATCTTCCCTCGTCGACCCCTGTTGCGCACGGCTCTGGCTAGGTCAAATGGCTACTGACTAGGGGTTGTGCGAACAGTTCCTGCAGCTACTCAGGTGTGCTCAGATAGACCCCCTGGGGAGCCTGCCCCCCGTTCGCCCCCGGCAACTGTACAAACTGTGATACCCGTGAGGGTATCCGCAGTACTCAGCGCCTAGCTCGTGTCGCCGACTTGTTCCGGCAGGAGATGCGGAGTGATGCCGGCAGCCTCCAGGGAAGCGGCGAGCGCAGTTCTGACCTTGGAGATCGCGCTGCGGTAGCTGGTGAATGGTGGGCGGGCGCTGGGGGTCTTTGACAGCTGCTTGTCGTAGGCGTCGGCCCAGCCGGGGGACGGTTCGCCGAACTCGGCTGGGATGGCGATGCGCCGCAGCTTCTGCTGGGTTCGCAGGGCATCGGTGAGGGTCGGCTGGTCGAAGGCAAGTTGGTCAACGATCATGGCAAGGTCGTAGAGGTCGCGGTAGCGGGTCGATGGGCCGCTGCCGTAGTGGGTGTACATCGCGCTCAGCTTGTCGGCGATCTGGTTCTCGATCGGGTAGAGCCGCACCCGAACCGCAGCTGGATAGCCTGGCAAAACAGCGGTGTCGCCGCGTGGAACCTGGCGGAGGTCGGGTTCGGCGTTGAGAACGATGTCGGCGGACAGGTCGATGTTGAACGTCTCCACCGTGGTGACGCCGTCCAGAACGTTGACTTTGATTCGGGCCACGTCGGCGTCCTCGCCTGCGCCGGAGGTTGGCGGGCCGAGGCGGAAGGTATAGCGGCCCACCCGGCGTCCATCCATCAATGCGTGGAGCGCCTTTGCGCTGGCGGTGGTCGAGCGGTCGCCTTCGCGGAACAGGTCTAGGTCGAGGGTGTTGCGGGGGTTGGTCAAGCGGCACAGCAGGTTGGTGCCGCCCTTGAGGACCCAGTCATCGTGCTCCATGAGGGCGTTGCTGAACATCATCCGAAAGAAGGTGCCGTACGCCTCTCGCGGGTCGACGCCACGGTTACGGGCATCATTCGCGAGCCGTTGACGCAGCGCGCTGTGGCTGGCGGGGGCGGCGAGCTCGGGAAGGGCACGGGCGAGGGCCGCGGACTTGACCAGGTCGCTGGCGGGGATCAGTCCGCGGGCAATCGCATCGTTGGCGACCGCGCGGAGTTGGTCGTGTTCCCAACGCTGGGATTCCGCCAGGTCCTCTAGCGTGCGACGCGGAGTGGTCACGGGAAGGCCATCGATCCAGGTGAACTCCCGGTCACTGATGTGCCGGCGGTGGATGCTCACCCAACGCTGCCGGGACTGTAGGCGCCGAGCCGAGGTCAGATGTACGCCGCCGGGTGGTAGGTCGCCGATGCCGTGGACGACCGCCGCACTCTCGTCGGACACGATCACCGGCTCGGGATCGTCCCGGCGCTCGCCAGCGGTCCGGCTGGGGTCTGTGGCGAGCCATTCGGCCCGGATGTCCTCGAACGGGCTGGACGGCACGCCAGGCATCATGTGCACGCCGTGACGCAGCCGCCGCGCGAGTTGCCGGCGCACCAGCCGCGCCACGTCCGCACGCGACACCCCAAGCGCCTTGGCTTGCGCCGTGGTGAACATGCCCCACTGACCCTCCGCCAGGGATGCCGTCGCCTCCACCGCGTCTACTTGGTTCATGCTGCAAATGTTACACTGGGGTGAACTAATGAAGCAGCAATCCATGTCAGGACGGCGGTGAGTACTGCTCGTCACTTGCGCGTACGAGTTATCGAGACGCGAAGACCAGCTTCGCGGCCTCGTCAGCGATTTGCTCGACGCTGAGCACGGCGGTGTTCAGCGCCTTAAGCGCGGCGATCATTGGCAGGTTCTGCTGGACGTCGTCGGTCGTGACACGATGCCACAAGGGAAGGATCAGTCCGTGACCATCCGGCCGGCCCATTTGGCGACCGTGAAGAGCATCCAGTTCGGCCTGTGTCCACTGCTTCACCATGAACGTGGGCGAAATGATGACCAGGCCGTAGGTCCCGTTGGCGATGCCCGCCTCGATGGCGCGGTGGATCGGCTGCCCCCAAGCGATGTTGAGTTCGTCAAACCAAACCGACACCCCCCGCGCCTGCAATGCCTCTGCGAGTGGGCGAGCGATGTCGTCCTTGTCCTCGCTGGCGTGCGAGATGAACACATCCCATCCACTCGTCGCCACCGCGTCGGCCAGGTGGGTCGGGCTGACCTCGCGCGGATCGACGCCCATCGCTGGGCCCTGCTGCTTCTGCCGAACCCACGTATCGCTGGCCATGACCATAAGCGTGAAGGGTCGCGCTGATAGTCCTTCGCCCAGATGGCGCAGCTGATTGCGCAGTACGACGACCTGCCTCTGGGAACAACGGATGCGTCGGTGACTGCCCCACGGGAGGTTCAACTCCTCTCTCGCGCACCGTAAGGTGCCTTTGGTCGCGTTGGCTTGGAAACCACGCTCAAGATGATCGCTACTGGCACTGCGGCATGCTTCCGTGATTGCCTTGGCCGAGCGGCTCAATCGCGGACGTCGCCGCGCTCGACCAGCCCCACCTCCGAGCAGTCCCGCCAGGCCCCGCCGCCTCGCTGATCCTGTTGTCGGAAGGCCGCAGCGCTCCCGTGATCGGGATGGACGCGCTCGTTGCACGAAGGTGTCGAGCGACGGGACGCTCGCCCTGGAGGAACCCCGGCCAGCACCCTTCAGCGCAGGCGCGGGACCAGTGCGGGGGTCGTGCGCTTGTATTCCTCGTAGTCGGGCTGGCCGCCCCATTTCGCGTCCGCCTTCTTCTCGAGCAGCGGGATACCGCTCACCCGGGTGATCAGTGCCGCCACGAAGACCGGCGAGAGCATCCCCACCCACTGCCATCCCTGAAACACCGGAAGTGCGATCACGGCTACGCCGGTCCACAGCAGGATCTCCCCGAAGTAGTTGGGGTGGCGCGAGCGCGACCACAGCCCGGTGGAGATGAACGAGCCGCGATGGGCGGGGTCGGCCCGGAACCGGCTCTTCTGCCGGTCTGCGACCACCTCGATGGCGAACCCAGCCGCCCAGAGCACCAAACCGAGGAGGGCGAAGGCGTCGATCCCGACCTGCCTGGACGCGCTCATCGCGATCCACGCCGCAGCCGCGGTGACACTGACCCACAGGCCCTGGATCGTCCACACTGCGAAGAACCGCGGGAACGACCCCTTGATCTCATCGAACCGGTCGTCCGCGCCGCTCCGGCTGACCCTCCGGAACAGGAAGCTGCCCAGACGGACGGCCCACACCAGCACGAGGACGGCGAGCAGTACCCGGCGGGCGTCCCAGCTGCCGGAGAACGCGAGAATGCCGAGGGTCACCACGATGTAGGTCGCACTGCCGGTGAGGTCGAAGAACCGCTCGGTGCGGGCGAGGTAGGACGGCACGAAGACAATCCACTGGATCACGAAGGCGGCCGCGACGGCCACCGCGAACACCGCCAGCCCACTCACGGTCGCACCGCCCTGGCTCCCCGCCGCGGCCAGGCCCGCTCCGAGCAGGACCACCAGCGGCACCGTGGCCAGCGACTGGCGTTCAGCCTTCGTCATGAGCGATCCATCTCCCTCCATGCGAGCGGCACCCGCGCCGACCCAGTGTGACCATCCCACCAATCCGGCTGGGGGTGGCCGTTTCGAGCCAACACGCACCAAAATGAGCGGTGGAAGAAACGAGCCACCGATGACGCCGCAGGTACGCCGCACGCCGATGACGCCGGAGCCGCTGCGCGAGGTGAGAACGCCAATGCTGGCCGATGCCGGAGCCTGCCGCAACGCTACCGACCTGCTCCTCGCCCGGCTCGCCGAGGCACCCGACCACGTCGCCTTCGAGGTGCGTGCGCCCGGTGCGCCGGTGACTGGCCCTTGGCGGCCGGTCACCACCGCCGAGTTCGTCGCGCGGGTGCGCCGGCTCGGACGCGGCCTCGTGGCCGTGGGCGTCCACCCGGGGGACGCGGTCGCGATCATGGCCGCGACTCGCTACGAGTGGGCGGTGGCCGAGATGGCGTGCTGGTTCGCCGGCGCTGTGGTGGTGCCCGTCTACGACACGTCCGCCGCTGTCCAGGTCGAGACGATCGTCGCCGATGCCGAGGTCAGACTCGGCTTGGCCGGCTCCGAGGCGCAGGCCGTCCTGCTGCGCGAAGCGCTGGTCGCGCGGGGCCGCGACGCGTTGGGTGTGTGGACGATGGACGCCGACCCCGGCCACGATCTCGACGACCTCCAGCGACGCGCGGACGCGGTCGGAGAGCCGGAACTGGAGCGGCGGCGAACCCGCGCGGGCCTCGACACGGTCGCCACGATCGTCTACACCTCGGGCACCACCGCCGCCCCCCGCGGAGCTCTTGTCACGCATGGCAACTTCGTGCTCCAGGTGCGCAACATCGCCGCCGCCTACACCGAAGTGGTCAAGCCCGACGGCAACACGATCATCTTTCTACCGCTGGCCCACGTGCTGGCGCGCGGGCTCCAGCTGGTCTGCCTGGCCTCGGGCATGCGGATCGCGCACCTTGCGGAACCGCGCGAGGTGGTGCCGGCGCTGGCCGTGCTTCGCCCTACCTTCCTGGTGGTCGTGCCCCGGGTACTGCAGAAGGTCCAGGCCGCGGCCGCCGCGACGGCCGCCCGCAAGCGCCTCGGCCCGGTCTGGTCGCTCGCCCAAGCGACCGCCGTGTCGTGGGGACGGTTCGCGGAGCGCGTCCAGGACGACCCGGCGGCGCGCCCGCCGGCGTGGCTCGCGGTGCGCCGGTGGGTGTTCGACCGGCTCTTCTACGCCCGGCTGCGGGAGCTCTTGGGCGGCCGGATCGAGTACATCCTGTCCGGTGCGGCGGCGCTCGACGCCGAGCTGTGCCTCTTCTTCCACGGCATCGGTGTGCCCGTTGTCGAGGGCTACGGGCTCACCGAGACCACCGCTCCGCTCACCGGGAATCTGCCCGGTTCGATCCGGGCGGGGACGGTCGGTGTGCCGATGCCGGGTCTGACCGTCCGCATCTCCCCCGATGGCGAGGTCCTCGCCCGTGGCGTGGGCGTCTTCGCCGGCTACCGCAACGCGGCAGCGGACGCCGCAGCGTTCGCGGACGGTTTCTTCCGGACGGGCGACCTGGGGGAGCTCGACGCGTCCGGACGCCTCACCCTGCACGGGCGCTGCAAGGACGTGATCGTCACCTCCGGCGGGAAGACCATCTCGCCCGCGGCGTGGGAGGGCCTGGTCGAACAGAACCCGCTGGTCGCCCACGCTGTGCTGGTCGGCGAGGGCAAGCCGTACCTCGGCGGACTCATCCTGCTCGACCCCGAGTCGGTCAACGCGTGGGCCGAGCGCGAGGGGCTGGCCTCGTTCGTGCGGCTCAGTGCCCCGGTTGACGGGGGCCTGGTGCAGGTGGCCGACTCGCACCTGATGGCTGCCGTCGGACGGGCGGTACACGCCGCCAACGCCCAAGTGGCGCGCTCCGAGCAGGTGCGGCGGTTCTCCGTGCTGATCGCCGACCTCACCGAGAAGGGTGGCATGGTCACACCCACCCTGAAGCTGAAGCGCAGCGCCCTGATGGCCCGGGTGCACGACCTCGTCGAGACGCTCTACCACGATCCGAGGGGCCAGCGGTGAGCACCCCGCGCCGGTGGCTGATCGCCTACGCCACCACCTTCGTCGTCTTCACCCTTGTGGACGGCTTGTGGATCGCGCTCGTCGCGTCACAGGTGTACCGGGCCCAACTCGGTCCGCTGCTGGCCGACCCGTTCGATGCGGCGGCTGCGATCGTGTTCTACCTCGGCTACGTCGCCGGCCTGGTGCACTTCGGCGTCCAGCCGTTGGTGCCGGACGCGACCCTTCGCCGGCGGGCGCTGGCAGGGGGCCTCTTCGGGCTGTTCACCTACGGCACCTGGGGACTAACGGCACTGGCCGTCCTGCGCGGCTTCCCTGCGTTCGTGGCCGTCACCGACATCGCCTGGGGCGTGGCATTGGGAGCGCTGGTCACGACCGTGGCGACCCTGGTGCTGCGGCGCTTCGGGGTGCTCGCCACCGGCGACCGAGGCTGAGCTGCCGGAGCCGACCAGCACCATCCGGGTCGCTTCGGTGGAGTCGGCCTGCAGAATCCGGGTTGCGCGCCCGCCTTTGCGTGTCGAAGGTTCGTAGAGTGTGCGGGGAGGGGGTCGATTGCACACCATCAGTTGGATCGCCGGGCAGCTCGGGATGGCACCGGGAACTGTTCGTGCCTGGGAGCAGCGCTACGGCGTCGTGCGCCCCACCCGTTCCGGAGGCGGCTACCGCCTCTATGACGATGAGGACTTCGAAACCCTGCGGGCCATGGTCGGGCTGGTCGCGGGCGGGATGCACCCGGCCCAGGCTGCCGAACGGGTCCGGTCCGGCGGGTCGTCAGCTGGGCGGAGGCAAGGCCGCTCGGCCCACACCTTGACCGGACTGCCTGATTCAGCGGTTCTGATCGAGGCCTCCCGCAGCTTCGACGTCCGAGCCGTCGAGGACTGCCTGGATGCCGCGTTCGCGGCGGCACAATTCGAGTACGTGATCGACGTGTGGCTCACGGCGGCGCTGGCGGAACTCGGGCAGGCCTGGGCTGACGGGGATCTTGATATTGCACAGGAGCACTTCATCAGCGCGGCGGTGATGCGTCGTCTCGCCGCCGCGTTCGACGCCGCGGGGCATGCCCGTGGCGGCCCTCGCGTCGTCGCCGGGCTTGCTCCTGGCGCCATCCATGAAATCG
>DAORUI010000153.1:0-6821 GCA_035433085.1 Propionicimonas sp. | reverse complement strand
CGTGCACCCCGCCTGGCCGGAAAACGGCGAAGGACCCCCCGACAAAGCGTTGGGGTGTGGCTTGCGCCGTTAAATGGCGGGGTTCTGTAGGTGATATGTGGCGGGCCCCGGTCAACTGACGCCGATGACGAGAGTGCTGGCGGCGGCTTCGATGACGTCGTTGGTGATGGTGTCGAGTTCGTTGATCTTCAGGACGCGCTCGATCTGGGGGAAGAGTCGTTCCAGAAGCCGGAAGTTACCTCGGGTGATCCGGGCGATGGCGGCGATGGCTTGGGCGTCGGTGAAGTCCTCTGGGTCGAGGATCTTACCGAGGGCGCGCCAATGCCGTTGCAGGACGAAGAGCAGTTCCTCCTTGCCCAGGGGCCGGTACTGGTGGGCGAAGCCGACGCGGCTGTAGAACTGGGGATAGTGGCTGAACTGCTTCTCCAGACCGGGCATGCCGATCAGGATGAGGGCAAGGTTTTCTCGGTCGTAGCGATCGCGCAGCAGTTCCATTGCGGTGGGGCGGAGGCGTTCGGACTCATCGACGATGACCAGCTCCACGTAGTTCCTGCTGTGGCGCCATCCGCGCGTCTCTGGCGTGACCTGCCCGGCCGGCGCGAGGTGCTGCTCGATGCAGATGTTGGTGCGGGTGATGACCTGGTCGAGTTCGTCCTTCAAGGCTCGTGGCGTGGTCAGCACGCTGGGGGTGTAGAGCACGGTGCGGCTCTTGGCCAGCGCAGCGTAGACCTGCGCGTCACTGTCGGAGCGCGGTCCCCAGTAGGTCAGCAGGTCGTGGACCTTGTCCCAGCGGGCGTAGCGGCGCGCGGAGAGCGTCTTGCCCACGCCGGCTGGGCCAAAGCACAGGCCGATGGTGTGCCCGCGCCGCACGGCGTCGGCGAACTCGGTGAAGCGGCGGTGTTCTTTGGTCACGATGAAGCGCTGACTCACCTTAGGTCCTCTCTGTAAACCTTCAACTTCCGCCGTGGCGCCGGTGGCGGCGCCTCGGTCGCTGGTGGCGTTTCGGTGGTGTGGGTGGCCACGACGGCGATCCGCTCGTTGATGCCCTCCCGCAACGCCCGGCGCCGGGCGTTGCGGGAGGCCTGGACCTCCTTGAGGCTGACCTTCTGGTCGTGGTGGTCCTGGTTGATGGCCTTACAGACGAACTCCTCGTGGTCGAACACGCGGATCTCGGTGATGTCCCTGGGGTCGTAACGGATCACGACCGCCCGGCCGACATAGCCAGCCAGGGTCGGGGAGATGTAGCGCAGGCCCTGGAAGTGGATGCCATCGCGGCGCACCACCCTGGTCTGGGCGACGGTGAGCAGCAGCCCGTCGAGGTCCTCCAGGCTCTCCGGCATGCGCGGTAGCCAGCCATCGGCGATCCAGGCAGCGCGCGGGGAGGTGCCGAGCTCGCTGTGAGTCCGGTCGTTGTAGGTGATCACGAACTCCTCCAGCGCAGCGTCGAGCTCAGCCAGGGACAGCTTTGGCGTTGGCCAGGGGTGGCCCTCGGCGATGTACCCAGGCAGACCAGCCAGCAGCTCGGTGTTCACGGTCCCGAAGATCCTCTCCACCTTGCCGCGACCCTGAGGACGAGCGACAGCAGAGTGGATGAGCCGGATATGCAGGTCCACGGCTGTGCCGGTGAGTTGGTTGCTGATGAAGTCGCTGCCGTGATCGACGTAGAGCACATCGGGCAGGCCGCACATCGGCCAGGAGAGGACGGCCTTGTGCCAGATCGCCTGGCGCAGCGCCAAGGCGGTGTTCATCGCCGAGGGCGCGCCGAGGAAGACGGTGTAACCGCAGATCGCCCGGGAGTGGTCATCGATGATCGTGGTCAGCCATGGCCGGGCAGGCTTGCCGTCGGTGCCCACCACGAGGATGTCGAGCATCGTGTGGTCGGCCTGCCACATCGCATTGGGGTGCTCGGCCTGCCGTCGCAGCGCCAGTTCGTACTTGTCGCGATACGACGTCGGCCCTTCCAGGGCAAGGGTGACCATGCCCGGGTCGAGGTCGGCGATGATCGCGCGCACCACGCCATAGGAGGGCGCCGGCCATCCCCCCTCCTCGCAGATGGCGCTGATCTTGCGGTGGATGGTGATGATCGTCGGGCGGGGCTTGCTCAATGCCAGCCCCTCGATCAAGGACACGAGCTCGGAGGGCAGGTGATGGCTGCCGGCATCAGCGCGTCTTCGCGTACCGAGGCCCGTGTACCCCTCGGTGCGGTAGCGGGCGTGCCAGCGCTCCAGGGTGCGCAGCCCGACACCGGTGTCCCGGGCCAGGGCGGCGAGCGGGATCTGGTCCTCGACGTGAAGCCTGAGGATCTGCCAGCGCCCGGCCGCGTCCATGACCTACACGGCGCTTCTCGACTGTCGTGGTTCGACCACTGGGACACTTTGGCGGTTGAGCGCGCGGTAGATGGTGGCGCGGCTGACGCCCA
The DNA here is from genome assembly GCA_035433085.1 of Propionicimonas sp. Lineage (GTDB taxonomy): Bacteria > Actinomycetota > Actinomycetes > Propionibacteriales > Propionibacteriaceae > Propionicimonas. The sequence continues at coordinate 4,402 of DAORUI010000153.1, read as the reverse complement.
GGACCGCACCGATCTTCGCCACCGTCATCTCATTCTGCTCATACATCCGACGGGCCGCCTTGACCTGGTCCGGCGACAGTGCGGGCGGTCGCCCGCCTTTGCGGCCACGGGCCCGGGCGGCGGCCAGTCCTGCGTTGGTGCGCTCACGGATCAGGTCACGTTCGAACTCGGCCAGCGCGGCGAAGACGTGGAACACCAGCCGCCCGCCCGAGGAGGTCGTGTCGATCGTCTCCTGCAAGGAGCGGAACCCCACGCCCTGCTCGGACAAGATCTGCAGCTGGTCGATAAGATGCCGGATCGAGCGACCCAACCGGTCCAGCCGCCACACCACCAGCGTGTCCCCCGGGCGCAACTGGTCCATCAGCTTCGTCAGCTCGGGACGGTGATCCAGGGAGCCAGAGATCGTGTCGACGAAGACCCGGTAACACCCCGCGGCAGTCAGCGCATCGACCTGCAGCGCAGCGTCCTGATCAGTCGTCGACACACGCGCATAACCCAGCAGATGCCCCACGGTACTGACTGTAGCGATACTCATCCAGCACTGGAAGTATCGAGCCATAGAATCCGGCACTGAGTTCCGCTACAAACGCCGTGGGTTGAGAGCCGCGAAGCGTCAAGCATCCTGGACAGGGCAACGCACCCTCGTCATCGCTGTAGCGGAATCGTTCGTTTACGGGACGACAGGCCGTCCCATATGACGCACCGTCACCGGACAACCCTTCTCGGGCGGTCTTGCGAGCATTCGGGCGTGGGTTTCCGCCGATGACCTGCACCGCCTCCGCAACGGGTTCCTCCTACGGGACGGACAACTGGACCGACCGCAACCGCTGCGAGGGCGGACCACTGAGCGTTAGGGGGTCCCGTCCGGCTCCGATGCCCTCTCCAGGCTTCGGACCGCTGCCAGGCGGTGGAGCTCAGACCGTCGGATGAGGAGTGCGGCAACGGGCGCCCGCGATCGCGCTGGCGGCGTGATGATTGGTCGTCATTCGCGCCCTTTGGTTCCTTCGCGCACCATCCGACGATGTTCGCCGCGGCCGGCGGCGTGCCCGCGTTGCGGGCGGAGTCGTTCAGTCGCGAGCGATGTGAAGGGCGACCCAGAGCGCGCACCTTCGGCAGATGTAGGCCGGTTCGCTCCCGAGTGCGTGGAGCGACCTTCGTGGCCGCTGGCGGCCGCAGCACGAGCATCGTTGCTGGGTGTCATCGGCCATGTCGCGATGGTGCCACGGGCCGGTGACCTTCGCGGGTCACAGGTAGCGGCAGACGTCCTCGGGGGAGCATGTGGCCGGGTCGCCGGTGGTGGCGTGCTCGCGCAGGATGGCGATCGTGGTGCGTAGCTGCGCGAGCTCGGCGAGCTGCCGGTCGATGACCGCGAGGCGGGTGTCGAGCAGGTCGGTGACGTGCTGGCAGGGGGCCTGGCCCCGGTCTCGGATGGCCAGCACCTGGCCGATCTGGGCCAGGGTCAGCCCGGCGGCTTGGCCCCGGCGGATGAAGTGCAGCCGGTCGAGCACCTCGGGGCCGTAGTCCCGGTACCCCGCCGGGCTGCGGTCGGGGTCGGGGAGGAGTCCGACGTCCTCGTAGTACCGCAGGGTCTTAGCTGTCGTGCCCGACGCCTGAGCCACCTCACCGATCCGCATGCCACTCATTCTGCCTTGACCTTCCAGTGCACTGGAAGGTCGATCCTGGTCCTGAGGCGCGGCAACAAGGGAGGACTTATGACGGCAACGGACAAGGGCAGGTCGTATGACCTGGCAGTGATCGGGTCCGGTGGGGCGGCGTTCGCGGCCGCGATCCGCGCCACCACCCTGGGCAAGCGGGTGGTGATGATCGAGCGCGGCACCATCGGCGGTACCTGCGTGAACACCGGGTGTGTGCCCTCCAAAGCCCTGCTCGCGGCCGCCGAGGCCCGCCACGTCACACTCGACGCCGCCCGGTTCCCCGGTCTGCCACTCCCCGACGCCCCACCGGTCGACATGCCCGCCATGGTCGCCGGCAAGGACAAGCTCGTCGGATCGCTGCGCAGCGAGAAGTACGCGGCCCTGGCCGCCGAGTACGGGTGGGCCCTCCACCCCGGCGAGGCCACCTTCGTCGGCACACCGACTGAGCCGGCACTCCGCGTGACCGGCCCGGACGGCACGGCGGAAACCGTCCGGGCCGCGCACCACCTCATCGCTACCGGCTCCACGCCCTGGGCGCCGCCGGTCCCCGGCCTGCAGGAGGCCGGTTATCTGACCTCGACGACCGCGATGGAGCTGGACCACGTCCCGGAGTCGCTGCTGGTCATCGGCGGCGGCTACGTCGCCATGGAGCAGGCCCAGCTCTTCTCCCGCCTCGGTGCCCAGGTCACCATGCTCGTCCGCTCACGGCTGGCCTCCCACGAGGAACCCGAGGCCGCCACCGCCCTGGAAGAAATCCTCGCCGACGAAGGCATCGAGATCATCCGCGGCGCGGTGCCCACCGCGGTGCGCCGCGACCCGGCCACCGGCGAGGTCACGGTCACCGCCACCACCGCCGACGGCTCACACGAGCTCCGCGCGGCCGAGCTCCTCGTTGCCACCGGCCGCCGCCCGGTCACCGGCACGCTCGGCCTCGACACCATCGGCGTGCGCGCCGGCAAGCGCGGCGAGGTCATCATCGACAGCCACCTGCGCACCACGAACCCGCGGATCTGGGCCGCGGGTGACGTCACCGCCCACCCGCAGTTCGTGTACGTCGCCGCGGCCCACGGCGCCCTGGTCGCCGACAACGCCCTCACCGGAGCCGGCCGGGAGGTCGACTACCGCCACCTGCCCCGGGTCGTGTTCACCAGCCCCGCCCTGGCCTCCGTCGGAATGACCGACCAGCAGGCCCGCACTGCCGGGATCCGCTGCGACAGCCGCGTCCTGCCCCTGGCGCACGTCCCGCGCGCCATCGTCAACCGTGACACCCGCGGGCTCATCAAGATCGTCACCGACGCCGACACCGGCCGCATCATCGGCATCACCGCCCTCGCCCAGGACGCCGGTGACCTCGCCGCCGCCGGCGTCTACATCCTCGAGGCCGGCATGACCACCGACCAGGTCGCCAACCTCTGGAGCCCCTACCTGACCATGGCCGAAGGCCTCAAACTCACCGCCCAAACCTTCACCACCGACATCACCAAACTCTCCTGCTGCGCAGCATGAACCCGCACAGGGATCCCTATACCGGAGCGTCGAGCCTGGCGACCTCTCTCGTTCGCTTTGGCTCCGTCAGAGACCGAACGCTCCTCCGCTGACGAGGATGACGATGCCGAGGCCGATCAGGACGATGGGGAACAGGATGTGTTCCCAGCGCTCGAGGACTTCAGCGATCGGCGGCCGGGTGGCAACGAACTTGGCGACTACGACCAGGACCGCGACGAGCGCGAGGAAGACGAGGCAGTAGGCGACCACTGCGATGGGTTCCACGCTGAGGAAGACGGGGACATAGACGCCGATGTTGTCTCCGCCGTTGGCGAAGGTGACTCCTGCGACGGTCCACGCGCTGACCTTCGTGCCCGTGACCTTGGCGTCATCGTCGTCATCGTCTCCGCGCCAGGCTTGCCATGCAGCCCAGAGACCGAGGGCCAGGGGGATGAGCCCGAAGTACGGGATAGCTGCTGAGGGCAGGAATGCTCCGGCTCCGATAGTCACCAGCACAGCGGCACCGAGGATGCAGGCGAACCCCACGTACTGGCCGACCAAGATGCGGGTGGTCGTCCCGCGTTGGCCCGCGCCGCGGGCGAAGAACAAGGAGAGCACGATGATGTCGTCGATGTTGGTCGCGATGAACAGGCCGATTGCCTGCAGGACCGCAGCCAGGATCACGCGCCTGCCTCTGCTGCGTCGCATCCGTGCACCGAGCAGGCAGGATCGATGCACGGGGCGTTCTCGTCAACCGCGAGGGTGACGTCAACCAGGGCGGTCAGCGCCTGCGTCAGGTGGGGATCGGCGATCTCGTAGCGCGTCTTGCGGCCCTCGGGTTCGGCAGCAACGATGCCGCAGTCGCGCAGGCACGCCAGATGATTGGACACGTTGGAGCGTGTGAGGTCCAGATCGCGGGCCAGCTCTGCCGGGTAGGCCGGCCGGTCGAGCAGCGTCAGGATGATCCGGGACCTGGTCGGGTCGGCCAGCGCGCGGCCCAACCGGTTCATCACGTCCAGGCGAGAAGCAATGGTCAGCATGCGCTGAACTATACAGCGAGGACTGAAGTGGTTTTACGCAGCCCGGAGTCGCTAAGCGTGCGAACGAGGCTGTGTCAGTTGGGGATCGACCCACGGGACGATTCGCCCGATCATCAGGGAACTCACGAAGCGGCGACAGAACCCCGCCACATAACGGCCAAGGCCACAGCGTTGGGGGGTCCTTCGTCGTTTGGTGCGCAAGGGGGGATTTGAACCCCCACG
>DAORUI010000152.1:4395-6857 GCA_035433085.1 Propionicimonas sp. | reverse complement strand
ACCGAGGTCGATCTCGAGTGTCGGCAGATCGAGATGCCGGATCTTCCGCAGCTTCTCCTCATCCACCTTGTGCGTGACCGCCACTTCGATCAGCACCGCCTCCGACCAGTGCGCCGGGAACTCATCGTGCTGCTCGTCCTCGTCCTCGTCGTGGCCCCGTTGAACCCGGGTGGCCATGCCGCCGAGGATGCGCGGTCGAGGCTCCGCCAGAAGCCCGACAACATCCGGAACGATGCGGCCGAGGCGCCGCTCCAGCTCCACCGCCTCGAAGCTCAGTTCGGCGGGCGCGCTCCACCACAGGATCTCGACGCGATGGTCGTCCCAGCCGTCGCCGTAGCCATCAGGTGCGTCACGCTGCACGGCAACATGCAGGCCCGGTGCTCGGATGCGCCTCGCGTCTTCGAGGATCGACTTGACGGTTCGGTGCAGCAAGGTCTCGCGACGCATCGTCGCGGTCGCCTCCGGGTCCGTGCCCGGCGGCAGTTGCGCCTGGAACCCCGCCTCGTCCTCGTCGGTCCATGCGTCAAGCGCCTGGCGCGCCTCGTCCGCGGCCCGGCTCCGCGCCTGCGACGTCAACTCGCGATCACGCCAGTGGGAGCACCAACTCGCGGGAGGCAGCAGCCGAAGTCGCGCACGCAGCTCGTCCACGTCCATCTCCGCCAGCGCCGGGTCGGACAGATTGATCGTGATGACCGCGCGGCCCGCCTCGCCTTCGACGCGCTCGCCGGTCAGGTCCACCAGGATGGTCCTGCCATCGTCCAGCGTCAGCTCCGCCGCGGCCGGATCGACCATCCGAACATCACTGATCCGAACACGCTGCGCCGGCTCCTCCACCCATCCCTCGTAACCCTCACCGCTGAAACCCTTCGAGACGGCGGTCACCCGCCGTCGCGGCAGGTCGATGTAGCCCAGCGACGCCAGATGGTGCGAGGCAGCAAGACGCGCTGCGACTACGACGCACGTAGTTCGCGGCGTGCCGGCGACGTGGCGGAAATGCGCCGTCGGTCGAACGCGCTGCGGCTCACCCGCCAGGACCGTCCACAACTTGCTGCCACAGCCGGGACATACAGCACTCGCGGCTGCCGAGACGATGTCCGGGTCATGGATGTACCGGGGAGCACCCGTCGCCGCGTCGCTGGCCCACTTCAGCGGCACGGGCCCGGTCGGTGCCGAGATCTGGCCCTCTGAATTCCCGGCCCGGAGGTTCCACTCTGCCTTCGCCACCTCGCGCGCCTCAGCGAGGTTGGGTGTCGCCGGCGCCCTGCGGATCGGCGACCACGACGGAGATCGACTCGACACAGCCGGCGTGCAGCAGGCGTTCCCACTCGGCCAGGGTCAGATCGAGTTCGCGGCCACCCAGGCGCACGCGGAACACCAGCGATCGCCGCTCGACGTGGTGAACGCCAGCAGGAATGCGCAGCGGCACCCCAGCCGCCGTGGTGGCTTCGCAGTCATTGAAGGCATAGCGTTCGACGGTCATGGATAGCGCGGAACCGGTGTGCTGGAGAACTTGATCCATCCACTATACGAACCGTCAGCCTGCCCGCACGCCCTGCAACCGGGCAGCGCCGCGTTCCGCGGCCACCGACGTGGAGGACTCGGAATCGATTGCCCGCCCAAGCGTCGGCCGAGCCGGTCGCTTGGGCGGGCATTGCCGCGATGAGACCTCGGGTCCGTTGCCGACCGAGGGACCCCGTCCGATACTGATGTGGCTTCCTGCGGACATCGCGTCTGCTCAGCCTTCATCGGTGGCTCCGGTCGCCCTGAAGTCCAGCCCAGCTGGCGTCGCAGTCGTTACCTGCCTCGTGTCCCGTCCGGCACCTCCGTGTGCCGGACCGATTCCGATCCGTCCGGATCCGAAACCAGGAGCCGGCCATGACCCTGTGTCGTGGCCCCTCCTCGCATGCGACGACCACGACCTCTGCGTCGTGACGCGCCCTGCGCTCACCAGCCAGGCCTGATCTCGATCAGAAGCCTGGCCTGACGCACGCATCTGCCCTGGCCCCGTCCTCTCGGACGCGGACCTCTGCAGCTCGCGCACGCACCTGTGCGCGACGAAGCGCCTTGCCTTCCCGGCAGGGCATCCCAGACGGGGAACCCCAGTTCCCCGCCAGGGATGGGCGTTCCCCTTCACCGCTGAAGGAGAACCCCCATGAGTCCCGTTCCCTGGAACCGCACTGTCGCGCCGGTGTGTGCACTGCTGGGTGGTACCGGGCTTGCCCGTGTGCCCGCCCGGCGGCCTGTCACCCTTCCGGCGCTGCTCCGGCCCCGGCCCTGCACGCCCCATGCGTCCATGCGCATGGTGTGCGAGGCCGCGGACCCTCTGGCGTCCGAGCGCTGCACGACGGTGTGCTGACCATGACGGTCGACACCTACCGCAGGCGCATCGCCTCGACGGCCATCGTGCTGGCCCGGGAGGATCCCCTCCTGGTCAAGGAAGTCATCGCCCGGCTCCGCGCCTC
>DAORUI010000152.1:2578-4295 GCA_035433085.1 Propionicimonas sp. | reverse complement strand
TGGCCCGGGAGGATCCCCTCCTGGTCAAGGAAGTCATCGCCCGGCTCCGCGCCTCGGGCGAGATCGCGGCCGACGACCTGGTCTACCTGGACCGGATCGCCGACCGCTGGATCGGCATTGCCGAGGGCCTGCGCCGAGGCGCCGCTCGCGTGCTCACGACCTGATGGTCGCGGGCATCGAGTCGCCCGTCGCGGCGCCGCCCGGCGGCTCGAACTCGTGCCGATCGAGTCCTCGGGTCTCGGGGATGGTGAACCGACCGCCAGCGATGGCATCGGGACGCCATCACCCGACACCCCGTTTCCCTCGGCTTTCAGCCGTCCTCGCCATCCACCCTCCGGGAGTCACCGTCTCCCGTCGGGGTCGGGGTTCCCTCGCCTTCTTGGAGAACCCCATGAGTCATGATTTCCCAGACAGATCCTTCCAGAGCCCGTCACCGCGCCGCAGCACCATCGACATCGAGGAGCAGCGCGCCTGGGTCGACTTCTACAGACGCGTCGGCCGTGACGTCGCCCTCGCCGCCGAGGTGATGGCGCAGCTCGACGGCGACGCCGAGATGAAGCGTCGCCACCTGGCGCTGTACCTGTCCTGCAAGCAGTCGCTGCGCGTCCACAAGGCGCGCCAGGCCCGCGACAAGCGCATCGGGCAGTGGCTGCGCCTGCTGGTCCAGTGGACGCTGCAGCGACCCGCAGCCTTCGTCGGCGGCGTCACGCAGAAGGCGTACCACCGCACTGCGGACGTCCTGGACGAGGCCATTGCCGCTGCACCGCCAGCCTCGCCAGCAACATCGAAGCGGGGCGCGCGCCCAGCCGCGGCCCGTGACGCCGACAGCAGGCCCGAACCGGCCGCCGCGCAGGTTCGTCAGCTGCTGGGCGATGCCGAGTTCGCCGACGCGCACGCCCGCTTCCAGCACCAGGCCGGCATGTCCCCGGCGTCGCCGGTCAGTGGCTCCGAAGGCGGCTCCGAGCGTGCCCCGGAACCTCCCGTCGACGGCCCCGCACCCGCCGTGCAGATCAGCCGGCGCTGATCCGAAGACCGAACCCCGGCGCAGCCCCATCGGCTGCACCGGGTTCGATCGCTGACGTGCCTCGGCCAAGGACTGACGTCCAGCGGCCTGGCGCGACCAGCACCCCATCCAACCGCCCGCGGGCCCGTCCCGCCAGGGCCGGTGTCCGCCCTCCCAACTTCGAGAGTTCCCCATGCGAGACATCACCCTGAATCCCGAGCAACGCCTGTATGTGATCGCCACCGAAGGGGGCATGCGCCCGCCGGGCCGCACCAAGGGCGCATACCGGAGTGCAGAGCACGAAGGCTTGTCAGTCAGCTGCTTCGGCTTCGACAACGCCCGCGACCATGCCCAGCAGATCGCGCAGCGCCTCGATCGTCCCGACCTGATGCCGACCGCCGACGACGCGGCCAGCCTCACCGGCTACGAGAAGTACCTCGCTGCGGTGCGTGCCTGGGGCGAGTCCGCCCAGGGCCACGGCACCTACTTCGATCCCGGCACGGACCCTCGCCTGGCGAGGGTGCTGGAGACCTGCCGCCGGGACGGCCGCAAGGTGCGGCTGGTGCTGGGCGACACCGGCACCGGCGCGAGCTGGCTCGACGAGTTCGACGTGGTCGGCACGGTCGGCCGCTCGACCGGCCTGCTGAAGGTGCCGCTGCTCGTCGAGCCGGGCGAGGCGGCCGGCACGGCCATCCTCTGTGCGCATGTGCTGGC
>DAORUI010000152.1:0-2478 GCA_035433085.1 Propionicimonas sp. | reverse complement strand
CGCTGGCAGCCGCCGGAACTGCGCATCCGCGCCAGTGATGACGATGACCGTCCCTGGGCCGTGGTGCTGCACGAGCAGCCCGTGGCGACCTTCGACGACATCGGCAAGGCCGGTGCGTACCTCGCGTTCATGCGCGGGGCGAGCGTCGAGCCGCGCGTGTTCCGCTGAGCCGTCCGGTCGAACGTTCGAGACCCTTCAGACGGCGCGATCCAGATCCACTCAAGGCCGTCACCCAGCACGCCCCCGGTCCAGCACCGGGGGCGTTCCTGTTTCCGAGACTGCGAACGGGGCGACGGGCGCTCAGCGACCGGTCAGGGACTGCACCTCACGCTCGATCAGCCAGTGCAGGAAGCGGGTGTCATCGGAGTGGCCCCAGTAATGGGCCTTGCATCGGCGGACGTAGGCCTGCAGGTCCGCGACGCTTCGGATGGACCCCGGCTCGATGGCGGTGATGCGGGCCAGCCGCGCCCGTTCGGGTCGGGTCAGTCGAAGCTGGTTTCCGGTGCGCAGCATGTCGGGTCGGCCTTGTCGGGAAGCCGCGCATCTTCGCGTGCCTGCGCAGGTCTGTGCACATCCGCTGCTGCCCGCGACGAAGAAATTTCTGCAGTGACAGCGTAGTGCCTCTGCGGTGTCACTTTTGCGGTCTGCCCGCCAAGACATCCGGGCAGGCCGTGGCCCAGCCACCACGGCCCGGCCACGCGCAGTGCGGTCATGCGAACCGTGCCACCTCCCCGCGCACCGATGCCCGACCAAGGCACGGACCCTGGCGCCCTTTGCGCGGGCAAGCGCGGCAAAGGCTCTGTCGCTGACACCACCCCGGTTGAATCCACGGCGCCGATGGCGCAGACTTGCCGGGCTCACACCCACTCCCGACAGGAGTGTTTCCGATGCCGACCGAACCGGCGGCAGCGGCGTCGCAGTCGTTACCTGCCTCGGATGATCATCTGAGCCACCGTGCCGGCCACGTTCCGTCGTGTGTCTGCACATCCTTCCCTTGCGGGGACACCAGTCCCCACCGGGAACGGCGTTCCCGTCTTCCTTTTCGCCACGAGAGGAGAACGCCATGAACTTCCACCCTTTCCAGGGTCTTCAAGATCTGCCGGACCTGCCCGATGCCGCCCATGCGTCGCGGGAGGACCTGGTGGCAGAGATGCTGGGCCTGCAGGCCCACCCATTGCCAGGCCCGACGCCGGCTGCGCTGCGCGTCAGCGACCGGGAGACGCCCCACGAGGACCCGGCCACGCAGCAGCTCCTGACGCGCCGACTCGGTGTCGCCCGGGAGCTGCTGATGCGCGAGCTGCGTGACCGGATGGCGCAGGGGCCGGTGATGTCGTCGCCCCAGGTCCTTCGGGACTGGCTGCGACTGCGCTGCGCAGGCCTGCAGCACGAGGTCTTCCTCGCGCTCTACCTGGATGCCAACCACCGGCTGATCGCCCACGAGGAGGTGTTCCGCGGCACGCTCACCCAGACCTCGGTGTACCCGCGGGAACTGGTCAAGAGCGCCCTGGCCCGCAACGCCGCCGCGATCGCGGTGGCCCACAACCACCCGAGCGGCCAGGCCGAGCCGAGCCGCGCGGACGAGTTCCTGACGCAGACGCTGAAGTCGGCGCTGGCGCTGGTGGACATCCGCCTGATCGACCACTTCGTCGTCGCCGGCGACCAGTGCGTCAGCTTCGCGGAGCGCGGACTGCTCTGACGCCATGTGCGGCAGTCACGCCCTGCACGACCCAGTCGCGAGAAGGGCGCCGCCGAGGCGGTGCCCCTCCCGCCGATCCCACCCCAACCAAGGATGCCCATGTCGGAGAGAAGACCCCCGACCTGCCCCTGCTGTGCCGGCCACGGCGTGCCCCTGGGCGCGCTCGGTCGCCTGCACTGGTTCCGCTGCCGCGACTGCGGCATGACGTTCGCCCGCGCCGGACGATCGAAGCGCACGCCCCGTGCGCCCTCGACCGTGACGCGGGCGACCGAATCCCCCACATCTCCCAGTTCATCCCGAGGAGGAAGCCACGATGCATACCCTGCCCGCCACCGGCCTGCGACAGCAGGCCGAGATGCTGGCCAGCCTGTCCCTGAAGCATCTGAGTTCGGCAACGCGCAACAAGCTCGCCGATGACGATCTGTCCGTGAACGCCTACCCGACCGACTGCGGCGGGTTCGTCTATGTCGGGGCGCCGAAGTACCGCGTGCCGTCGGAGCCCGATCTGGCCATGCTGTTCGAGGTGGCCGAATCCGCCGGCGTGGCCTGGCTGATGTTCGACCGCGAGGCGGCGGTCATCGACGGGCTGCCCGTGTTCGACAGCGCGGAGCCCGGACCATGAGCCAGCACCTCGCGACGGCGACGCTCGACGGACACCCCGTCGAGATCGTGGCCGGCTTCGATCGACGCCTGGGGGACTACTTTCTCCAGGTCATCGACGAGCGCAACGACATGCTCTACACCAGCCTGCAGGAGCCCCTGCTGGACTGGACCGACATCGC
>DAORUI010000151.1:0-6882 GCA_035433085.1 Propionicimonas sp. | reverse complement strand
CTCAGCGACTCCGCGTCCGGGGTGAAGAAGGAGCAGGAACTCACCGGCAAGCAGTTGTCGCGAGCCTCCACCGGCGACGACATTCGGCACGGGTTCGTGTACGAGCGCGTCCAGCACATCACCTTGAAGTCGATCGCGAACAACCCCGACATCAAAGAGGGCATGACCCGGGCCGAGATCGACGCGGCGATCAAGCGCTACGCCGACTACGAACTGCTCTACGACAAGCCGTACGAGGACAAGTCGCGGATCCGGGTGGCCGGGCCGTTCACGGTGGAGAGCCTCTCCCCTCACCGCTCGTTGAGCTTCGACGAGGTCGACGGGCTGGGGGAGCAACCGGCCGAGATCGACGACCGCAGCTTCGAGCAGTCAGTGCTGGAGAACCTGCAGAAGGCGGGCATCCAGAACGGACGCAAGGCCGAGCGCCTGGAGTTCTACTCGATCGAGCCCTACCCGGGCCAGTACGTCCAGGCGATCGGCGAGCGCAAGCCGCCGGCCCCGCTGATCGAGCCGACCACTCGGTTGATCGAGCCTGTCGAGATCACCGAGCGCGAGGAAGCCGCCCAGCGGGTGGCGATCGCGCTCGGCCCGCAGTACGGCACGGTCAGCCCGGCCTACATCAAGAGCGCCGCGAAGGAGGCGATCGCGGCGGGCATCGAACTGGTGGCCGTGCTGGGATTCGCGTTCGATCCGCAGGCGACCGGCGTGATCTCCGACGATGGCGTCACCGTCCACGTGGCCGACGAGGGCTTTGCGAACGTCGCCGGGGAGCGGAAGCTGGGCCGCACCCAGGTGCTGCTGGTGCGGATGAACTCCGACCTGCTGATGGGCGAGTTGAAGAACACCAAGGCGGGCAACCTGTTCACGGTGTTCGGCGAACCGGATCTCGAAGTCGTCGAGGTCTCCGACGGCCGCTTCCAGGTGCAACTCAAAGGCGTGGACGTCTACGACCCGACCACCGGCCAGCCCCGCAGCGCCGGCATCGACCAGATCGCGCTATGGATGATCGACACCGACTACAACGAGGAGTCGTTCTTCGTCCGCCACTGCTACTTCACCGGCGGCGGCGACCCTTACAAGAAGCTGAAGACCGCCCTCAAGGCCGAGATCGACCCCGACGCCTGGGCCAGTCTCTACAGCGACACGTCCCAGCCGTTCGACCGCCCCAGCACCGGCAAGATCGCCGTCAAGGTCATCAACGACTACGGCGACGAAGTCATGAAGGTCATCGAGGTCAGTTGAACTGTGGAGCTCATCTCAGCCGTCGTCCAAGCGCTTACGGCATGCGCGATCATCTTCGCCGCCTGGCAGCTGTTGTTCCACAGCCACCAGATGCACCGCGACTTCGGGCAGCATTACCGGCGCAAGGCCCACGGCCTCTGATGAGGCTCAGTTGGCTCGCGATCGACGCGGGCTGAGGATCGCCCGCAGCGAACTGATGCGTGCGTACAGGCGGCGCGTTCCAGTGATCTCGGTGAAGCCGTGGGCGCGGTAGAAGGCGGTAGCGGCGTCATCGATCGCGTCCACGACGAGCAGCCGGCCGCCCCCGGTCGCGCTGGCGGCAACAACCAGCTCGACGGCGTCCAGCAGCAGGTACGTACCGAGGCCACGTCCCTGAACGGTTCGGTCAAGCGCGAGGCGAGCCAGCAGGTAGGCGGGAATCACCGAGTGGCCGCCGTGGGCGGCGCGGCTCAGCCCCTCACGTCGGATCTCGGTCGGGGCGATGGAGTAATAGCCGACCACGGTGGGCTCGTCCGGATGCGTCCACACGAGTGTGCGAGCGGTCCCCTGGGTGTCGGCGCGCAGAGCGAACACGCGCAGCCAGCTGTTGAGCGATGCCCTCCCGCAGTCGAACTGGTCGAGCCGGTGGACGGGGTCGATCCTCGCCGAGAGCCACGGCTCCATCAGCGTCGATACGGACGCTCGCCGGCCGCCGCGTGAGCCAGCCTGTCCATCGACTCCGGCTCGTCGAGGCTCTCCACCAGCACGTCGAACTGGTGGGCGGACATGATCGTGAGATCGGCGCGGGCCAGCACCCGCTCAGCCGAATCGCGGGCCGCGCTCACGATGAACTCAGAGCGCGACTGGCCGAGCGTCCTGGCGGCCTCACTGATGAGGTCGTCCACCATGGGATCGAGCCTCGCCTCCAGCCTCCGTGTCTTCGTGCTACCTGCCATGCACCGAGTGTACGGCAGTTGTAGGACAGTGCGTCAGGTCAGCCTAAGGACCCGCTGATCAATGCGGCCCAACGCTGGCTGAGCTTGACGAAGCCCGTAGCCACAAGCGAATGGACGACCCTTCGTCAAGCTCAGGGTTCGTGATCAGCGCTTCCCCAAGGCCTTGCGCAGGGCTGCCACCGGGACCATCAGGTGCAGCTCGTTCACCGGGGACGCAAGAAAGTCGCCGTGGTGCAGGTAGAACGACCGGGCAGCGTCGTCCCGGCAATGGACGAGGACTGCCGCGGCGCCAACGCTCGCGCTCAGCTGCAACGAGCGAAGCAGGGCGTCCCGCAGCAGGGCCCAGCCCAATCCGCGTCCGCTGTACTCGGCGTCCACGGCCAGGCGCGCGAGCAGGAGGCACGGGAGGTGCTGTGGGCGTCCCTTGCTCAGGGGCTCGGGTACCGAGGTTCTGGCAACCACAGCCATGGCGATGGCGTAGTAGCCGATGACTCTCGTGCCGTCAGTGATCACGTAGGTGACCGCGTTCCCGGCTTCCTGGTTCTGCCAGGCGTACTTGGCGAGCCACTCGTCGAGCTCACTCGCGCCGCTGTGGAAGTCCGCACGCAGGTCGGCGCGAGTCAGTTTGCGGGGTTCAACGCTCATTCTTGGTGAGGGTCGGAGCCGGGCGTGCGAACAGGCGCTCGAACTTATCTGTGGACGGGAGCGGAGCATCGAGAAGCCGGACGAACTCGGCGTACTGCTCCTCGGTGGCGGTGAACCAGCGGAGATCGGCCAGCACTCGCTGAGCACGATCTACCGCACTGTCCAGCACGAAGTCGGTGACCGTGTGGTCGGTTGCCTCAGCCGCGCGGCGCAGCAGGTCCTCCTGGCGTGAGGTTGCGCGCAAGTTGATCCGCCGCGACTTGCTCAGCCTGGTGTCCGTTGTTGGGTCGGCCACTGAACCTCCAATCTCGTGAGTACATCGTACGTACGACTTGGGCCGATGGCAATGTCGGCGAAGGACCGGATGCGCCCGCGCGATGACAAGCGAACCCACCCGGCCCGGCCCGCTCAGGGACCCGCTGATCAATGCGGCCCAACGCTGGCTGAGCTTGACGAAGCCCGTAGCCACAAGCGAATGGACACCCTTCGTCAAGCTCAGGGATCGTAGATCAGCGCCCCCTTAGGATGCGACGTGCGCCTGCAGCAGCCAGCGGTCCTTGGTGAGCCCGCGCTCGATCTCGATGGCGACGTCCTGGGTGGAGACGTCCTTCTCCAAACCGTCGACTGCAGCGCGGACGGTCACCAGCGCGGCGTCGATCATGCCGACCACCTCGGCGACGGTCGCTTCCCAGCCCTGGAAACCAGCGGCCGGCATCGGCAGCGTCGTCTTCTTGGCGACCGTGGTGACGCGGGCGTCCAGCGGCAGCCCGAGTGCGATTACCCGCTCTGCCGCGGTGTCGGCGTACTCCTGGGCGTGGGCTACCACTACGTCCAGCAGCTCGTGGATGCCGATGAAGTTCGCCCCACGGGCATGCCAGTGCGCCTGCTTCCCATTGACGACCATGGCTTCGAGGTCGATCACCACGGGCGTCAGGAACTGGGCTGCGGTGGCAGCCACATCTGCGGTGGTCGGGGACGAGTCCGTGATGGTGCGATGACTGGTGGTCATGTTCTGCTCCTGTTCGTTGGTCTCTACCTGCTCAACCGACCATTACCCGGGTTGCATTCCGAAGTTCGTCATGGCGAGCCGGAGGCTTCGTCAAGCTCAGCCATCGTTGGGGTGGAGTCGGCCATCGTTGGGGTGGAGTCGGCCGTCGTTGGGGTGGAGTCAGCCATCGTGGGGGCAGCCATCGTGGGGGCAGCCATCGTGGGTCGGCCATCGTTGGTGGGGTCAGCCATCGTTGGGGTCGGGCAGGCGTCGCCGGCTCGGATCGGGACGTTATGCTCCCCGGCATGGTCACCAACCGGGTCGTGCCGGCTCCGGACGACCGCCGGGCCTTCATGGTGGTCGCTGGCAACACCGAGCAGTCCTGGGTCGACCCGGCCGACCCGCTGCGGTTGGAGTTCGAGTACGTCCAGCGCATCGCTGAGGTCCTGAACGCAACCGTCCTCGCTCGTCCGGACGGCGAACGCGTCCGCATCGTGCACGTCGGCGGCGGTGGACTGACCCTTCCGCGCTTCGTCGCCGCCCGGCGTCCGCACACCGCGCAGATCGTGCTCGAGCCAGACGAGAAGCTCACCGAGGAGGTTCGCGCACGCCTGCCTTTGCCCCGCAACTCGGGCATCAAGGTGCGTCCCCTGGACGGACGCACCGGCGTCGCCCAACTGCCCGACGCCTACGCCGACGCCCTCATCGTGGACGCGTTCGCAGCAGCCAGCGTGCCCGCCGACCTCGCCACCGTCGAGTTCTTCGTGGACGTGCGCCGCGCCCTGCGTCCCGGCGGGCTGCTGCTGATGAACCTCACCGACCAGGCGCCGTTCGCCTGGTCGAAGCGTTGCCTGGCCGCGCTCTGCGTCACCCAGCCTCAGCTCGCAGTGAGCGCCGAAGTGCCGGTCTGGAAGGGCCGTCGCTTCGGCAACCTCGTCGCCGTCGCCGGCCCCGACCTGCCCTTGACCGATCTGACCCGTGTGCTCGCCCGCGCAGCGTTTCCCTACCGACTGCTCGCCGGACGCGACCTCGCCCGCTTCGTCGGCGCGTCCGTCCCCTTCACCGAGGCGGACGCGGAGCCGTCCCCGCCCCCGGCCTGGAGCCGCACCTGGTTCTCCTGACGCCCTCCTGCCCCACCGACAGCCACCCTTCCTCACCGACAGCCACCAGTCCGGTCGAGAGCCAGCGTTGTGCACAGGCGTTGGGCCGAAATGGTGGCTCTCGGCGTGGAACGGTGGCTCTCGGCGGGGGACGGGTGGGTACGGTAGCGGCCATGGCTGCGCGCGACGAACTCATCGAACAGGTCTCGAGGCTCGCGGTCGTCCGCGGCAAGGTGACATTGGCTTCAGGCAAGGAGGCCGACTACTACGTCGACCTGCGACGCGTGACCCTGGACGGGGTCGCAGCGCCGCTCGTCGGTGAGGTGATGACCGACCTTGTCGCTGACTGGGACTTCGAAGCCGTCGGCGGCCTGACCCTCGGCGCCGACCCGGTCGCCGTTGCCATGCTGCACCACGCCGCGCATGCCGGCGGACGCCTGGACGCGTTCGTCGTCCGCAAGGAGTCGAAGGCCCACGGACTACAACGTCGCATCGAGGGCACCGAGGTGGCCGGACGCCGCTGCCTGGTCGTCGAGGACACCTCCACCACCGGCGGCTCCGTTCTCACCGCGGTGGACGCGGTGCGCGAAGCCGGCGGCGAGGTGATCGGCGTGGCCGTGATCGTCGACCGCAGTACTGGAGCCAAGGAACTGATCGAGGCCGCCGGCGTCCCCTACCGGTTCGCCATCGGACTGGCCGACCTGAACCTGGCCTGATCGCACTTCGGCGGGAAACGGGGGGACGGGCTGCCGCATCGTCGCCGCCGACCGTTAGGCTGAACCCAGCCGGGTTGACCGGCATCGCCTCGGATTGGAGTCTGTGACCATGTTGTGGTTCTTCCTGGTCTTGCTGCTCATCGTCGTCGGGCTCGGCCTGTACGCGGTCTCGCTCTACAACGGGTTCGTCCGGTCGCGGAACCTGATCCAGGAGTCCTGGCGCCAGATCGACGTCGAGCTCAACCGACGCTACGACCTGATCCCGAACCTTGTCGAGACGGTTCGCGCCTATGCCGCGCACGAGCGCAACACCCTCGAGGGCATCACCCGCCTGCGCAATCAGGCCGCGGCGCTGGCGCAGGCCGGCGGGGGCGCGGTGACCCAGGAGAGGGCAGCGGTCGAGGAGCAGTTGAGCGGCGCCGTCCGCCAGTTGCTGGTGAGCGTCGAGGCCTATCCCGAACTGAAGAGCAACGTGAACTTCCTCGAGTTGCAGCGTGAACTCACCGCCACCGAGGATCGCATCGCCGCCGGACGCCGGTTCTACAACGCGAATGTGCGCAACTACAACACCCAGGTCGAGTCGTTCCCCTCGAATGTGCTCGCGGGCATGTTCAAGTTCGAGAAGGCCACCTATTTCGAGGTGAATGAGGCCGCGGTGCGCCAGGCTCCGCAGGTCAGTTTCGGCGAGATCAGCGACCGTCCGGCCGGCTCGGTGCCCGAGCCCACCAATGACCAGTTGACCGCCGGAGCGGCGCCGTCCGCCCTGCCGAATCCGCAGGCCTACCCGCAGAGCAACCCGGTCGCGCCGCCGCCGGGCGAGTTCCCGGCGCCCCAGCCTCCGACCTATGCGCCGCCGGTGCAGCAGAACCCGGGGCAGCAGCCGCCCACCTACCAGCAGCCGCCGCAGGCCTGACGCGCGGTTCCTATGGTCCGGACGGACCTTGTTGGACGGCAAGGTTCACGGACCGGCAGGCTTCCGGCACCTCGACACGTCCGGGCCCTCGCCAAATTGCGAACCGGTTGGCTCAGCGTATTCTTAGCCGACCTCCACCCACTTATGAATGAGCGCTGCGGCTGGCATCTGACCTAGCCGCAGCGCTTTTCGTCGTCATCGTCACCCGAGCGTGCGCATGCAGTATTTGTGCGCAGGAGATTTGCTTGCCAAAGTCCCTGCCGGAGTTTTTCGTCGTGTGCTTAACTGATCGGTACAACGTGTGCAGGTCTGGGGGGATGTGCACGCGACGGAGGGGATAAGT
>DAORUI010000150.1:3472-6906 GCA_035433085.1 Propionicimonas sp. | reverse complement strand
TCACCTCGCCCTTCAGCACGCCGGCCTGCAGGGACGCGCCCAGGGCCACGACCTCATCGGGGTTGACGCCCTTGTTGGGCTCCTTCCCGCCGGTGAGTTCCTTGACCATGTCGACCACCGCCGGCATGCGGGTGGAACCGCCCACCAGCAGCACGTGGTCGATCTTGCCGATGGACGTGTTCGCGTCCGAGATCACGGCGTTGAACGGCGCGCGGCAGCGATCCAGCAGATCCTGGGTCAGGCGCTGGAACTCAGCCCGGGTGAGCTTCTCGTCCAGGTGCAGCGGGCCTTCGGCGCCGGCGGTGATGTAGGGCAGGTTGATCGAGGTCTCCTGCGCGGACGACAGCTCGATCTTGGCGCGCTCGGCAGCCTCCTGGAGGCGCTGGCGGGCCATCTTGTCCTTGCTCAGGTCGATGCCGTTGTGGTTCTTGAACTGGGTCACCAACCAGTCGACGACCCGCTGGTCCCAGTCGTCGCCGCCCAGGCGCGCATCGCCCTTGGTGGCCTTCACCTCGAACACGCCCTCGGCGATCTCGAGCAGGGACACGTCGAACGTGCCGCCGCCGAGGTCGAAGACCAGAACGGTCTGCTCGAGATGGCCCTTGTCGAGGCCGTAGGCAAGCGCCGCAGCGGTGGGCTCGTTGATGATCCGGTCGACCACCAGGCCCGCGATCTCGCCGGCCTCCTTGGTGGCCTGGCGCTCCGCGTCGCCGAAGTACGCCGGGACGGTGATCACGGCATTGGTGACGGGCTCGCCCAGGTAGGCCTCGGCGTCACGCTTCAGCTTCATCAGCACGCGGGCGCTGATCTCCTGCGGGGTGTACAACTTGTCATCGATCGAGACCGACCAGTTGGTGCCCATGTGGCGCTTCACCGAGCGGATCGTGCGATCGATGTTGGTGACGGCCTGGCGCTTGGCGACCTCGCCGACGAGAACTTCGCCGCCCTTCGCGAACGCAACCACGGACGGGGTCGTGCGGGCGCCTTCAGCGTTGGGGATGACAGTGGGTTCGCCGCCCTCGAGAACCGCGACGACAGAGTTGGTGGTGCCGAGGTCGATGCCGACTGCTCGTGCCATGTTGAGTTACCTCCGGTTGAGTCTGAACAGGATTGAGCATAGCAGGCTCAATCCCAAGGTTGAGTTCACCAGACTCAACTAGCTCTGCGGGCTGGGTATTCCAAAGCGGTGACGGGTCTCGACAAGCTCGACCAGCCGAGGCTCAGGTCGGGGTGAGCATCGCTTTCGTGAGTTGCACGACCATCGGGAACGAATGCCACAGCTGGTGACCGAGACCCTCGACGGTGATCGTCGGGCCGGGCACTCCTCGCCTGGTGAGCATGTGGTCGAGGTGGTCGAAGTCGGACTGGCGGCACAACGAACTGCGGGCGCCCCGCACCAGCGCACAGCGGTCCAGGTCGGCGGCCAGCAGTTGCTTGAGCAGCCCTTCGGTAGCCAGCACCTGCCCGATCGCCAGCAGGTCGATCGGGGTGTAGCGGACGGACGGCTCGCGGCTCTGCCCCTTGCGGGCGGTCATCACCCAGTCGTGGCCGGTGTTCGTGGCCAGCGCGGCTGGCATTCGTCCGAGGTCGGCGATGTTGTGGGCTTGCAGCGAGGCCAGATTTCGCCGGCTGATCGCCACCGGTTCGACCAGGTTCAGGCCCTTGATCGGCCCCCAGGTGGCAAGCACAGGCAGCGCGCCCACCGCGAGCGAACAGCCGGTGGAGAAGCCGAGCACCTGCATGAAGTCGGGGTTTCGGACGTCCCGCATGGCCTCGGCGACGTAGGTGAGGTTCAGCTCCGTCCAGGACTCGATGCGTCCGGCCAGCATGTCCTTGCGAACGGCCTTCGGAATCGGCGCGCCGAAGCGACTCATCCCGGGGATCTCGGTCAGCACCACGGTCAGGCCGGTGACGTCGGCCAGGTGGGCGCACTTGGCCATTTCCCATGGGCCGAGCGGGGTGTTGAAGCCGGGGAAGTAGACCAGCACGCCACGGCATTCCTCGGGGGTGGCGATCAACGCGTCCAGCGGCGCCACGCCAGCCGGACGCAGGGTCAACTGCCGCACCGGAACCTGCGGCCGAGGCGGCACGGCCCGCGGGTCGACGGTGAGGCTCAGCCGGTCCCGCTGCACTTCGTCCACGCTTGGATGGTAGTACCCGGCGCCGGTGCGGCGAGCCCCCGCTGGTGCGCGAGAATGAACCTATGCGCGACGTCGAAGAGCTGATGAGCATTCGTAGCGGAGGATTGTGCACCGAACACGGTGCACAATCCTCCACGCTGATTGATCGACGCCGATGAGCTGGGTGGACGGCTGGCTGCGCGGTGGCCTGCTCGCCCTTGCGCGAAGCGAGTCGTTCAAGAAGCTGGCGGTGCGGCTGCCCGTGACCGCGTCCGTCGTGGCCCGGTTCGTGCCCGGTGAGACGATCGCCGACTGCCTGCGTGCCGTCCGCTCGTTGGCCGGCGACCAACTCTTGGCAACGATCGACTACCTGGGTGAAGACACCACCACGCCCGAGCAGGCCTTGGCGATCCGGGACGGGTATCTGGCGCTGCTCGCCGAGCTGAACGCCGCCGGGTTGTCTGAGGTGGCCGAGGTCTCGATCAAGCTGACCGCGCTGGGCCTCGCTCTTCCCGGCGGACGCGAGCTCGCCCTGACCCACGCCCGCGCGATCTGCGCTGCGGCGTCGGCTGCCGGCACCACGGTGACGGTGGACGCCGAGGACCACACCACCACGGACACGACCCTCGGCATCCTGGCCGAACTGCGGCGCGACTACCCGGCCACCGGAGGGGTCCTGCAGGCCTATCTGCATCGGACGCTGGCCGACTGCGAACTGCTGTCGAGTGAAGGCTCGCGTATCCGGTTGTGCAAGGGCGCCTACGCCGAGCCCGCCGAAGTCGCCCACCAGACCCGCGAGGAGGTGTCGGCCGCGTACGTGGCCGGTGCGCGCATCCTGCTGGCTGGTGACGGCTACCCGATGCTGGCCACTCACGACCCGGAAATGATCGCCGCCGTAGCGGAGTTGGCCCGCCAACTCGGCCGGGAACCGGGCAGCTACGAGCTACAGATGCTCTTCGGCATCCGCGCGGACGAGCAGCGGCGGCTGGCCGCGTCGGGTGAACGGGTGCGGGTCTATGTGCCCTTCGGCACCGACTGGTGGGGCTACTTCATCCGCCGCCTTGCCGAGCGTCCGGCCAACCTGGTGTTCTTCGCCCGCGCCCTGTTCGGCCACTAGCTCGATCGAGAGCCTCCCCTCACCACCGAGAGCCTGCGGTTCGGTCGAGGGCCTGTGCGCTGGTACGGGCTCTCGACCGAAACGGTGGCTCTCGACGTGGAAGTGGGGCTCTCGATGCGGGGCGAGTCGCTCGTTCTACCGTCGCCGAGGCTTCGTCAAGCTCAGCCAGCGTTAGTTCCCGGCCAGCGTTAGTTCCC
>DAORUI010000150.1:0-3372 GCA_035433085.1 Propionicimonas sp. | reverse complement strand
GCCAGCGTTAGTTCCCGGCCAGCGTTAGTTCCCAGCCAGCGCCCGATCCAGCCCGGCGCGCAGATCCGCGACCAGATCGGACGCGTCCTCGACGCCGACGCTGAGCCGCAGCATGCCGGGAGTGATCCCGGCGGCCACCTGCACCTCGACCGGCATTGCTGCATGGGTCATCGTGGCCGGATGGGAGATCAGCGACTCCACCCCGCCAAGGCTCTCGGCGAGACAGAAGTGCTCCAGTCCTTCGACCAGCGTCCGGACCGCGGCCTCCGTGCCGACGTCGAAGGTGACGATGGCGCCGAAGCCGTCCTGCTGCCGGGCGGCGAGGTCGTGCTGGGGGTGCGTGGCCAGTCCCGGGTAGTGCACCGCGACGACCGCCGGGTGCTCGGTGAGCAGTCCCACCAGAGCGGACGCGTTGGCCTGGGCGGCGGCCATGCGCAGGTGCAATGTCCGCAACCCACGAAGGGTGAGGTAGGAGTCGAGCGCGCCGCTGGTCAAGCCGAGAGTGTTGGCCCACCAGGCGAGCTCCTCGACCCGCGCAGTGTCCGCCGCGACGATGGCGCCGGCCACCACGTCCGAGTGGCCGTTGAGGTATTTGGTGGCCGAGTGCACAACCACGTCCGCACCAAGGGCCAGCGGACGCTGCACGCACGGCGTCGCGAAGGTGTTGTCAGCCACCACGAGAGCGCCGACGGAGTGCGCGGCAGAACTGATCGCGACTATGTCGCTGATCCGCAGCAGCGGGTTGGACGGGGTTTCGAGCCAGACCAGATCGGCGCCCTCAGCCAACTTCGCGGACGCCCGATCGGGGTCGCTGAAGTCGGTGAGCGCGAGCTTGATGCGTCCGGTTCTGGCCAGCGCGTCGAACAACCGCCACGAGCCGCCGTAGCAGTCGAGCGGAGCGAGCACCGTCCCGCCGGCGGGGACCAGCGCCATCAGGGTGGCCGTGATCGCCGCCATGCCGGACGCGGTGATGACCGCTCCCGCGCCGCCTTCGAGGTCGGCGACGGCCGAGCCGAGGATGTCGCGGGTGGGGTTGCCCGAGCGGCTGTAGTCGTAGTCGCCCTTCGTGGCGAACGCGGCGAAGGAGTAGGTCGAGGAGAGGTAGACCGGCGGGACGACGGCCCCGTGCGCCCGGTCGGTGTTGATGCCGGCCCGCACGGCCCTGGTTCTTGGTGTCCCGGTCACCGCGCAAACCCTACCGGAGGGCCCTTCGCCTACCCCAGCCACCGGCGCGGCTCTGGCGTCGAGCCGGACGGACCGGTAGCGTCCGGACCATGAAGATCGAGGATGTGCTCCGCAAGAAGGGCACCGAAGTGGTGACCATCGCCCCCACCGCCACCGTGGCCGAGTTGATCGACCTGCTCGCCAGGTTCAACATCGGTGCGGTCGTGGTCAGCGCCGACGGACATCACATCGCCGGCATCGTGAGCGAGCGCGACATCGTCCGGCACCTGGGCACCGAGGGCGTGGCTGCGCTGGCCGAGCCCATCTCGGCGATCATGACCGCGGACGTGAAGACCTGTGTCCCCGGTGACGCGCTCGAGGACACCGCGCACACCATGACCTACGCGCGCATCCGGCACCTGCCGGTGGTGACCGACGACGTGCTGGTTGGCATCGTCTCCATCGGCGACGTGGTCAAGCACCGCATCGACCAGCTCACCGACGAGCGTAACCATCTTCTTGGATACCTCCACACCTGAGCCGCAGGCTCCGGCCGAGGCCGCTCTGCGCGCGGCCGGAGTGAGCTTTCGGGTGGTGCGGCATCGGCGTGCGAGCTCGCTGGCCGAAGCCGCTGCCCTGCGCGGGGTCGAGCCGCGCGACATCATCAAGACCCTGGTAGTGCGGCGCGCGTCCGACGATTTCGTCTTCGTGCTGGTTCCCGGCGATCGGGAGATCTCATGGCCGAAGCTGCGCGCCGCGCTGGGAGTGAATCGGTTGTCCCTGCCGGACGCGGCCACCGCCTTCGGCGCAACCGGCTACGAGCGCGGCACGATCACACCCTTCGGCTCGTCGGTTGCCTGGCCGGTGGTCGCGGACGCGTCCGTGGCCGGCAGGTTGATCTCGCTCGGCGCGGGTGAGCACGGCGCGACCGTGCTCCTGGAAGCGGACGCAGCCTTGGCCGCGCTGGGCGCTCAGGTGATGGACATCAGCGGGCCGCTAGCCTGACGGCCGTGCCGAACCAATCCAACTCCTCGCGGGCAGCGCTGCTGATGGTCATCGCGGCGGTGTTGTTCGGCACGACGGGCACCACCCAGGCCTTCGCCCCGGACGGAGCCACGCC
The DNA here is from genome assembly GCA_035433085.1 of Propionicimonas sp. Classification (GTDB taxonomy): domain Bacteria; phylum Actinomycetota; class Actinomycetes; order Propionibacteriales; family Propionibacteriaceae; genus Propionicimonas. The sequence continues at coordinate 1,088 of DAORUI010000150.1, read as the reverse complement.
GCTGAGCATCGGCGCGGTGCGGCAGGCGACCGGCGGCGTTCTGCTGGCCGGCATCGGCGTCGCCGGTTGGGTGCTCAACCATGGCTGGCGGCTGCCGCGCTGGTCGCGAAAAGCCGGCTGGGTGCTGCTCGGCGGCGCCTGCGTGATGGCCTTCCAGGCCACCTTCTTCGTCGGTACGCGTGCCAACGGGGTCGCCGTCGGCACGGTGGTCGCGCTCGGATCGAGCCCGCTGTTCGCGGGCCTGTTCGAGTGGATGCGGGGGGAGCTGCCCACCCGACGCTGGGCGGTTGCCACCGGCGTCGCGGTGGTCGGGCTGGTGCTGCTCTCCGGGTTCGTCGGCGGTTCGGGGACGCTCGTCCCGCTCGGCCTGCTGGCATCGCTCGCCGCCGGCGCGGCCTACGCCGGCTACGCCGTCGCGGCGTCCATCTTGCTGCGGAGCGGGCTTTCCGCCCTGCCCGCAACCTCGGCACTGATCGGCACCAGTGGGCTGATCGCGCTCGCCATCCTGCCGTTCACCGACAACGCCTGGGTCGCCTCGGCCGGAGGGCTGGCGGTCACTGCGTGGCTCGGGCTGGTCACGGTCGTGGTCACCTATCTTCTCGTCGGGACGGCGCTGAAGCACCTGACCGCGTCCACGGCCATCACGCTGGGCCTGGCCGAGCCGATCACCGCCGCCGCGCTCGGCGTCCTGGTGCTCGGGGAGGCGTTGGCACCGGTGCAGTGGCTCGGCCTGGCCGCCGTCCTCGCCGGCGTCCTGATCGCCGGGACGGAGCCGCGCGCCGCCGCTCCCCCGCCCCTCGGCTGAAGATTCGGGGACGGTTCCCTTTTCGTTCAGGTTGTCCACAGAAGCGGCAGTTCTGGCCGCCGCGTTGTGGACAAGTCGAACGAAAAAGGAACCGTCCCCGAATCTTCAGGCGTCCGCTCAGGAACTCCCGTTCCGGTTCACTACGCTTGGGCGGACGGAAGGAGGCCGCGATGGCCAGCTTCACCACCACCTTGCTGATGTTCGGGAACAACGTGGGCATCGAGGTGCCGCCGGCTGTGGTCGAATCGTTCGGGGCCGGCAAGCGGGTGCCGGTGATCGTCAC
>DAORUI010000149.1:0-6984 GCA_035433085.1 Propionicimonas sp. | reverse complement strand
CAACAGTTGCGCGAGCTGATGAAGAACTCGATGCTCGACCTGCTCAGCGAGCAGGCCACGCTCACCAACCCCCGCACCGGTCAGTTGTGGCAGAACATCTGTACCCAGTGCGACCTGGGCATCGGCACGCTGGCGACCCTGGCGTCCGGCAAGTTACCCGGCGGTGAGGAGCGGATGCGCAATCTCTTGGCCGAGCGGGTGAAGCGCATCACGGTCAAGCCGTTCCAGGACATCTCGAACATGCTGGAGGAGCGGCTCACCCAGTGCTGCGTCCACGTCGGCACCTTCAGCGATGACGGCGATCCGCAGTGTGCCCCGTTCTGCGCCGTGCAGGCCTGGGGCAAGCTCGGACGCCAGCGCGCGAGCACCGCGCGCTCCGCTCGCCTCGTAGACCCAACCCCGCCCAGGCCGGCCGAGCTCACCCAGGTTCGGCTGGTGGAGCCCACCCGGGTTCGGCCCGTGGAGCCCACCCCGGTTCGGTTGGTCGAGCCCACCCAGGTTCGGCTGGTCGAGCCCACCCAGGTTCGGCTGGTCGAGCTCGTCGAGACCCCCGAGGCCCACCGATGACCGAGACCCCGGAACAAGCCGCGTCCAGGATCGCGCGCGGCCCGTCCCCCTCTTCCTTCATCGGCGGCGGGGGAGCGGACACCCCACCATCGGCGGAGACCACCCCGTTCGATCCGCTGCGGCTGTGCATCTTCGCAACCGTGGCCGCGCTGGGCTGGCTGTTCGGTCCGCTGGCGGTGCTGGTGTTCGCCGGTGTGGGCTTCGCCGGTTACTGGAAGGCGCGCAAGGCCGGCCTCACCCGTTCGAAGTGCTACCTGCGCGACACCCGGCTGGTGCTGGCCTATCTGTTCGCGCTCGCCGTGGCCGGTGCGGTGGGCCTGGGCCTGCGGATTCAGGAGTGGCTGTTCTAGCCACTCCTGACCGGTGGAACCTGTCTAACGGTTGAGCCTCAGGCGGCCGGATCGGACGGAGGAGTGGACCCCAACCGCTGCTGCACCCGCGTGTCGACCAGTTCGTCCAGCTTCTTCTGCGAGAGCGCGAGCTTTGCCGGCAGACCGATGCCAAGGCCGAGCAGCAGCCCGGCACCGAGAGCAACTCCGGTGATGATCATGATGTTCGGTCGCGGATCGACCAGACTGGTGTCGGTGGAATAGCGGGTGGCTATCTCCCAGATCACCTTCAGGTCGACCATCACCGCCATGAACAGCATCACTGCGCCAACCGCCACGGCGATGACTCCGAGCACGGCCAGGATCACTTTGAGCACCTTCATGGGCTGATCATATGGGTCAGTCCGCGTCGCACACCGGCTTGGGCATTAGGTTCGTGACGTGGATCCTGAGCTTGCCCGTTGGCTGGTCTCCGACGCCGCCCGTCCGGCGCTCGCGGAGGCGTCCGGCCAGCCTGACCCGGGATCGCTTGCCGCGGCGACGGCGCTGCGCCGCCACTGGACGGCTGAGCAGTCCGCGGCAGTACTCACTCAGGTGGCGCTGCGGCGGCGAGGGCTGACCAAGTTCGGCCCGCCGGCCGAGCACCTTTTCTTCACTCCGGACGCGCTGGAGCAGGCCACCCGAGCCGAGGTGGCGGCTTGGCGCGCGGCGCGGTTCGTTGCCGCAGGGGTTCGCGAGGTGGTCGACCTGGGCTGCGGCATCGGTGCGGACGCGCTGGCGTTCGCGGCTGCGGGTCTGAAGGTGGTGGCGGTCGAGGCGGACCCGGCCACGGCGGTGCTGGCTGCGGCGAACCTGGGGGCGGCGAACCTAGGGGCGGGCGCTGAGGTCGTGTGCGGGGACGCGGTCGAACTGGCCGGCGAACTGCTCTCCGATGGTGCCGCGGTGTTCATCGACCCGGCCCGCCGGACGGCATCCGGACGCACCTGGCGGGTGGAGGACTTCTCGCCGCCCTGGGATTTCGCCACTTCGCTGCTGACCGGACGGTTTGGCTGTATCAAAGGCGCGCCCGGACTGCCGTCCGCTCTGCTCCCGAATGGTCTGGACGCAACCTGGGTCAGCCACCGCGGGGATCTCGTCGAAACCTCGCTGTGGTCCTCGCGGGATCGGAGTTCGACGGTCTCTCCCGTACCTGAGCCGCCCCGCCGCCAGGCCGTGCTGCTGCCCGGCAACCAGACGCTGGCATCCGGCAAGGATGCACCGTCGGGCCAAGTCAGCAGGTGGCTCTACGAACCGGATCCAGCGGTGATCCGTGCCCGTGCGATCGGTACCCTCGCCGATTCCTTGCATGCCTGGACGGTTCACCCCGGCATCGCCTATCTGACCGGGGACGCGCTCGTGGCAACGCCGTTCGCCACTGCGTTCGAAGTTTCGGAGATCCTGCCGTACAGCGAGCAGGTGATCCGCGCATGGGTGCGCGACCATGCCGTCGGCGTTCTGGAGATCAAGGTGCGCGGGCTCGATGTCGACCCGTCCACTCTTCGCAAACGACTGAAGCCCAGAGGACCGAACTCCGTCACCCTGGTGCTCACGCCCACCTTGGACGGTTCGCGAGCGTTGGTCGTCCGCCGGGTGCGAACCGGGTCCGGCGCCGATCCGCACTGACCGGCAGACGTCCTGTGGCTGCTCGATTCACCGGACAACCACGGTTGTTGAGGGCAGAATTGAGCCATGTCGACAACGTCACAGCGCAGTCGGCTGACCATCATCCTGGTGGCGCTGGTCTCCGCCCTAGCGATCACGGTGGCCGTGCTGGCGGGGGTGCTGATCGGACGGAATCAGCCGCAAGCGACGATCCCCACGCAAACCGCGTCCGCCGAACCCACCCCGCCAGCGAGCAGCCCGACTCCCGAGACGAGTGTCTCCACCCCCAGCAGCACCACCGAGGGTCCTGCGCCGTTTGATCCCGCGAACTACAACACTGCCGTGGTCACGAAGGACTGCAAGGCCGGCGACTTCAGCTTCGTCGCCGCCCAGGCGGGCGCGGGCACGCTCACCGTCCGCGTCGAACTCACCGATGAGGTCCGCGAGAATCAGCAACTCGAGATCCTGCTGGCCACCCATGGGGACGAGCTGTACGAAGTGGTGGTCACCTACCTACCCGAGTACAACTCGACCCATCTGTGGGACGGCGAGGACGAGGATTCCTTCCTGCCGCTAACCTTCAGCCTCGATGCCGACAAGTACGAGGTCGAGATCCCGCTGTCCGAGCTCGAGTTCACCCAGCCGATCCGGCTGTTGGTCAACCGCTGGACGGATTCCGGCGACGGCATCACCGAAAGCTGCAGCGATCAGCAGTTGATCGTCGAGTGATCGCAGCGACGATCCTGGGGTGAGGGCTGGTGGCGCGCGCCGTCCAGTGCGGTGACAGAATCGCAGCGTGCCCAGCAGAGTCCCGAACGGCAGGATCGCTCTCCTGCCACTCGATCACCAGATGGTGCGCACTCGACTGGAACGCGACGACTTCACGTTGGAACGGTTGATCGACGCAGTGCATCACGACCTCCATTTCGGACCGGAATTTCCGGGCGAGGCGGTCGTGATGTACGAGGGCTTCCTGCTGAGCACGGACGAGGACGGCACGGTCGATGGCACCTACGTCGTGGTGGATGTCGAGCAGGGCGAAGCGATCGGGCAGGTGGGCCTGACCTCGCCGGTGGTGAACGGCCGGACGGAGATCGGCTACGGCATGAACCCGTCCGCACGCAATCGGGGCGTCGCCACTCTCGCCGTCGCAAGACTGCTGGCGATCCTGTCCGCGCGCCGCGACGTGATCGAGGTCACGGCCCGCGTCGCCTTCTCGAACCCGGCCAGCGCACGCGTCCTGGCGAAGAACGGCTTCACCCCGGCCGGCCGGGACCCAAGCGAGAGCAACCTGATCATCTGGGATCGAACGCTTCGCGGGGTTCCCGAGTAGCCGAGCCTGCGCCTACCGCGTCCGATGTTGGACACACGCAGCTCGACTGCGGGCGGAGGGATTGAGAACAGGCCGGCAGGTCAGCCGCGGAGGTTGACGCCCAGGCGGCGCGCGGTGCGCTCCTTCTGGCGGGTCGCGCGCAGGCGGCGGAGGCGCTTCACCAGGAGCGGGTCGTGCACCAGCGCTGCCTCGGTGTCGATCAGCGCGTTCAGTAGCTGGTAGTAGCGCGTCGGTGAGATGTCGAAACGCTCGCGGATCTCAGTTTCCTTCGATGCCGGGAGCGCCCACCAGAGCTTCTCGAACTCGAGCAGCGCGGCCTGCTGTGCGGTCAGGCTGGACGGCTCCAGGTGCTCTCGCGGGACGGCCATCGGGGCGGACATGTGCTCAGCGTACCCCCGAACAACATCGATGTCATTCGCTCCGAACCCCTGCAATGGCTTGGCTACAATCGGCAACGCAGCGTGCCACACACCCCGGTACCCGAATGGCGAGGATTCTCGATGGAGCTTCTGCAGGGCACGGTCCAGCACTATCCGTGGGGTACCACCGACGCCATTCCCGCGTTGCTCGGCGTCCCTGCCGACGGACGCCCGTTCGCGGAATACTGGCTGGGCGCCCATCCGCTGTCCCCGTCAACACTGGACGGCCACCGCCTCGACGAACTGATCCGAGAGCACCCGGCATGCCTCGGCGCCGGCCCGCAGCAGGCGTTCGGCGACCAACTCTCGTTCCTGGTGAAGATCCTCTCGGCCCGGCACGCGCTGTCGGTGCAGGCACATCCGTCCCGGGTGCAGGCCGAGGAGGGCTTCGCCCGCGAGAATGCCGCCGGCATCGCACTGGACGCGCCTGAACGCACCTATCGGGACGCGTGGCCAAAGCCCGAGATCCTGATCGCCATCGACGAGTTCCACACCCTCTCCGGCTTCCGCGACCCGTTGGTGACCGCGGAACTGTTCGATCGGCTCGGGGTCGCCGGCGAACTGCTCTCAGTGATCGGCCCGCTCACCGCGCGCAAGGGTCCCGCTGCGCTGGCAGAGGTGTTCCTGGATGTGCTGAGCCTCAGCGGCGAGCGGGCGCGAGTTTCTGAACTGGTGTGCGCCGCAGCGATGGAGCACCAGGATGAACCCGGCCAACTCGGCCAGTTCGCCCGGACGGTGCTGGAACTCGACGAGGTGTTCCCGTCCGACCCGGGCATCCTGGCTGCCCTGCTGCTGAACCGGGTGGAACTGCAGCCCGGTGAGGCCCTCTTCGTACCCGCCGGCTACATGCACGCCCACCTGCGCGGCACCGGTGTAGAGGTGATGGGCAACTCCGACAACGTGATCCGCGGTGGCCTCACCAACAAGCACGTGGACGTCAGCGAGTTGCTCACGGTGGTCGACTTCGACGCAGGTGAGCCCGCGATCGTTCGCCCTGAGCACATCGCCCCTGGGGTGTTGCGCTATCCGACCCCGTGCCAGGAGTTCGATGTCTGGCGGCTGATGCTCGAAGGCGCCCCGGTCGTCATTCCCGGGGACGGGTCCGCGCGCGTCCTGTTGGTCATCTCCGGTTCGGTGGAACTGCGCCAGGGCGAGGACACCGCGTCCCTCAAGAAAGGCCAAGCGGTGTTCCTGCCGGCCGACCGGGAGTCTGCGACCGCCACCGGTGATGGACTGGCGTTCGTGACCGCGTCCGGTCTGCGCTGAGGTGCCCGACGCGCGGGTGGCGGCTTCCGTCCGGCAACTGGTCGAGCGGGACCCGCGTCCGGTGGTGCTGATCGACGGCGGGGCAGGCTCGGGCAAGACGACTCTCGCTCAGCAATTGGTGGCCACCTGGCCCGGCCCAAGCGGAGTCCAGCTGGTGAGCCTCGACGACCTCTACCCCGGCTGGGACGGATTGGCGCTCGCCTCGGCGTCCGTGCCTGAGTTGATCGTCGGAAACGGCTACCACTCCTGGGACTGGGCCGGCGATCGGCCCGGCCCCTGGCGCGAACTGGACCCTGCCCGTGCGCTGATCGTGGAGGGCTGTGGTGCGATCACCGCTGGCAGTGCCGCTCTGGCGGGCTTGCGCGTCTGGCTCGAACTGGACGCGGGCGAACGCCAACGCCGCGCCATCGCCAGGGACGGCGCCGACTTCGCCGCGCACTGGAACGACTGGGCGGCCCAGGAGTCCGTCCACTGGCACGCCGACCACCCGCGTGATCTCGCCGACCTGGTGGTCGTCCCCGGCGACTGAGTGTGCTGACACGCGGCCAACTGCGTCCGCTTCGGGCACAATGGTGCGCCGGGGATGTCCCCGCGCCGCGTTAGCTCAGTTGGTAGAGCTCCGATCTTGTAAATCGGTTGTCGGGAGTTCGATTCTCCCACGCGGCTCTCACTTGCCCATCCGGTGTGCACCGCCTACGTTCTAGCGGTGACCCTTCCTCAAGGCCAGTGGCAGCAGATGATCACCCGCGACCCCGGGCATTCGGCCCGCTACGCCGAGCGCTTCCGAATGTTGGCCGCTCAGGGCCAGGACCTCTTCGGCGAAGCCCGGCTGATCGACGCGATGGTGCCGCGCGCGGCTGCCATCCTGGACGCGGGCTGCGGCCCCGGACGCCACGCGGGCTACCTGCACGACGCCGGCCACCGCGTGGTCGGCGTGGACGTCGATCCGACCCTGATCGCGATCGCGGGCGAGGAGGCTCCGGGGCCGACCTACCTGGTTGGCGACCTGGCCGGCTTCGAACTGCCGGCCGACGTACCTCAGCAGTTCGACGCGATCCTCTGTGCAGGCAATGTGATGGGCTTCCTGCATCCTGACACCCGGGTCCCGGTGCTCGAAGGCTTCGCGCGCCGCTTGGCGCCCAGCGGACGCGCGGTGGCCGGCTTCGGCGCGGGCCGCGGCTATGACTTCGCAGACTTCTTCGCCGACGCCGCCGCCGCGGGTCTGGTCGTGCAGTCGACGTTCTCCACCTGGGACCTGCGGCCGTTCAGCGACGCGTCCGACTTCGTGGTGGCATTTCTCGCGCGCGGCTAGGAGATCAGCCCGCGGGGTCCGTTCGGCTCTGCTTGCGCCAGGTGTTGTAGACCACGACCACCAGGATCACCAGCGACACGATCCAGAGGTAGCGGCCGTAGGCGTCCATCACGGCCA
>DAORUI010000148.1:0-7019 GCA_035433085.1 Propionicimonas sp. | reverse complement strand
CACCACCACCACACCGAGGAGGTGTTGGTATGAGCCAGGCGGACATCCCCGAGGTCGCACCGGCCCAACCCGAGGGCGGCACGCCCGAGCGCCGGATCGGGGTCTACATCTGCCACTGCGGCGGCAACATCTCCGACTACGTCGACGTGGCCGCCGTCCGGGACGCGCTCAAGGACGAGCCCGGAGTCGTGGTGTCGGAGTCGCCGGTCTTCGCCTGCTCCGACGGCACCCAGCACGACATGATCGACGACATTCGTGCCCAGAACCTGGACGGGCTGGTGGTCGCGTCCTGCTCGCCGAAACTGCATCAGGTGACGTTCCGCAACGTCGCCAAGCGAGCCGACCTCAACCAGTACGCCTACACCCAGGTCAACGTGCGCGAGCAGGACTCCTGGGCGCACCAGCACGACCGGGCCGGGGCAACGGAGAAGGCGATCGGCCTGGTTCGGGCCGGAGTGGCCAAGACCCGGCTGTCGGACCCGCTCGAACCCCTGATCATCCAGACCGTGCCCAGGGCACTCGTGATCGGTGGCGGCATCGCCGGCCTTCGCGCGGCCATCGGCCTCGCCGACGTCGGCATCGAGGCGGTCCTGATCGAGCGCGAAGCCAAGCTGGGTGGCTGGGTCGGCAGATTCGGGCCGACCTTCCCCAAGGATGCCTCCGGCGCCGACGAGGTGGCCGGCCTGCTGGAGGAGATCCGCGGGCGGCGCGACATCACCACCTACACCAATGCGGAACTGACCGGAAAGTCCGGCACCTTCGGCAACTACACCGTCGAGCTCAGCCTGCACCGTGGCGGGTCGGACAAGGCGCTGAGCGTCACGGTCGGGTCGATCATCGTGGCCACCGGCTTCGACGCCTATGCCCCCAGCGACGGCGAACTGGGTCACGGCATCGAGGGTGTGGTCACCCTGCCGCAGTTCAAGGAGCTGGTGGACGCGGCCCCGTCCGGCCGGCTCGTTTACAACGGGCGTCCGGTCCGCTCGATCGCCTACGTGTACTGCGTGGGTTCGCGGCAGGAGACGGGCGGCAACGAGTACTGCTCGAAGTACTGCTGCACGGCCACCATCCACGCCTCGCTGCAGGTGAACGGCATCGACCCGTCCATCCGGCAGTTCCACCTGTACCGGGACATCCGCGCGTACGGCACCAACGAGTTGCTCTACAACGCCTCGCGGGATGCCGGCTCCACCTACCTGAAGTTCGCCGATCACGAACTGCCCGCCGTCGCGAAGCTTCCCGGCGGTGGGCTGGGGGTGACCGTCACCGACCTGCTGACCGACAGCCGCGAGCTGACCATCCCGGTCGACCTGGTCGTCCTCGTCACCGGGATGGTGCCGCGGGAGAACAAGGCCCTGGTGGACGTGCTCAAGCTGCCCGTGGGTAGTGACGGCTTCTTCAACGAGATCCATCCCAAGCTCCGTCCGGTCGAGACCGTGGTGGACGGGGTGATGATCGCGGGCTGCTGCCAGAGCCCGAGGACGGTGGGGGAGAGCGTCGAGGCCGGCCTGGCAGCCGTCGCCCAGAGCGCCGCGCTGCTCAAGAAGGGCTTCGCGGAACTGGAACCGCTGGTCGCCCGGGTGAACCCGGAGAAGTGCGTCGGCAGCGGTGAATGCCTCACCGCCTGTCCCTACGACGCGATCACCAGGATCGAATGGGACGGCCGTTCCATCGCTTCGGTCGACCCGGCCACCTGCAAGGGCTGCGGCGGCTGCGTCCCGGTGTGCGGACGCGACGCCATCGACCTGCTGGGATTCACCGACCAGCAGATGCGCGCCGCGATCGAGGAACTGATCAGGATCAAGGAACCGGTGAAGGAGCCCGTGGCATGACTCAGACCTTGCGCGACCCGCGGGAAGTGATCCGTGAGGAACCCCTGATGCACGCGCCCATCCTCGCCGCCGTGACCAGCGGTCCGGCCACGATCGCCGAGATCGCCGAACGCGTCGGCCATCCCGTTCACGAGGTCGTCTACTGGGTGATGGGGATGCGCCGGTACGGCCACCTGATCGAGAGCGTCGAGGCCGACGACGACGGATTCTTCAGCTACGGCCTGGTCGGACAAGGCCCGGAAGCCACCCTCGAGGAGTGTGAATACGAATGAGCACGCTGGTCAATCCGAACCTCATCACCGACCTGCAGAAGTTCGGCGCCGCCGACATCAACGCCTGCTTCAGCTGCGGCAACTGCACAGCGATCTGTCCCCTTGCGGACAACGACGCGATGTTCCCCCGCAAGCTGATCCGGCTGGCGCAGGTCGGGCTCACCGACGACCTCGTCGCCAGCAAGGAACTGTGGACCTGTTACGGCTGCGGACTGTGCACCGACCGGTGCCCCCAGGAAGCCGACCCTGGCGAGTTCATGGGAACAGCCCGCCGTTACGCCATCGCCCACTACGACAAGAGCGGCATCGCTCGCGTGCTGTACACCAGGCCCGTGATCGGCGGGGCGATCGTGATCGGCGCCGGCGCCTTCTTCGCGCTGTTCTTCGCCGCCATCCGGGGTGAGCAGAGCGAGCGTTCGCTCGCGCTGTTCGACTTCATTCCGTACAGCGTCATCCACACCACCGGCATCGTCCTGATGGTCATCGTGGCCCTGTTCAGCCTGCTGGGCGTCGGGCTGCTGGCCCGCGACCTTGCCCGCAAGGACGGCGTCACCCGATCCGACCTGTTCGGAAGCGTGGACGCCTGGAAGCGCACCGGACGTGCCCTCTGGTACTCCCTCGGCATCGAGTCGCTGGGCCAGAAGCGCTACCGCCAGGACTGCGAGGACGACGCACCGATCGAGCCGCTCTACCGTCGGCGCTGGCTGATCCACGCGCTCACGATCTGGGGCTTCCTCGGCCTGCTCCTGGCAACAACCCTCGACTACGGCATGGACCTGCTGGGCATCAAGGCCACCGGAACTCCGGTGCCGATCTGGTACCCCGTCCGCCTGCTCGGCACCGTCGCGGGACTCGCCCTGATGTACGGCGTCACCTGGTTCATGATCCGTCGCTGGCAGGCGCAGCAGTGCAACGACTCCAGCAAGCCGTCGGACTGGCTGTTCCTCGTGCTCCTGTGGTTCTCGGGCCTGACGGGCTTCCTGATCGAGGTAGCCCTCTACGTCGAGCCCGTCCCTGCCTGGGGCTACTGGGTGTTCCTCGTCCACGTGGCGGTCGCGATGGAGCTGGTGCTCTTCCTGCCCTTCACCAAGTTCGCGCACGCCATGTACCGGCCGGTCTCGCTGTTCTTCTACGGCCTCGCAAAGGACCGCAGCTCCGCGTCCTGACCTGACGGTCACCCATCCAGCCAGGGCACGAATCAACCGCTCGTGAGGAGCGCGATGAGCCCGGAAGCGAAGTCCTGCGACGCTATGATCGCCCTCGTCCGCAATGCGCAGGGGGTTGTCACGATGCAGATGGATGCCGAGGAGTTGAGTGGCGTGGTCAAGCGACTGCGCCGCGCTGAGGGGCAGATCGGCGGGGTCATCCGCATGATCGAACAGGGTCGTGACTGCACCGAGATCGTCACCCAGTTGGCCGCCGTGTCGAAGGCGCTCGATCGCGCCGGTTTCGCCGTGATCGCCACTGGCCTGCGCCAGTGCCTCACCGAGAACCCGGACGGTGCCGGGATGGACACCGCTCAGCTCGAGAAGCTGTTCCTCTCGCTGGCGTGAAGTCTGTGGGGATCCCGCGAGCGCGTCAGCGTCGAAGGCTGCTCGCCGGAAGGTCAAACCAGCGGAGCTGGTCGAAGCGGGCTGACACCTGTGCCGGGTCCTCTTCGCCGGCCGGGGCCGCTGCCAGGATGCGGCGGGCTTCTTCGAGGTAACCGGCCAGGACGTCGGTGGGGGCAGTGGAGTTGTGGCGCGGGTAGAGCATCGTTCCATCTGCCGAGTAACCGATATCGCTGAGCCGCAGCGGCGGTTCGACCGGGCCCGCGCGGTGGCGCCACAGGCCGCTCACCGGGTCGAACCGGTAGTCGCCGAGCAGCTTCCAGCCGTCGCGGGCGACGAGTCGCACCGCTTCGACGATGTAGGTGAAGACCTCCTCGTCGAGGAAGTAGTTGAAGTTGACCCGCACCCACCCGGGTTTGATTCCCTCGCAGCCGGTGGCGATCTGGGCCTCGAACTCGTGCGAGTGGTCGAGGTCGATGCCGAGCAGGCTGTGTCCGTACGGGCCGGCGCAGGAACAGCCGCCGCGCGTCTGGATGCCGAACAGGTCGTTGAGCAGCGCGACTACGAAGTTGTGGTGCAGGTACTTGCCGCTGGGCGTGCGGATCACGAACGACACGATCGAGAGGCGCTTTGCCGCTGGGTTGCCGAGGATCTCCATGGCGGGCTGGTCCCGCCAGGTGGCCATCGCCCGCTGCAGCAGCGCGCTCTCGCGTTCATCGATCACGTCCACGCCGACCGCGTCCTTGAGGTGGAACACCAGTCCGGCACGGATGGATTCGACGATGGCCGGGGTACCTCCCTCTTCGCGGTGGACGGGATCGGCCAGGTAGCGGTGCTCGGCGGTGTTCACGAACATCACGGTGCCGCCGCCCGGTACGGCGGGCACGCGGTTGGTGAGCAGGTTCCGGCGCGCGACCAGGACTCCCGGCGTCCCGGGTCCGCCGATGAACTTGTGCGGGGAGATGAAGACCGCGTCGAGGTAGGCGTCCGGGCGATCGTCCGGTGCGGCGACGTCGATCGTCACGTAGGGCGCGCACGCGGCGTAGTCCCAGAAGCTGAGCGCCCCGTGCGAATGCAGCAGGGACGCGATGCCGCGCACGTCGGAGAGGATGCCGGTGACATTGGACGCCGCCGAGAACGACCCGATCTTGAGCGGGCGGTCTGCGTGGGCCAGCAGCTGAGCGGCGAGTTCGGCCTGGTCGATGTGGCCGTCGGCGTCCTCGTGGATGGTGACTACGTCGGCGATGGACTCACGCCAGGGCAGTTCGTTGGAGTGGTGCTCGAAGGGCCCGATGAACACGACCGGGCGCTCCGCCGCCGGGATCACGCCGGTCAGGTGGTAGGTGTCCTCGAGGTTCGACGGGATCCGCAGGCCGAGGATGCCGATGAGCTTGTCGATGGCCCCGGTCGACCCCGAGCCGGCGAAGATCACCGCGGTGTCGGCGTTGCCTCCGACGGCCTCGTGGATGATCCGGCGCGCGTCCTCACGGAGCCTGCTGGTCTGGAAGCCGGTGCCGCTGGCCTCGGTGTGGGTGTTCGCGTAGCGGGGGAGCACTTCGTCTCGCACGAAGTCCTCGATGAAGTCGAGGCTGCGACCCGAGGCGGTGTAGTCGGCGTAGGTGACGCGCCGGGGTCCGTACGGGCCTGGCATGACCTGGTCGTCGCCGATCACGCCCGCACGGATCCGCTCCAGGAGGTTTGATGCAGGGGCCGGGGGCACGCTCACGGCCTCAGCCTAAGCGCGCCCCCGTCGCGGCGTGGGCCGTTCGTCACCGAAGCGGGCACGTGGTGGGCCGGGTGGTGCCCTGCTGGCCCCAACCGGCGCCGGTGCCCGCGTTCATGCCCTGCCCGCGGCCGTTTCCGCGCTGCCCCGCCGAGTTGGCGCCGGACCGGCCGTTCTGCATCCCCTGGCCATTGCGGGCGCCGAGGATCTTGCCGTCCTTGGCAGCAGTGAAGGCGGCCAGGTGGTTCGCCGAGCCGTTCATCAGGTTGGTGAACGCTGCCTTCACGTCGGCCTGGCTGGTCTGGCCGATTGCGGTCTTCAGGTCGGCGATGTCGAGGTTCTCCACGGCGACGCCCACGTCGTAGGCCTTCGCGAGGGACTCGCTCCCGCTGGCCAGCAGCTTGTCGTACAGCGACTGCAGGGCCGGGTCGGCGTAGGTGCCGGGATTCCTGCCTGCGGACGGGTCGGCTACGCCGTAGCGGGTGAGCAGCAGTCCCATCGTGTCGAAGTGGACCTGCTCGCTGCGGGCGATGTTCACGAACGGGGCGGCCTGGGAGTACTTGGCAGCCAGGGTTGTGTAGATGTCCCGGGCGAGGCGTTCCTCGTCGCGCATGTGGGTGAGGTTGGTGAGCAGGGTCCTGTCGGCGGTTGCGGCGGCTGTCGGGGTCGGCGTCGGGGTCGGCGTCGGGGTGGGCGCGGCGTAGACGGTCGTGGTCCAGCCGACCGTCAGCAGGCCGGCGGTGGCCAGCCCGAGGGCTGTCCGTGTCTTCCAGGTGGTCTTCATGATTGGTCCTTCTCGGGTTGCGTGTCCTTGTGAGATTCACGCTAGGAGCCGGTCATGAAGCCCATCGGACCGCGGACGTGAAGCTTCCGTGAAGCAGTCGGCGCATCCACTCCGAGACCTCACGCCAGCTTCACCGTTGCTTCACACACTGCGGCAAGGCTCGACGGGAACCGATTCCTCGAGGAGGACCCGTGCAATCACCACAGCCGAAAAGACGGACCGGCACGCTCACCCGCTTCCAGCGACGCGTCCGGGACATGCGAAGGGTGAAGGGTGCCAGGCACGCCACGCAGCTCGTTGTCGGCGGCATCATCGTCGCGGCGGCGATCCGGCACCAGCTGGAGACGGCCGGCGCGGCGGCTTCTGTCGACGCATTGTGCCCGTTCGGGGCCATGGAGACGCTGCTCACCTGGGCGACCACGGGAACCCTGATCGCCAAGACCCACCCGTCGAACCTGGTTCTCGGCGTGGGGCTCCTGGTGGGCACCCTGCTGGTGGGGAACGCCTTCTGTGGCTGGATCTGCCCGTTCGGCGCCATTCAGGACGCCTTGTCGTGGCTGCGGCGCAAGCTGCACCTCCCGACCGTGGTGGTGCCTCGGCGTCTCGACTCCGCTCTGCGTTGGGGACGCTTCCTCGTGCTGGCGCTGGTGATCTTCATGAGCTACACCACCGCCAGGTTGTGGTTCGCCGGCTACGACCCGTACCTCACCTTGTTCGGTCTGCATTGGCTGTTCGGGGCCGAAGCCAGTGACTACTGGGTCGCGCTCCTCATCCTCGGGCTGGTCGTCGCGGCCTCCCTGGTTGTTGACCGGTTCTGGTGCCGCTACCTGTGCCCGCTGGGTGCGGTGCTCTCGGTGG
>DAORUI010000147.1:4377-7033 GCA_035433085.1 Propionicimonas sp. | reverse complement strand
ATTTGTGTGAACTCCGGATTGCGGGATGCCGCTGAGTAGCGACTCTTTCCAAACGGTCCCTGAGGAGCGCTCGTGAGGGACGAGCGAGCGCGTCACGAAGGGCTGCCCTGAGGAGCTACGTGAGGTACGAGCGGAGCGTCTCGAAGGGGGCGTCCGCGCCCGTTGTTCGAAGCAGGCGGCGGCCCTTCGTGACGCCGTCCGTTCGTTCCTCACGGACGGCTCCTCAGGGACCGTTTGGGGTGGTGGTCGTTCTTCACGCCGGCTCCTCAGGGACCGGTTGGTGGGTGGTGTGCGAGGTGGTGAGAAGACCGCCGAGCGGGGTGCTTCTAGCGGCGGCGGGGAGCCGAACCCAGCGGCGCGATTGGCCGTCCAGTGTCGGTGGGCGCGAGACCGCCTTGACAGGTGGGGCAGTAGAACATGGTCCGCTCGCGGGTGGGCGGTCCGATCATCGCCACGCGGACGGTCTGGCCGCAGCGTCGGCAAGGGAGGCCGGAGCGGCCGTGCACGTAGTTGGTTTCGCCCGGCCGCCGACTGCCGGTGGTCGACTGCACAGCGTGCGGGAGCGCGGCCAGCATCAGTCGACGGACGCGTTGGACGAGCCCCTGTACCTGCGCGGCGGGTAGGTCGGCGGCGTCCGTCCATGGAAGCAGGCGCTCCAGGTAGAGCGACTCACTCGCCCAGAAGGTGCCGATACCGGCGAGGTTGCGCTGATCGAGCAGGGCTGCGCCGATCGTGGTGTCGCTGCCGGTCAGGTTCCGGACGGCACTGTCGAAGTCGAAGTCGGACGAGAGTACGTCCGGGCCGAGGTGACCGATGAGGGTGGGTTCCTCGGCAGTGCGCACCAGATCGAGTTCGCCCAAGCGAAGGCCGAGGGCCGTCCATTCTGCGTTCGTGAGCCGGGCGCGGAGGTTGTCCTGCCAGCGCCGATCCACGTGATCGGGGGACCGATCGTCGGTGTGCGTGATGCGCCACTGGCCCTCCATCCGTAGGTGGGAGTGCAGCGTCCAGCCCGAGTCCAGGCGGATCAGGATGTGCTTGCCATACGCTGCGACCTCCGTGACGGTCATCCCGTCCAGCTTCTTCGTGGCGAGGTCGGGCCAGCGCAGTTCGGCCGAGGTGAGCTCGCGCCCGGCGAGAGCGGCGTGCAGCCGGTCGCACGTGCGGCGGACGGTGTCACCTTCAGGCACGTCAGCGCCTCAGTCGCAGCCCGCTGGGCGTCAACCCGAACCCGGCGGACGCGAGCGCGGCGGCCAACGGCGCCTGGGTGCCCAGCACCGACTCGCCATCCACCTTCGCCACCGTGAGTTTGCCGAGCGCACCTCGATGGACGGCGTCGGCGAGTCCGGCGGCCGCCGGCTCCAGCCGCGCTGGGTCGTCCGACCAGGAGAGCAGGGTGCGTCCGCCCCGCTCGACGTAGAGCACGAGTTCGCCGTCGAGCAGGACGACCAGTGCGCCGGCCTTGCGTCCGGGAAGGTGCCCGCCTTCGGCGCGCGCCGGCCAGGGCAGAGCGGAGCCGTACGCGTTGGCCGGATCGGCTGCGGCCAGCACCAGCGCTGGGCTGGGTGCGCGGCTGTCGTCGAGCGGACGGACGGACGCCCGCAGCCGATCGACCGCGCCGACCGTGCCGAACTGGGCCGCGCCCAGGCCTTCGATGAAGTAGCCGCGTCGGATGCGTCCGGACTCTTCGGCCGCTGCGAGCACCGGGTAGACGCCGGCGAACCCGCCGGTGACCTCTTCGGCGGTGACGCTCCCGCGGGTCACCACGCCGTAGCGCTCGAGCAGCACCTCGGCTGTGCCGACCGCGCGCTCGGTCGCGGTCGCCGTCGGGACCGGGAGGGCCGACCAGCGTCCGGCCACCTGCGGCGCGGACACCCTCGCCGCGAGCAGCGAGCGTGCCGGTAGGCGTCCGTAACGGGCACGGGACGGAGCGGATGGACGGCTGCGATGTGCGGCGCGTCCCTGGCCGAGCACCGCGCGGAGCGGGGCGATGGTGTCGTTGCTCAGATGGCCGGCCCAGACCAGGTCCCAGAGCGCGCGGGTGAGCTCGGGGTCGGGCACTGCCAACAGCTCGGCCAACGTCCGGAAGAAGTAGCCGCCACCGCCCATCGCCTCAAGGACGGAGGCGGCCAGGTCGTCGCCGAGCGCGGACGGTGCGGCGAGCGTGAGCGGAGCCAGGTCGGCCGGCTGGAGTGCCACCCAGCCGTCGGTGCCCGCGAGACTGCCTCGACCCTGCCAGAGCACCTCGCCGCTGCTGGTCAGTTCGTCGAGCATGGACGGGTGGTAGTCGAGTACGCGCGCCGGCAGGATCAGCGATTCCAGTGCACTCGCCGGCACCGCGACCCCGGCAAGTTGCTCGATCGCGCGCAGCACCCCGTCCACGCCGCGAAGCTCGCCCACCCCCTGCCAGGACGGAAGGAAGCGCGCGAAGTCGGTGGCTCCCACCGGCTCCACGGCTTGTCGCAGCGCGGCCAGTGACCGGCGCCGCAGAAGTCGCAGCACCCGAGCGTCGCAGAACTGCAATCCGTCAGCCCCGCCAACGCTCCCCGAGGAGCCGGCGACGAACGAGTGCACCCCCCCAACGGTTGAGGAGCCGGTGAGGATCGAGCCCTTCTCGTCCACGGTCCCTGAGGAGCCGGCGGCTAACGAGCCGCTATTC
>DAORUI010000147.1:0-4277 GCA_035433085.1 Propionicimonas sp. | reverse complement strand
CCAACGGTCCCTGTGGAGCCGGCGGCTAACGAGCCGCTATTCCCAACGGTCCCTGTGGAGCCGGCGGCTAACGAGCCGCTATTCCCAACGGTCCCTGAGGAGCCGGCGAGGAACGAGCCGGCGTCACGAAGGGCCGCCGTCTCCATCGATCCTTGTTGGGCAGCGTCCAAGGTGGCGGCGCCCCTTCGTGACGGCTCGCTCGCAAGCTCACGAGCCTCCTCAGGGAGCGTTTGGGGGGGTGGGCTCGCAAGCTCACGAGCCTCCTCAGGGGGTGTTTGGGGAGGTGGGCTCGTTGGTTCAGGAGCCTCTTCGGGGGGTGTTTGGGGAGGTGCGCTCGTTGGTTCACGAGCTTGCTCGGGGGGCGCGACTGAAGTTGCTTCGGCCATCGGCGGCAGCCAACCGGGCGGACGCAGGTCACCTTCGACGACCCGTCCGGACGCGACCAAACGGCGCATCACGTCGCGGACCACGGCCACCCCGACACCCAGCCAGCCGGCGGCCTCGCCGGCGGTGAAGACGGTGTGAGTACGGGCGTAGCGGGCCAGCAGGTCGCCCAGCGGGTCGGGCACCGGCTCAGTCAGGGCGGTTGGCACGCCCACCGGTAGCGGCACACCCAGCGCGTCGCGGACGCGTCCGGCATCTTCGATCACAGCCCAACGATCACCTGGCAGGACAAGCAACCGGCGGGCTTCGGTCAGCTTGGCGAGCCAATCCCGAACGATCTCGGGACCGACCCGTGAGCGCGCCTCCAGACCGGCCGTCGTCAGCGGGCCGAGGCTGCGCAACAGGTCGGTCAGCTGGTCGGCGTCCGCGGCCTTGCGGGGGTCGTCGAGATGCTGGAGTTCGCGTTCGGTGCGGGTGAGAGCATCCGGGTCGAGCAGCTCCGAGAGGGCCAGCCCTTCGCTGGTGCCCAGCAGTTCTGCCAGCAGCGTGGGATCGAGGCTGAGCGCGGCCGCGCGCCGCTCGGCCAGCGGCGAATCGCCCTCGTAGAGGAACTGCGCCACGTACCCGAACAACAGGGACGATGCGAACGGGGACGGCTGCTGGGTCTCCACCGCGACCGTCGTGATCTGCCGTGAGCGGACGCCACGCAGCAACGTGACCAGGCTCGGCACGTCGAAGACGTCGTTGACGCATTCGCGGACCGCTTCCAGCACGATCGGAAAGCTGGGGTACTGGCTGGCCACTTCAAGCAGTTGGGACGCGCGCAGTCGCTGTTGCCACAACGCCTGCCGCCGATCGGGACGCCGTTTGGGCAGTAGCAGGGCGCGTCCGGCACATTCCCGGAACCGGGCGGCGAACAGGGCCGAGCCGCCGATCTGCTCGTTGACCAGTGCAGGAACCTCGTCCGGATCAAGGAAGATCAGTTCGAGAAGCTCATCCATCGGGCCTGATTGGGTGGCGCGGCGGCCCTTCGTGACGCGCTCGCTCGCAAGCTCCCGAGCGCTCCTCAGGGACCGGTTGGGGGTGTTGCTCGTAGGCTCGCGTGCGCTGTTCGGGGACCGGTTGGGGGTGTTGTCGGCGAGCTCACGAGTGCTGCTCAGGCTCGATCCGCTGATCGGCTGGTCGAGCTTGTCGAGACCGGGCTCACGCGGTGAATCCAGGCTAAGTGACCGGTTGGGAGTGCCGCTCGCAGGCTCGCCAGCGGCGCGCTGTCTTGAGCCGTCGGGCTCTTCGTCCAGGGCCCAGGTGTCGGGGAGACGAAAGACGATGCCGTCGTCGGCGGGCATGGCCTGCACGTCCACGCCGAAGCGTTCGCGCAGGCGGGCCGCGACCACCAGCGACCACGGGGCGTGCACCTGTGCGCCGTAGGGGGAGTGGACGACCACCCGCCAGTCGCCCAGCTCGTCCCGGAAACGCTCGACCACGATCTGGCGGTCGTTCGGGACGCGTCCGATCGCCTCGGTCTGCTCGCTGAGGTAGGCGAGCAGGTTGTCGGCGGCCCAGTCGTCCAGCCCCGCATTCCGGACGCGAGCCCGCGCACGAGCGGGCGTCAGCCCGGTCACCTCGCGCAGGAACGCGCCGATGCCGGCTCCGAGCTCGGCCGGTCGTCCGATCGAATCGCCTTTCCAGAACGGCAATCGCGCGGGCTGTCCGGGCGCAGGCGTGACTCGCACCTGGTCGTGGGTGATCTCCTCGATGCGCCACGACGACGTGCCGAGTGTGATTACGTCCCCTACCCGCGACTCGTAAACCATCTCCTCGTCTAGTTCGCCGACTCGCCGTCCGGGACCATCCGTTGCGAGGAACACGCCGAACAGACCGCGGTCGGGAATGGTGCCACCGCTGGTGACGGCCAGCCGCTGGGCGCCACGGCGTCCGGTGAGCGTGTCGGTAGTGCGGTCCCAGACCAGGCGGGGACGCAGTTCCGCGAAGTCGTCGGACGGGTAGCGTCCGGCCAGCATGTCGAGCACGGACTCGAGTACCGGACGGGTGAGTCCGCCGAAAGGCGCCGAACGTCGGACGAGCGCCTCCAGATCGGGCACCGTCCATTCGTCCATGGCCACCATGGCGACGATCTGCTGCGCAAGGACGTCCAGCGGGTTGGCCGGGACGTGCAGCGACTCGATCTCGCCAGCCCGCATTCGCTCGACCGTCACCGCGGTCTGCACCAGGTCGCCGCGGAACTTGGGGAACAGGACCCCGCGCGAGACCGCGCCCACCTGGTGGCCCGCGCGTCCGACCCGTTGCAGCCCGGACGCGACCGAAGGCGGCGCCTCGACCTGGATTACAAGGTCGACCGCCCCCATGTCGATACCCAGTTCGAGGGATGACGTCGCAACCACAGCCGGGAGCCGGCCTGCTTTCAGGTCCTCCTCGGTGAGCTGACGCTGCTCCCGGCTGACCGAACCGTGATGCGCTCGGGCCAGCACCGGCGGCGCCCCCTGGCTGATCCCCGACTGAGCCATGACCGCCGCGGGCGCGCGAGTTGCCTCGATCGGCTGGTCGAGCTTGTCGAGACCGCGCTCGTTGGTCGCGAGGGTGGCGGCGGCCCTTCGTGACGGCTCGCTCGCAAGCTCACGAGCCTCCTCAGGGAGCGCTGACGAGGCGCCTGAGGAGGCCGCGAGGGGCGGAGTCTCCACACCAACGGTCCCTGAGGAGGCCGCGAGGAACGAGCGGCCGCCACGTTGGGCTGCCGCCGCGGCCTCCGGGATCGCGTCCGCATCTTCCAGACGCTCCACCCAGATCTCGTTGAGCCGTGCGGTCAGTCGCTCGGCCAAACGCCGCGAATTCACGAAGACAAGGGTCGAGGTGTGGGCGGCGATCTGGTCGACGATCCGCTCCTCCACATGGGGCCAGATGGACGTCCGCTGGGGGTCGCCGGCGGCCGGTCCGGAAAGGTCACCGGTCACGTCGCCGATCGCACCCAGATCGGGCACGGGCACCACGACTTCGAGGTCCCACCGTTTCTCACTCGGCGGCTGCACGATCGCGACCTCGCGTCCGCCGGCGAGGAAGCGTGCCACCTCGTCGACCGGCCGAACCGTCGCTGACAAGCCGATTCGCTGTGCGGGACGGGTCAGCAACGCGTCCAGTCGTTCCAGACTGAGGGCTAGGTGAGCCCCCCGTTTGGTGCCGGCGACGGCGTGCACCTCGTCGACGATCACCGTCTCGATGCCGGTGAGCGCCTCCCGCGCCGCGGACGTGAGCAGCAGGAACAACGACTCGGGCGTGGTGATCAGGATGTCGGGCGGCTGCTTGCTGAACTTGCGCCGCTCCTCGGCCGGGGTGTCACCCGAGCGGACCGCCACTCTGATGTCCGGGCGCTCCAGTCCCAGCCGGGTGGCGGCGTGCCCGATGCCGACCAGGGGCGCGCGCAGGTTGCGTTCCACATCTACGGCGAGCGCCTTCAGAGGTGAGATGTAGAGCACCCGGCAGCGCTTGGTCGGCTCGGGCGCTGGTTCGGTGGCCAGCCGATCGAGCGCCCAGAGGAACGCCGACAGGGTCTTGCCCGAACCGGTCGGAGCCACCACGAGCGTGTGCCGTCCAGACGAGATGGAATCCCACGCGCCCACCTGGGCCGACGTGGGCGCGGCGAAGTTGCTCCGGAACCACTCCCTGGTGGCCGGCGAGAACCGCTTCAACACTTCGCCCGGCATGGTTCCTCAACTCTGCCACGTGCCTCTGACACGGACATCGTGCAGGCCTGAGCGCCACCACTTGAATCAACGCGGAGGATTCTCCCCCGTAGTCGGTGGACAATCCTCCGCGTTGTTTGGCTCTAGGCCGGATCGGGCTCGGCGACCGCCGGGGCAGGGGCGGCTTTGCGAGCGGCC
>DAORUI010000146.1:0-7070 GCA_035433085.1 Propionicimonas sp. | reverse complement strand
AGGTAGGCGTTGGGGTTCATCAGACCGGCGTCCGGGGTGACGATGCCGTGGCGGTCGGAGTCGGCGTCGTTGCCGGTGGAGATGTCGTAGCGGTCGCGGTTGGCGATCAGCGAGGCCATCGCGTAGGGCGAGGAACAGTCCATCCGGATCTTCCCGTCCCAGTCCAGGGTCATGAACGGCCAGGCCGGGTCCACGGTCGGGTTGATCACGGTCAGGTCGATACCCAGCCGCTCGGCGATGTAGCCCCAGTACTGCACCGATGCGCCCCCCAGCGGGTCAGCCCCGATTCGCACTCCCGCCGAAGCGATGGCGTCGATGTCCAGCGCGTTGCGCAGGTCTTCGCAGTAGGCACCCAGGTAGTCCACCCGCGTGACGTCCGCGGACGCGACGGCGTACGGCGTCCGCTTGATCGAGCCCGGGGAGCGCAGCAACTCGTTGGCGCGGGACGCGATCACGCTGGTCGCGTCGGTGTCGGCCGGACCGCCGTGCGGCGGGTTGTACTTGAAGCCGCCGTCACGAGGCGGGTTGTGTGAGGGCGTGACCACGATCCCGTCGGCCCTGGGACCCTCATGGTCGCGGTTGTAGACGATGATCGCGCGTGACACCGCAGGCGTCGGGGTGAAGTCAACGTCGTGCTCGGCGTGGATCGTGACGCCGTGGGCGTGCAGCACCTCGATCGCCGTCCGCCAGGCAGGGCCGGAAAGGGCGTGGGTGTCCTTGCCGATGAACAGCGGGCCGGTGATGCCCTGGGCCGCGCGGTACTCGACGATCGCCTGGGTGGTCGCGGCAATGTGGGCGTCGTTGAAGGCGGCGTCCAGACTGGAGCCGCGGTGTCCGGAGGTACCGAACACGACCTGCTGGTCGGGGTTGTCCGGGTCGGGAACCAGGTCGTAGTAGGCCCCGACCAGGGCGTCGACGTCGATGAGATCTTCGGGCAGCGCAACCAGCCCGGCGCGTTCGTGTGCCATGGGTACATCCTGCCGCGTCCCTCTGCCATCGGGAACCGACCGGCCACATTCGCGGCAGTTCTGCGCGGCTGGCACAATGCGTGATTGTGACTTCAGCTGGTTTCCACCCGTCCCGTGCCATGGATCTGTCCGGCATCGTCGCCGCCGCGAAGGCGCCGCCGCCACCGTCGGGAGCGACCTACGTCGCCGAGGTGGACGAGCGCACCTTCGAGGCGGTGATGTCGGGCTCGGTCAGGTACCCGATCGTGATGGAACTCACCTCGCCGCGCGCCAACGCCGGCGACCTCTCGCGGGCCCTCACCGAGCTGGCCAACGAGGCCGGCGGTGCCTACCTGTTGGCGCGGGTGAACGTCGACGCCGTCCCGCAGATCGCGAGCGCGCTCGGGATCCAGGCGGTGCCGACGGTGATCGGTGTGGTCGCGGGGCAGCTGGCGCCGCTGTGGCAGGGCACCAAGGACAAGACCGAGGCGAAGGCGATCATCACCCAGCTGCTGCAGGCCGCCGCAGCGAACGGCGTCACCGGACGCGCCGAGCCGGTGAGCATCGACGCCGACGCCGGTCCCGACCCCCGGTTCGCGGACGCGGACGCGGCCCTGGCCGAAGGTGACTACGCGATGGCCGTCGCCGAGTTCGACAAGCTGCTCGCGGCGAGCCCCAACGACGCCGAAGCCAAAGCCGGACGCGCCCAGGCCGCGCTGCTGGCTCGGGTGGCGGCGATGGACCCGGCAGCGGTGCTGGCCGCGGCCAACGCCGACCCGGCTGACGTGGACGCCCAACTCGCGGCGGCCGACGCCGAACTGATGGGCGGCGCGGTCGTCGCCGCGTTCAACCGTCTGGTCGCCGTGATTCGCCTGACCGCCGGGGACCAGCGCGAAGCCGTCCGCGTTCGGCTGCTCGAACTCTTCGAGACTGTTGGCCCCACCGACCCTGCGGTGGTCAAGGCCCGCCGCGACCTGGTCAGCGCCCTGTTCTGAGCCCTCGCCCGGCGGGAAGGCCCAACAGCGCTGCGGCCAGCAGGCTTGCCACCAGCGTCGCAAGGTAGATGTCACGGAAGCCCTGGTTGAGGGTGTTCGCGAAGGTCGCCTCAAGCTTGGGCGAGCGAGCGCTGATCTCGGCCAGGTAGTCGTCCTTGGCGGTCTCGAATGCGCCGGGGACGGCGTCACGCAGCGTGGTGAGTTTCCGCTTGGTCTCGTCCAGCTCGATCACAGCGTCGGCCACCTCGTCGCTCGCCTTCACCAGCTTCTTGCGGCTCGCGACCGCGTCCGCACGTTTGTCCTCCAGGGACGCGAGTTGGGTGCGCAGGTTCGATCGCTTGGCCACCATGGCGGCGCGCTGCTCGGCCAACGCTGTGCGCTCAGTTCGCACCGACTTGAGCTTCTTCTTCAGGGTCTTCTGCTTGGCCACCAGCTTGGCCCTGGACTTCCGGGTGTCGGCCAGCTTGCTCTTGAGCGTCCCGATCTGGGCCTTCAGCGCCTGCGCAGGCGGCGGCTCCGGTGTACCGGGTGGAAGTGCAGCCATCAGCTGGTCGTAGGCGGCCTGCACCTGGGCCAGCCCGGCCCCCTGCCCGGCGATCGCCTTGTCCAGACCGGAGATGCCCTTGCCGACCCCCTTGATCGCCTTCTCCAGGCCGGCGATGGCCTTGGCCGTTCCGGCCAGGCCGGAGTCCATGCCCGCGATGGCCTTGGTCATGCCGGCGATGCCCGAACGCATTCCCTTGGCGGCCTTGTCCATGCCCGCGATGCCCTTGTCGACACCTTCCACCGCGTCCACGAGATCGGCCTGAGCGGCGCTCAGTTCGGTCCTGGCGTCCGCGAGACTGGTCAGGCCGGTGTTCACCCCGGCGGTGATGTCGGCGATCACTGCCGGCGTCTGCTCCTCGAACATCCGCTCGGCGACGATCCGGGTGCGCTCGGTGATCGTGGTCACGTCCGCGGTCTTGAGCAGTTCGAGCAGGTCGTCGGGCAGCGAGCCGTCCCCGTCCAGCGACAGTTCGATGGTGCTGTTGGCGGCCAGATCGGGGAACTCCACGCCGGCCAGCTTCTCGGCCAGCCGGTCGTCAGCCTTGAGCTCGGCGAACTTGGCCTGGAGCTCAGCGGCGTAGGGGAGCGCGGGCGCAGTGACGGTCTGGGGCAGTTGCGCCACCAGCGCGTCCGGCAGCGCGGTGCCGGCCTGGGCCAGGAATCCGACCAGCACGGCCGGCGCGATGGTCGTTCCGATCGAGCGGACGAGGGAGAGCGTCGCGAGAGCCGAGTTCGACTCTTCGGCCGGGGTGCGTTCGAGCATCATGTAGTTGAGGGGCGAACCGATGGTGAAGCCCAGCCCAAGACCCATCAAGGCGAGCGTCGAGCACACACTCCACCAGGACGGGGACGGGATCGCCCACCACGCGCCGACTGCCGCCGCGATCGCCGAGACCGCTACCCCGAAGCCGAATACCGGACGCGGGCCGAAGCGGTCGGTGAAACGTCCCGATAGGGGAGCGCCGATGCCGGAGAACAGCCCGAGGATGATCACGAAGTAGCCACCCTCGCCGGTGGGGATGCGCAGCGCGTTCTCGGCGAACTGCGGGACGAAGATGACGCCCATGAGGATGACGCCCGATATGAACGACAGGGCCAGGGTGACCACGATCGCCGGTTCGGTGAAATAGCGCAGATTCAGCACCGGATCAGCGGCTCGACGTTCAGCGAGAACGAACAGCGGCAGCAGCACCACGAAACCGAGCAAATAGGGGTAGACGTCGGTGCCGGTGATGCTGTTCGCCAGGTCGAAGAAGTCGAGGTTCCGCAGGCCGTAGAGAACCGAGAGGATCATCGCAACCAGCAGGGTGATGCCCAACAGGTCGATCCGGGAGACCTGTTCGACCTTGTGGTTGGGTAGGAAGACCAAGCCGGCGATGATGATGGCGATGCTGATCGGCACGTTCACGTAGAAGATGAACTGCCAGTTGTGGGCGCCGAAGATGCCCAGGATCAGGCTGCCGGCGCTCGACCCGAAGATGTTGGCCACGCCGTACACGCCACCGACCAGGCCCAGTGCCATGCCGCGTTTCTCGGGCGGGAAGGACGTGCCGAACTCGGCAGTGGCGATCGGCACGATGCCGCCGCCGCCCACGGCCTGGATCGCGCGGGCCGCGATCAGCATGCCGAAGCTGCCGAAGTCCTGGCTGAGCCCGCACAGCAGCGAGCCGACGCCGAACAGGGTGATGCTGATCAGGTAGATCGGTTTGCGGCCGTAGCGGTCCGCCAGCTTGCCCATGACCGGGATGGCTGCGGCGTACGCAAGGGTGTAGATCGTGAGCATCCAGATGCCGGTCTGGTCGTCGACGCCCAGGTCGTTCTGGATGATCGTCCGCGCCGGTGTGACGATGCCCGTGTCGATCGCACCCATGAAGATGCCGAGCAGGTACACCGCGGTCAGCACGCCGAGGCGGCGCGCGGGCGCGCTGGCTGGCTCGGTGGTCAGGCTCACGATCA
The DNA here is from genome assembly GCA_035433085.1 of Propionicimonas sp. Taxonomy (GTDB): domain Bacteria; phylum Actinomycetota; class Actinomycetes; order Propionibacteriales; family Propionibacteriaceae; genus Propionicimonas. The sequence goes on along the minus strand of DAORUI010000146.1, from coordinate 2,626 downwards.
CTCCGGTTAGTTAGTCTCAAGCGAACTATAGTGACCGGTTCTCTGGTCCGCGGGTGGCTGTCGAAGGTTGTGCTCGGGCTGTGCGGCCTTGACTGTGGCTGTGTGCACCGCGGCCGGTGGGTGGATTCACGGTGGAGACGCATTTAGGTACGTGGCGGGGGCCCTTCGTGACGCTTGCTCGTTCCTCGCAAGCTCCTCAGGGACCGGTGGGAGGGGGACGTCGTTCCTCGCGAGCTGCTCAGGGGCTGTTGGGAGGGGGAGGCGTTTGGGCTCAGCTGATTCGCTGACCGGCTTCCAAGTAGAGGGTGCGGCCTTCTTCGCGGGCTGCCAGAGCGCCGCGAAGGCGGCCCTGGGCGAAGGGTGCCATCCGGGCGACGGCTGCGTCGGGCTCCAGCCAATGGACGGCGCGGATCTCACGTAGGTCGGGCCGCAGCAGCGGCTTGGACGCGTCCGGCATCTCGCGGCCGTCGAAGATGAGTTCCACCGCGTCCTCCCAGCCCAGGTAGGGAGCGAGCCAGTCCACCACCAGCAGGCGACCGACGCTGACGGCGTGGCTCAGCTCTTCCTGCACCTCACGCACCAACCCCTGGCGAGGGGTCTCGCCGGCGTTAAGGATGCCACCGGGCAGCTCGAAGTCCGGCTTGAACGTGGTCTCCAGCACGCACACCCGGCCGGCATCGTCGGTCAGCAGCATGTGGCTGATCAGCCGCTTCCGCGGCGTCACGGTGTTCATCACGCCGGTGAACCCTTCCGGGCCGTCGACGCGATCGGACGCGAGCCGGGCGTAGCTGAGCAGGTCGCTCGGCCCATCCGGGGTGAGCAGTCGCTCGCGCAGGACGCCTTCAAGGCGAAGACCTGCCCGATGCAGCGCTCGGCGCCGCGGAGAGTCGGCAGCGCAGATGGTCACCTCGACCCGCCGAGCGCCCGCACCGAACGCCAGCCGGATCGTGTTCACCAGCAGCAGGTGGTAGCGCTCCGTGCGGTCATCGCCCCGAAAGTCGATGACCGCCACCCCGTCGTCCAGTACGTACGGAAGGACCTCGCGGATCACTCCTCGCCGACGTATTCGAAGTACACCGCCCCGAGCGGCGGCACGACGACCATCGCGCTGGCCGGCAGCCCGTTCCAGCCGTCCTCGCTCGCCACCACCTGGCCGAGGTTGCCATGGGTGTCCGAGCCGTCGTAGATGCCCGAGTCGGAGTTGAAGATCTCCTTCCACACCCCGGCCTTCGGCAGGCCGAGGCGGTAGCGCGTCCATGGTTCGGAGGAGAAGTTCACCGCAATGGCGACGTCACGGCCGGAGGCGTCACTGCGCACCCAGCTGTAGGTGTTGCTCGGCGCGTCGTCGGCGTTGATCCAGCGGAAGCCCGCGGGATCGCTATCCAGCTCCCACAAAGCCGGATGGCTGCGGTAGATCTCGTTGAGGTCCTTGAACATCCGCTGCAGGCCCTTGTGGCCCCAGAGGTCGGAGACCCACCACTCCAGGCTGGCCGATTCGTTGAACTCCGAGCGCTGCCCGAACTCGCAGCCCATGAAGATCAGCTTCTTGCCCGGGAACGCCCACATGTAGGAGTAGAAGGCGCGCAGGGTGGCGAACTGGCGCCAGGTGTCCTGCGGGATCTTGTTGATCATCGAGCCCTTGCCGTGCACCACCTCGTCATGCGAGATCGGCAGCACGAAGTTCTCCGAGTAGGCGTAGACCATTGCGAAGGTCATCTCGTTGTGGTGGTACTGCCGATGGATCGGCTCCTGCGCCAGGTACCGCAGCGAGTCGTTCATCCATCCCATGTTCCACTTGAACCCGAAGCCGAGACCACCGGAATGGACGGGCTTGGTCACTCCGCCGAACGACGTTGACTCCTCGGCGATCATCACGACACCGGGCACGCGCTCGTACAGGTGCTTGTTCACGTAGCGCAGGAAGTCGATCGCTTCAAGGTTCTCGTTGCCGCCGTAGATGTTCGGCACCCACTCGCCTTCCTCACGCGAGTAGTCGAGGTAGAGCATGGACGCGACCGCGTCCACCCGCAGGGCGTCGATGTGGAACTCGGTCACCCAGTACAACGCGTTGGAGACCAGGAAGGACTTCACCTCGTTGCGGCCGTAGTTGAAGATGTACGTGCCCCAGTCCCGATGCTCGCCCTGGCGGGGGTCGGAGTGCTCGTACAGCGCGGTGCCGTCGAAGCGTCCCAGCGCCCACTCGTCCTTGGGGAAGTGCCCGGGCACCCAGTCGAGGATCACGCCGATGCCGGCCTGGTGCAGCCGGTCGACGAGGTAGCGGAACTCGTCGGGACGGCCCAGCCGCGACTGCGGGGCGAAGTAGTTGGTGACCTGGTAGCCCCAGGACGGTTCGAACGGGTGCTCGGTGACCGGCATCAGCTCGACGTGGGTGTAACCCTGCCAGGTGACGTACTCGACAAGTTCGTCGGCCAGTTCGAGGTAGGTCTTGCCGCGGCGCCATGAGCCGAGGTGCAACTCGTAGATGCTCATCGCCTCCTTGTACGCCTGCGACTTCGCGCGCTGGCCCATCCATGCGTCGTCGGCCCACGCGTACTTGCTGGTGTAGACGATGGACGAGTTCGCCGGCGCCTGCTCGGCGAAGAACGCCATCGGGTCGACCTTCTCG